>JAWCLR010000007.1:15588-35279 GCA_038850615.1 Candidatus Woesearchaeota archaeon | reverse complement strand
TTTATCTTCTGGGTGAGCTCAAACACGAGCTTCACGTTTACGTCTGCCTGCAATAATGCCCTTTGTATGTCCTTTATGAGCTCGTTAATGAGTGTCTCGTCAACAAACATTGCCTTTGCTATCTTTGACAACGTGTTCTTCAATGACTCCCCAAGCTTTTCCAGGACCATATTGGTTTTTCAGCCATTAACGATTTATAAATATATCTTCACAGCACTACTTCGCAAGTTGTAGATGCAACAAACAAGATCTTGATTAAAAAGCCGACTTAAGCCGCGTGCATCGTCCTGACTTCCTGTATTGCGTCGTCTATCTTGCTTTCGCTCCAGCCTTTTTGGAGAAGTCTGCGCCTTATTTCTGCAAGGCTTGCTCCCTTGTGCATTGCCTCCCTTATGAAGTCAGTCAGGTGTATCATTGAGTGTTCCTCAAGGTGTGATTCCTTTTCTGCTGCCTTCCATTGGGCCTTGAGCCAGAAAATGAGAACTATTACGATTATGAGCAGGACTGCGTTTGCAACTGACAGCAGTGTGAGGCTCATTGGCGGTATTATTTCTTTGGGCTTTTCAAGCTCAGGCTTGATTTCACTAAGCTGTTGTTGCATCACCTTTAGCCCGTCAATGCTTGCCTTTATTGCTCCAAGCTCGCGGTTCATTGCGATTAGCTGGCTTGCTGTTTCTGTGCGCTGGCTTTCTGCGGCAGTGCGCAGGCTGTTGACGTCATTCTGGAACTGCGCGATTTTGCTTGTTAGCTCGCTTAATTGTTGCATTGAGACAACAGTTGCTTCCTGCTGGGCTGCTATGTGGACATTCTCTGTTGGAAGGGTTGTTGAGCGCACAACCCCGCCTGTTTGTCCATAGACAATGCTTCCTGTCGGCGGTATTGCCGCGGCAAGAGGCATTGCAAGAATGACTATTATTATTGCTATTAATAACCTCTTTTCCATAACCAGAATGTTTCCATAGGGGTATATAAATGTTACTGTCGTGCTGAACGCCAAAGCAGTTTGTGCTGGTGTTCCTCGTTAGTGGGCAAAAACATTTAAAAAAAAGAACACTGGTATTTGCGGAATTATGGCGTTTTTGGAGTTTATTGTTGCTGCAGCAGTTGGGCTTGTTTCTTCTGCGATATTCTTTGCAATCAACGGTGTTGTGCTGAAGCTCGCGTCTGGTTGGCTTGATTTTGATGACAAGTCTTGGCAGACAGCGTACAAGGTTGCAGGGATTGCTGTTGTTGTAAGTTATTTGTTGAGCCTTATTCCTGCAGCAATGGCATCAGCGTTCTTTGTGATGGGCAGGGTTGCTGCGTTTTTTGTCAATGCCCTGTTTGCGTTTGTGAATGCCGTGATTTTTGTTTGGTTGATAAAACGGTTCTACTATCAAGGGTGGGGCAAGTCAATACTTGCGTGGCTCATTGTGTTCGTGGTGAACATCATCCTTGGATTCATCGTTGGCTTGATTGTTGCGACGCTGTCAACAGCATTTGCCTTCAGCGCGGCAAAGTTTGTCTGATGTCCTGGAAAAGGTTTTTAAACGTGTTCTGTTAATTTATGTTGATAATGGTGAACAGCATCATTACGCAGGCGCAAGACCTTAAGGCAAAAATACAGCTTTTTCCCCCCGCCAAAGAAGGGACAATAATGCGCAAGGTACTTTTTATGATTAACAAGGTTGTGTACCAGCCAGAACGCAATTCTGCTGTTGTTGAGGTCTGGTATGGCAGCCCTCCTGACATCGAGAACGAGTTTTTCAATCTCGGCGATTACTGGTCTGACATCATGGCGGTCCTTCACAAATCACCAAAGCTTGGCGAAAAAGCAAAAACAATTTTGGGTTTTGAGCATGCATTACACACTTATTATCACCTGAAGATGGATGCTGCTGAGCAAAAACAGTACAATGGCTTGTACAAAAGCATAACCAACGACTTGCAAACATTACTGGCCTCCTTGTTTGGTCAGGCGCGCGTAATGGAGGAGTCAGGACAGCTTAAGTACGAGATCGTGCTTCCTTATGTTCCAAGAGGGGTTGTTTCGCTAAACACTGGCGAACAGCGCAATTTTGCAGTCCTTGAAGACAAATTATTCCTTGACCCCGCCCAAGTGAAGTTGTTGAGAAATTTTCTCTGGTCAGATGCTGCAAGGGCGCGAAAACCTTATTCAACAGAACTGAAAGGGCTGGTGTACAAAACTCCCAGATAGTGCTTACCTAAGCTTTCTCAGCCGTTCCTGCCTTTCGCGCAGTTCTTTCAATGCCTTGGTCAGGTCTGTTGCAATCTCTGAAGGGGTCATTTCCCTATTGCGCCTTCTTGCATACGCACGCATTCCGAATGCCACAAGCACGAGCATGACAAGAGCAATAACAGCAATTCCAACGCCCTTCATCGCACCAATCCCGCCTCCGAGAGCGCGGCCTGTTGGTGTCGGCGCTTCTGTAAGTTCAGGAAGCGGGGTTGCTTTTGGAACCCTGTAGAACTTGCCAATGTCCTTGTCCCATTTCGTGAGGTCAACCCATTTGCCTTGTGCAGGATCCCAGTATTCAAGGTATTCTTGCGGTATCCTGTCTGTGAGGAAACGAGCTTCTCCTGTTGACTGGTACGTCTTTATGATTTCGTCCGGCAGATCGTTGATTTTCAGCCTGAATATTATGGGAGGCTGTCCGCGGGTGAATGAACGCTCAATGTACGGGATCTTGTTTCCCAGAATGTTGTGCGCGTCGGTGAAGAATACTGCCTTTTTGCCATAATCGTGCACGCTGCTTGTTCCCAACAGTCCCTTCTCAGCGATGGATGCCATGCGGTCGGCTGTGGTGAAATGGACGTGTTCACCATAACCGCCTATTGTCCGCCTGCCACCCAGCAGGCGCTGTTTTGTCTCATCAGAAAGATCCTTTGAAATCTTGAGATTATCAAAAGTATACTCATCAATAAGCGCCTCTTTGTTTTCCTCAACCCATTTCCTTGACACGTCCTGTGGAATGTCCTCTGCCCGCAGTAGGTGCGTTATTTCTGCAGGTTTGATTTCAGGCGGTAGCACCAGCTCTTGCGTTTCTGCAGGCTTGGGTTCTGCAGGTTTTTCAATTGCTTCCGGCTTGGCAGCAGGCACTTCTGCCGGCTTTGGCAGCGGCGCTGCTTCTCTTGCTGACTCAAGCGCGTTGCGCAGGAAGTCAAGCCCTTTGAGTTCAAGCGCTGTGCGTGCAGTTGTTTCAACGGGCCTGCCTTCAATAGTTATTTCGGTAATTGCTGACATTGAACGTTCTGATTCAAGGATGTTCTCAAGTTCTTCCAGTCTTGATGCTTCATCGCGCAGAACCTCTTGTACCTTTCGCAGGTTCTGCAGTTTGGACTCGTCAATCATTGCCCTTTCCTTGGTAAGAGCCTCATTTTTTACCGCCTTGAGGTAATTTTCAAGCTCTGTGCGTGCTGCCTCAAGTGTTGCTGGGTCAAGGGCGCGCAGTTTCTCGCCTGCTGTTGAACGCATTCTTGTTCCTTCTTCTTCTGCCAGTTTAATAACCGTGCTGGCAAGTTCTTCCTGTGCCGACAGGATTCTTGCCCTTTGTACTTCTCTTGGAATCCCTTCTGCTTCCTTGGCTTTTGCAATCTTGTCAATTGCTTCTTTGATTGCAGGAATTTCACGCAGTGGTGCTTCTGGTATCTTGATTTGTTCTGGCTTGATGTCATAGTCCTGCATCAGCTCCGTGCGCTTTGCGGCTGTTGCGCCGGGGTTAACGAATTCGTCGGCAATCTGGCTGGCAAGCTGAATGACGTCTGCCTCTTCTATTCCCGGTTCTTCGCGTATTTTTTCAGCAACCTGTTTCTCAATATCCGCTCTTATCCTTGCAAGGTCTTCCGGCTTTGCGGCACTTATCCATGCAAGCGCTTTTGCCCTGGCTTCAAGCGCTTCAGCAGGGATTGCGGCTGCAAGCGCTGGCAGTGCTGCAGGCCGTTCGGCTGTTCCAAAGCGCGTCACGACAAGTGTTATGTCGTCTTCCTGCGGAGTGTCCTGCCTGAAGTCTTTCAGCTTTTCAAGGACTCCGTCCCTTATTTGTTCAGGGGTCATTCCCCTGCTCATTGCCTCCCTGACCACTTTGAGGATGTTTGAATCAGGGTTTACCTCGCCTGCCTTGATCAGCTGGTCATACATCACGTTTGCGCGGTGCTGTTCTGCAATGCCGTCAGTGAGTTCGAGAATCACGTCGCCTTTGCCGAGCTGTATTTCCTGCGGCTTGCCGACTTTTGTCTTTATGATGCCTGCCGCAAATCCTGGCGTGCGTATGAGGCTTGGCGTGCCGTCTGCGCTGACAACAACCACGGGCTGACCGATCGTGATGATTTTGGCCTTTCCTGTTGCGGGGTCTGTTACGGTGATGGAAAACGTCATCATTGTCCTGTCTTTGCGTATTGTTATTGCGTCATTTAATTCCAGAAGGACGTCTGTTACCTTCTGCGCGATGCGCTCTGGGTTTTCAATTTCGCTATCAGATGCCTTGAGCAGTACGTCCGCAACTATTGACTTGATTATGCTTGCCTGGCGCCCGTGGCCTTTTGCGTCGCCAACAAAGCTTGCGAGCCTCTTTGTTCCGTCGCTTGCCCTGATTTCGCGCATCATTCTCAGGTCGCCGCCGTAGTGTGCATATTGCGGCATGTTTGTTCCTGCAGACGCGAGCTCGCCTACTTTGGTGGAATCTGAGCCGATTGTTTTGGCCTCCGCTTTGAGCATCATTTCCGAAACCTGCCTGTCCACAATGCTGTTGCGCTCATTCTGCAGGGCTTCGCGCTTTGCAGGGTCTTTTTCCGCCTTAATCAGGGTGTCAAGCTCCAGGACCCGCGGCACATTCCTGCCGACATACTGTTCCACCCCTGGGTAAATCCTAGAGAATTCAATGAAGTCAGCAGCCTGTTCATCGATGAACTTGCCTTTCTGCTCATCAGTCATTCCTTTTGTCTGTTCCTGTATGTCTGCGTCCTTTAGCAGCTGTTCTTTGATGTTTTGCCTCTGCTGTGCGTCCACGCGTTCACGGACCAACCTGTTAAGCACGTTTTCCTCAACACCAGCCAAGCGCTCTGAAACCTTCTTGTAGAATTCAGATTCAGTGTTCTTGAGCTCATTATCCAATACCGACCTTATGCTGGCTTCTGATGCTGCCCTTAATTCCTTTTCCCTCTTCTCTATTCTGTCCGCACGTTCTTGGTCACTCAACCCCTTGAGCGAATCAATGAACGCCTGGTCTTTTTGAACTGCAGCCTTCACGCGGTTTATTACTTCCTTATTGATTATGTTTTCGCGCGCAGCGCTCTTGTCTTTCTCAATAAGGTCTATTGTTGCCTGCTCCTTTGCAACATTTGTTCTTATTGCTTCAGTTTGCTTTGACGTAAACTGGGCTATCTCCCTAGCTGTTCTTGCAACTTCCCTTGCAACTATTGCAGGCATCTTTACCACAGCAGGCGCAGGCGGCGCAGCAACCGGCACTTCTGCCGGCTTTGGCAGCGGCGCTGCTTCTCTTGCTGACTCAAGCGCGTTGCGCAGGAAGTCAAGCCCTTTGAGTTCAAGCGCTGTGCGTGCAGTTGTTTCAACGGGCCTGCCTTCAATAGTTATTTCGGTAATTGCTGACATTGAACGTTCTGATTCAAGGATGTTCTCAAGTTCTTCCAGTCTTGATGCTTCATCGCGCAGAACCTCTTGTACCTTTCGCAGGTTCTGCAGTTTGGACTCGTCAATCATTGCCCTTTCCTTGGTAAGAGCCTCATTTTTTACCGCCTTGAGGTAATTTTCAAGCTCTGTGCGTGCTGCCTCAAGTGTTGCTGGGTCAAGGGCGCGCAGTTTCTCGCCTGCTGTTGAACGCATTCTTGTTCCTTCTTCTTCTGCCAGTTTAATAACCGTGCTGGCAAGTTCTTCCTGTGCCGACAGGATTCTTGCCCTTTGTACTTCTCTTGGAATCCCTTCTGCTTCCTTGGCTTTTGCAATCTTGTCAATTGCTTCTTTGATTGCAGGAATTTCACGCAGTGGTGCTTCTGGCGGCCTGATCACAGGAACTTCTGCAGGCTTTGGTACTACTTTTTCAACAACGCCTGCAAGCTCCTCAACAGGTATTGCTTCTCCTTCCGGCGTTCTTCCGCGGACATCGTCAAGTTCCTGCACGAGTAGCTCAATATCCCTGTCTGTGATTTCCTGCCTGACAAGGTCTCTCTTGCCCTCAAGAACCTCAATCAGCATGCGGATGTCGGCATCTGTCACGCTTTCAAGTTCGGGCGTTGTTAGGCGTTTTGCCTTCAGCCTTGAACGCGCGCTTTCTGTCATTACTTCTGTTGCGTGCCTTTTCATTCTTGCTGCAATATCAGGGTTCTCTCGCGCAACATCTGACAGTACCTTTGTGGCGGGCGGCGGATTGTTTCTTGTGCCCGCTACATCCCTTACATCCCGCGTTTCCCTTGCAACATCATTTGTGGATACTCTTCCTGTTTCAATGCCAGAGCGCACCTGGTCGTATGACCTTGCTGCCTGTGTTTCCCTTGCGCGCAAGTATGCAGTGGATATTGCCTCGTGCGCTGCCGTGTGCGCATCAATTGCTGTAACAGGCACTCCTGGCGTTCCCCCGCGGATTGTAAGTTGTCCGAACTCGCCTGTGAGCCTGCCTCTGCTGACAACCAATTCAGGGCTCAGGCGCGGCAAGGATTCTGGCGAAACGCGCCTTGCGGATGTCACCAGTTCGTCAATCGTGAAGTCCGCAGTGATGCGGAATCCTTCTCCAGTTCCTGCGGCGTCCTGCCTGATGATTTCATTTGTTAATTCTGCGCTCCTGAGGGGCTCAAGCATTGCGCTTCTTCCTTCTGACAGTCTTGCATACTGGTCTGCAAGTTCGCGGTATGCCTGCAGGCGATATGCTTCTTCTGATGGGAACTGCGACCTGATTTCGCTCGGCAATGACTGCCATTCTCTTCCGCTGAGTAAGTTGTCAAGCCTGTTTTGTATTGCACGCTGTTCTGCCTTAATAAGGCGTTCGCCAAGCATTGCTCGCTCTGCCTGTATGTCCCTGAGTGCCTGTATGTACTGGTCGTTGGTAAGTCCGCCTTTCTCACGCATCGTGTCAACGAGCTGTCTTTCTGTGTCAGCAAGGTCCCTCATCCTCTTTTCGTATCCTGCGCGCGCGACTTCAAGTGATTTGCCGTTCCACTTCCACGTGTTTTCCTCAATGAATGTTTCGCGGACATTCTTTGCGAGCGCGCCGCCTGTCTTGATGCTTCCGAGCAGGACAATCTGGTCAAGCAGTATGTCGCCCCAGTCAATCGGTCGTCCTGCTGATGCCCTGCTTATTGCGTCCATTGCACTGAATGCGCCGACCTCAAGCCCGAACTCGTTTGCTTTTATTGCCCCTTCCATTATTTTGCCCTGGCGTGCGACAGACAGAATCTTGCTTTCTGCCATTTCTGCCGCCTTGTTTGACCATGCGGCTGTTGCAGTCCTGAATAAAGTATTCATTCCTGAAATTCCGGCAATCACTGCAACAGAATGCGCAAATGCCTCAGGGCTCCATGCTTGCGCGCTGAAGTCGCCGGTCATGATGTTGTTTGATGCGTGGAATGCAAGGCCGTTTGATATTATGCTGATTGCTGTTGTTGCCCAGCGCGATGCGCCGTATGCCTCTGCAAGCGACTGCATTGCTCCGCCGACAAAACCGCCGACAGCGCCAGAACCGATCATTATTGCTGCAGAGCCTGTTGTGTCTCCGAAGCGCTTCTCAAAGTCCTTCCTTGCAAACCAGTCTTTTACTTCGGTGTGCTGTTTTTGCACCGCCGCAATCTGGCCAAACACTTCCCGCAATTGCTGTTGCGCAGTTCCAGAGAGTCCTGGTAATTCTGCAGTCTGTGCAGCCATTGACCTGACATTCTCAAGCACTCCTGCCATTAGGTCTGCGTTTGCCCTGTATTTGGTTGTCCTGCTGTCTTCTGCAATCTTGCTGATGCCGAATGAAAGAATGTTTTCAAGCGTGTTTGCCTCGTGGATGTCATACCTCTTGAGCGTGTCAAGGACATTGCTGTTGGCGTCACTGCTCAACCTTGCAACCAGTCCTGCTGCGCTGGCAACTGCGCGCGCCCTTGCGTCTGCTGGACTCATTCCCGGGTTCTTTCGCATAAGCTCCTGGGAGTGCAGGTCGATGTATTCGCTGACTGCGTCCATTATCTGCTCGCCATATGTCTGTGCGCCTGCCTTTGCAAGTTCAAGATTGCCACCGTATTTGTTCTGCAACGCCTTGTCAAGCCAGTCAGAGGTCTTCCATGCATTTTCTGAACGGGCGTTGATTGTGCCGTAATCATCAACGAGGCGCATTATTTCTCTTATCTTGCCCTCTTTTGCAATGCCAAGGTCCTGTTCGCTTGTTAGGGCCAGTGAGATGGAGCGCATGCTATCGCGCTGTCCTTTGAGCGCTCCAAGCTCTGCGCGCGCCTGCTCAATGTCAAACTTCCCGAATTCCTCTCCAAACCCTTGCTCGCGCGCCTGCATTTGCGCAAGGATTGCATTGTCCAGTTTCCGTTGTGCTGCCTCAATCTGGCGGTTTATGTCCTGCAGGCGGCCTTCATACAACAGCCTTATGTTGCTTAGTTCGGTTGCGCGTGCATTTATTCCGGCAACAAGGTTCTTGTATTCCTGTGATAATGATTGGTATTCAGGAATTGTTTCCACGTTTGTGCCTGTGCGCTGCGCTTGGTCCCTGAGCTCTTTCAGGCGCTGTGAGACTATATTCATCCGCTCACTTTCCGCATTAATCTCAGAGATGCGCTGTTTGTCGTTCAGCATTCGCAGGTCAGAAAGAACCCTGCTTGCCCTTGAGGAAACGTCTGCAGTGTGCCCTGTTGCAATTTCCTTAAGGATTGTCTCTGCTCCTGATGCGATGTTGCGCAGGTCTGCAAGCTTTTCATCAATGTCGCTCACGTCCATTCCCTGCGCAAGGCGTGCGGCGCGCGTTTGCGCAAGCTGTTCGATGTCTCTTACAAGCGCGCTTATCTGGTCAGTCTGGTATGATATCGAGCGTGAAGCAGCTGCGCGCTCAGCATCGTTCTTGCTTGATTCAATGATTGCAAGCGATTTCTGAACGTCCTGCGGCTTTATTCTTCCTATTGCTTCTTGATTTCTTGCAACCATTGCCCTGAGCTGTTCGTCAGTTGCCAAAGCAAGGTCGTTCATGCCTGCCGCCCTTGCAAGCGCCGATTCGAGGATGCCTTGGCTCTGAATCATGCCTGCAAGCGCGCCTGCTCCTGTCGTGAGCGGCATTGAGTCCATTATTGCAGACGCAACATCGCTTATTTGATTGTCAAGCCTGCTTATCTGGTCGCGGATGTACTGCTGGGTTTCTGGAGTTGTTGCTCCTGCAAGCGCGCTGGAAAGCTCCGCGCGCTGTCTAACCAGCGACTGGTATTCGTTGTACCGTTGCTGCACCCCTGAGAACATTATTGCATCAGGCGAAAGCTCTGAAATGTATTTGTCAAATGCATTGCCGAGAAGTTCCTTGTGGACTTGCGATATTTCATTCTTGAGTGCCTTGAGTTGGGCGTTGTTTGATGCAAGCCTTATGTTGAACTGGTCGCGCGTTATTGCCTTGCTGCGCAATAGCGCTTGGTCTGCTTTGATTGCATTTTCTATGCTGTTGATTCTTTCCATCAAGGACTCGCGCCGTGGTTCAAGCGTTTCGAATTTCTTCTCTATTCCATATTGCTTTGCAAACAATGTTGCTGTTTCCTTGAGCTCGCTGACTTTTGTTTCGTCGCGTGTTGCGACCTTTGCGTCCTCAATCGCCATTGCTTGGCTTGCAAGGTATGCCTTGAATGCGCTGACATCACTGTCAGTCATTCCATAATATGCGGGCGTTGAGTAAATCTCATCAATCATTTGCTGCCTTAGTTCAGGATCTTCTACCTGCTCAATCTCAAGGAGTCTTGCATATGCCGCCGGCGACCTTGTCCTGAGTATTTCCTTTTGCTGGGCAATGGTGCCAGCCGCTTTTTGTACTGCAAGAATGTTGTCCATTCCTGAAATCATTTGCTTCTTGCTGTTGATCCATGCTGCAAGGTCAACACCGAGATTGCCGGCTTCTGATGCGAATTCCTCTGTCAGCCTGTCAGCGATGCCATATGCATCTGCCCAGTCTCCTTCTGCCTGCAGCGAGTTGAACCTGTCTTCAAGCCTGCGGATTAAGTCGCTCCTTGCAACCTCAAATTCCTCTGCTGTCAAATCTTCCCCTGCCTGCGCGCGCATCCTGATGTCGTCAAGCACTGCCTTATTGTAGTCCATTATTGCCTGGCTGATTGAGTCTGCTGTTGCAGTCCTTGGCTGGAGCTGTATAATGTCAGCAAGGAGTTTTCTTGCCTCAAGCCTTTCCTGCATGCTGAGCTTTTCAACAGGCAGGTCAGCCCTGCTGGCAAGCCCATTGATTAGCTCAAGCTGTTCCCTCTGGCTGAGTTTGCTGAACTCCTCGGCTGTCACGCCTGCCTTGCTTAGGATGTCGTCAAGGCGCTGGCTTAGATCGATGTATTCTATGACAGAATTCATGTGTTTTTCAAGCTCGTCATAAGTTACTAGCTGGTCAGAGAGTGATAACAGCCTCCTGTCTGTTGTTCCTGCCTGCGCAAGCTGGCTGACGAGTGTTGATGCCTCCCTGACAAGGTCTGCGCCTGACATTTCCTGCATGAGCCTGAACCTTTCTTGGATTCCTTCAGGAGTCATGTCGCCGTATCCGATTGTTTCTATCGTGCGCGTGCTCATTGCTGCGAGCCGCTCAGGGCTTATGTCCTTTGTGAAAGTGTCTCCAAGGAGCTTGAGATTGCTAATCAACTGCTGCTCATCTATCTCCCCATTCTGGTACATCTGCATGAGCATGTTTGCCTGCGCGTATGCCTCCTGCACGTGCTGCGGCACTATGATTTCAACGGGTACTGCGTTTGGCGGTGGGTTGTTTGGGTCTGTCTCGATTGGTCTTCCTGCCCTGTCGCGGATTATGTTGCCGTTTGCGTCAGTCAGTGCAAGCATTGCCCTGCCAAGCACGACATTCCCTTTTGCGTCCTTGATTACGCCTTTTGCATCAGTCTTGAAGCTGTACACGCCTGTCGGGAGGTTCAGGAGCTTTTCCGTGTCTTGCGCAGTGAATCCTGTCGTGTCCATGTCAAGGAAGATTTCGTCTGCCGTGTAAATCCCCCCACGGTAAATCTGGTCGTCTGTGAATACTTTTGCGCCGGTCTCGTAGTCTTGCATTGCCGACCAGTCATGGCTTATGCTGTTCATTATGACCTTTCCAATTGGCTTGCCGTTCTCGTCCAGGCGCAGAATCTCAACAACCGGCTTGCCCGCCTTGTCATACCCTAGGAATCGCAGGTCATAATTGCCGTCCTTTAGTGCAGTCTTGAGGAAGTTGTTCTTGATCTGCTGTATTGTGAGGCGTTCTGCTTCTGTGTATGCTGCCTGGCGTGCTGACTGCAGTCCTGTTATGCCTCTTGCCAGTGCTTGCGAGATATCCTTGAACTTGTCTCGCGTGTATCCTGACAGCGTCTGGAATGCGTCAGGGAAGTCCTTGCGGACTTTTGCAAGGTCTTCCTGCCAGTCAGCAAGCCGCATTTGCGTCCGCACCCATTCTTCTGCGGCGCGGGCATTGTATTCCTTGTCTGTCTCTCCTGGCTTGCGCGCAGGCGGCACAAACTGCTTTGGAGGCATTGGCGCCAGCCCTGCCGCCTCAAGCACCCTTTCCTCTGCAATTCCGTCGCCATTGGTGTCGGCAAGCACCCATCTCCTGCCCTTGACATCTGTGTATACCTGCCTTCCAAACTTGTCAGTTTCTCCTGTTGCTTCAAGCCCTTCTCTCACGAGCAAGTAGAAGTTCTGCGCGCGCACCGCGTTATCCTTGAGCTCGTTTTCTGCCTCGGCAATCTGTGCTTTTATTGCTTCAAGCTGGGCTTTTGTTTCTGCAGAAAGGCCTTCTTTCATTGCCTCAAACGCGTTTATCGCCTCAATCGCTGCCTTTGCCATTGCGTGCCTGCCGCCTGATTTGATTGCAGCCCTTATTGTCTGTGCAGCCCTGCGAGCCTCTTCAATCCTTCTTTGTGCATCCTCCTGTTCAAGCTTGGGGATGTTTTGCGGCAGAGTTATTGCAGGCGGCTGTGCCGGTGGGGTTGTCGCTATGTACGTCATTCCTTCAATTGTGTATTTTGTTGTCTGCTTGCTGCCGTCCTTTGTCTGCCCGAACGCGCCAAGTCCTGCTTTCTTCATTGCGAGTGCTGTGTCTGCTGCTTCTGCTGCCTCTTTCGCCAGCTTGTCAAGCATGTCCTTGAGGCTTTTTACCTTGTTTTCCTCAAAGAATGGCATTGGCGCAAGGCATTTCTTTCCTTCCCTTACCCAGCAGCCTGGCACCATTGTTGTCTTTTCAATGATTAAGCCGGGAATTGTTTGTGACGGCTCAAACGTGGTGATTCCTACTTCTGCCCATCCGCAGTCAGCCATGCAATCATCCTTGCATATTTTTTCGTACTTTGCTTCAAGACCGAAGAATTCAGGCGACAAAACAACTCCGCTCGGCGCACCGCCTCCCAGCGCCTCTAGCCCTCCTTCGCCCATCGGTGGCACTCCGCCACCTGTTGCACCTTCTCCTGCTGCTTCACGCAATTGTTGTTCGGTGACTATGCCAAGCCCCTGCATTCCTGTCAGTGGCGTTGCAAGCCTGCCTGTTATTGGCGCAACCAGTTTTTTGAGCGGTGCAACAATTCTTCCTGTTATCATTCCGCCGCCAATGCTGAACCGTGGACAGATGAGGTATTGGCATACGACGTCTTCATCCATCCATGCCGCAATGATTGCGTTGAATTCCTCAACTTTCTTGTTGTATTCCTCGCACTGCTTAAGTGCGTCAGCAACTTCCTTCTCTTTTTGTGCGCTCGCGACTGCCGCTAGCTTGTTCTTTATTGCTGCCTTATTGCCCTGCAGCGCCTGCTTGCTGTACTTGTGTGCTTCTTCTGCCGCCTTCTTTGCCTTGTCTGCCGCCTGCTTTGCAGGCGGGTATTTTCCTGTCTTAGGGTCTTTCTTGGGCGGGTTTTCTTTTTCGTCCTTTTCATTTGCCGCAATGTTTCCTGCAAGGGCTTCCTGCATTTCGTTTGCTTTCTTGCCCAGTTCTTTCCAGTCCATCTTAGGTATTCCCTTATAGAGATTCCTGATGGCGTTCCTGTTCACGCTTACTTGTTCCTCAAACGCCTTGCGGTTGTTTCTTGCCTTTTCAAACTCTTCAAGGGAGATAAGCCCCTTGTCAAAGAGTTCTTTCTCCTGTTGTTCGAGCGTCTTGAGCTCGTCGTATTTCGCTTTCAGGCCGGGATCTGCTCCGATTGTAATCTGTCTTTCAAGGCGTTCCCTTGCTTCAATCGCGTTCTTATAGTCGGCCGCTGATATTTTGCCTGAGAAGAATGCCTCGTGGGCTGCTGCTTCCTGCGCCTTGAGCATCTCGTATTCGCGGGCAGTGTTTACTCTCAATTCCAGCGCGTCATACGCCGCCTGCCCTTGTTCTGAGATTATCTTTTCCCTGTTTGCGTAGAGCGAGAGTGAGTTTTGTGCAAGCTTGCTGCCTGCTTCTGCCTGTATCATGTTGCCGAGCAAGGTCATTGTTTCAAGGTTGTTCTGCATCAGTTTCTCGAGCTCATTTCCAAGTGTTTCAAGGCGTGACGTGTCAATGTCGCCGAGCGGGCTCTTGTGCTTTTTCAACGCCTTGATTATGCCCTGCAGCGCCTCTGACGAATGCATGTTGTTCTTGATCGCGTCCATCAAGGTCTGGCCTGTCTTTTCATCAACAACCTGGCTGAAGAACGCCTGCAGTTTCCCGTACAGGTCTGCCGCGGGGTCTGGAGGCACTTGCGGCCTTTCTCCCGGCTTGGGTTTTCTTGTGATGAGTTCTGTTGGGAAGTTGATGGACTTGATTGCATTCAGTTCTTCAGCAGTCCATGAAATGCCTGCTTTCATGCATGAAGGCATGCCGTCAGGCGTCACTTCCATTCCTTTCAGCTTTTCAAGGATTGATTTCTGTAATGCAGGGTCGATTTGGGCAAACTGTTCCTCAAGTTCTGTTGTGTCGTAGCCCTCTCCGAATGCCTGCCCTGTTTCAAGAACGTAAAGTGCCCTGATTGCCTTCTGTCTTGCTGTCAGCTCTGGTCTTGGCGCTGGTTTTGTGAAGTCCCTGCTGAATTCCTGTTCCTTCAGGAAGTCTTGTACTTCAGGCACTTCTATCACGTCGATGGTTATGCCTGCATTGGCTTTCCTGTCAATGAGATTGAGGGCTTGTTGCCGGAGTGCTCCGGAATATCCTGCTGCCTGCATGCGGTCAATCAACGCCTGCCTGTCATCTGCTGTTGGAGTGCCTGAGTCTGTTATTGAATAGCCTTCTGGAGCAGGCAACTGATGTGCTGGTTCTGCAGGCGTGCTGCCTGGTTTTGAAATCATTGCAGTTATCTCTGTACCGACTTCTGCAGGCATTATTCCCAACCGCGTCTGGTATGCCGTTGCTGGCGCTATACTTAATTCAGGAGTTCCTGATGGTTGGACATATCCTGCCTCGCTCAGGCGTTGCAGGTAGTCCTGCGCTTCCTGTTCAAGCCCTGCTAACCTTAGACTGTCTGCAGATGCAATTGCTCCTGAAACAGCAAGGTTGTTCATTGCGTTCTGCGTTTTGCCTTGCGGGGTGTCTGAGAATGATGCTGGCTGTGTTTCCGGCGCAGGGGTTGGCTTTGCCTCTTTCTTTGCAGGCAGCCTTCCTGGTGTTGCTCCGAGAAGCTTGCCTGCGACTGCTTGGTTTTCGCTGTACTCGTCATGTCCTGTTGCGCTCTGGCGCCTTCCGCGTCCATTTGCCCATCTGAGATTCTCCAGCCGTTTGTCAAGCTCTTTGTTGTAAGTTTCAGCAAAGAGTTTTACGGTGCTGGCACTTCCCGGCGGGCTTGTTGCCATGCTGACAATTGCATCAATTATTTGGTTGCCAAGCGTTGGCGCATTCGGGTCCTGGATTGCGTTGTCAAGCAGGGATTGCCTTGCTTTCTCACCTTCAATAGGCGCCATAAGCTCTGCAATGAGCTCTGCTTTTGCCTTTTGCACAAGGCCTGTTGAAAGGAAGCTTTCAATGTCCTGCTGTGTTCCTGCCTGCTGCAAGACATTATTTACAAGGATTGCTTTTGTTGCAGCGCTTGCGCCTGCTGGCGCAACTGTTTCAATGAGCTGGCTGACTGTTGAGGTTGGTTCTGCTGCGGGCATTATTTCTGCTGCCTGCATTCCAGTGATGTCTGAGACTGCCGCGCCTGTCATCGGCGTGTACCACACACCATGCGGCGCTCCGGGCTGTACAGGCGGCAAGTACCATTCTCCCTGTGGCTGGACTATTTCTGCTTGTTTTGCAATGTATTCTGTGTTGAAGCGCGTTTCCTGCATGCCGCTCCTGATAATTTCTGCAGGAGCCCCTCCTGCTGGCTGGCCTCCTTTGTTCTCGCTTGTTTCCTCGTAGTCAACGCGGTTCCATGTCCTGCCAAAGATCTCAGGAGTGGGCGGGGTGAACGTAATAGGGACTACCCCTGGCGGTATTCCTGGAGGCACGCCTGGTGGTATTTCAGGGGGCACTTCGGGAAGCAGTGCTGGAGGTGCTTCTGGAAGCGCCGGCATTTCCTCCTCAGGCACTCTTGGAACCCTTGGCAGCCCGGCGGACATCATTCCCGGATAAGTTATCCGTCGCAGGATTATTGCCGAGTACTCGTCTTCCTGCGGCTGTTCATCAGTTGTGTTCTTGCCACGGTAAGTGTCAAGCGCTTCCTGAAGTTTTGCGGCTGCTTCTTCTGAGTCGTATGTTGCCATCAAGTACAGTGTTTTGTTGAATTCTGGCGAGTCAATGAATGCAACCGCTGTCTTGTTCAATTGCTCTCTGATTCCCCAGCTTGGCAGGAACAGCATGTGCTTGATGTCAAGCCTTGTCTCATTGACGGTGTAGTTTTCATTGGGATTGAGACCTATCGTGCCAGAGAATTTGTATTCAGTGATTGTTTGGCCAGCAACGATGTAAACAGGCAGTCCTGCGCTGCTGAAAACAACATTTCCTGTGTCTGGCGAATAAACCACTGCAGACACCGCAACATTTGCGCGAGGGGCGAACAAGCCCTGAGTGTTATTGTTAATGTATTCAAGCATAAGCCCCGGGTATTCAAGAATGCCTTGTGCCTGTAGCGGATTAAGGATTGTTTGTCCGCTCAAGTTCTGGACACGGCCAGCAATAAGCTTTGTGACAAGGTCGTGAATTATTGCCTTGAGCCCTGCTGCTGTTGCCCCCTCTCCTGACCCATCTGCAGTGAGCATTAGGAACTTGCCGTTCTGCAATGATGCAGTGATTGCAAGGTCTCCTCCAAGCAATTGTTCTGGCATAAGCGTGTAAAGCACTGCAAGGTCGCATCCTGCAGGCTGGGCAGGGTTGAGCGCCGTGGCCTGGCTTGCTGTTTCTGCATTGAGAATAATTCGTGCAGGGTTTTCCATGACGCGGGCGGCATACGATTCGATTGCTCTTGTCGCCTGCTCATTCGTTTGGGAAATCCCGCGTTCTATCTCAAGCGCCTTGCGCACTCCTGCAATGTCAAGTGTTTTGTCTTTTGGCAGGTTGAATATCACCCCGCCTGTTATTGGCATTATCGAAAGCGTTTCTGCAGTCCTTTCCTGCGCTTGTTCAAGTTGCCGAGCGATATATTCAGAAACAGCCTCTTTTGCAAGGGTTGTGTTCCTTCCTCCTCCTGAAAGTGTTTGTGCCGCGTCAATGAGTTTGGTCCTGAGGTCTGATGCGTTCTCGACAAGGACGCGCCTGAAGTCATTGTTGCGCTGGTCTGTCCTGCTGACCATTGGCGTTCCGCCATCCTGTGTTGGCAGAACTCCTGGCTTGCTGTCATACCTGATTCCTCCTCCGAGCGCGACAAGGTCAAGCTCTGCCTGTTCCGCCGGCAGGAGTATGTAGTCAAGGACTTCCCTGTCCGGCTTGGCAGCGGTTTCTGCTGGACCAGGCACTTCCCCTTCCAGCGCGAGCACTTGTGGTGCTGGCGGGATTTCGGGCAAATCGTTGCCAGGACCGAGCAATAACACTTCTGTGAGGAGCATCAGGTTGCCGTAATGCACGTGCACAGGGCTTGGGAATGTGTATACTGCAGGTTTCTCTGTACGTGGCTGTGCTTCTTCAGTTTCCTCGCTTGTTTCCGGCAGCTCGACAATTTCTCTTGCAGCTCCTGTCGCGATTTCCGGAGTGCGCGTTCTTTCAAACCTGAATGTGCCTTCCTCGCCGGGCATGAGCCAGTAGCCGTATGGGATTTGGTCAAGCCAGAGGTTTCCTCCTGCCTTGATGCGCAATACTTCGTTGCTGAACACGTACATTCCTGTTCCGACGTTCCTTATCCGGACTGTTGCTGAGTTTGCATCATAATCAAACCCTGCAATGACCAGTTTGAGCGTTTCTATGGGCCTTGGGTCAAGGTTGTAGTGCGCGACATGGTCTATTACGCCAAGCGGGAACCCTCCTGCTGTCTTTTGCTCGCTTGGCAATGGCACCCCAAGGTCCATTGCGACCCCTGAGCCTGCAAGTGCTGTGCTTATGATTTCAGAGCGGCTTTCAGGAGTTAATACGTATATGTTGTTCTCGATTATGTCCTCTTCTGTGATAAGGCCTGTTATTTGCCCCTGGTTTCCAGGCATTCCTGCATTGAACTGCAGTCCTGCTGCAAAGAGCAGTATTGCAATGGCGCTGAGGAGGAAGAGGGGCTTTTTGTAGAACTTGAGGTGGTAGTGGGTGAGCGTGAGGATTGTTCCTGTGAAAATAAGAATTCCGTATCCTATCAGCGGCGGTATCCTGCACACTGCGTGCATCGCTACAAACGCGATTGCAATCACTCCGGTGACTGCCAGGAGGGTTTTTGCCCCCCTGCCAAACTTATGGCGCTTGGTTGCCTGAGCGGCATATGCTGCTGATGTTATGAGCAGGATGAATGCCGCAGGGTATAGGATCCACGGCGCGACCCTGCACGTGTAGAAGTAAGTGACTTCCACTGCGCAATCGCTTGGGCAGTTGACTTCATTCTCACCTTCTCCGCAGACGCCGTTGCCGCAATTGCACAGCAATGGCGCTTCTGTTTCTGCTTCGCTGATGCGCTTGCCTGCAATGATGTATGTTCCTGTCACGCACTGAGCGTTGAAATTGACAATCTTGTTGTAGCCGATGAGCGCCATGTCAGGGTGCGCTTCTGCCAGGTCTTTTGCAGCAATCCTTCCCATTATGCGCCTTGGCAGTGGCGCGTCAACAAGGTCTGTGTGCGTCATTGGCACCTCAAAGTAGTTGTTGCACGTGTCTGATATTTCCTCATCGCCAACTGTGCGCGCGCTGAGCGTGGTGATTATTCCGTCATTTGGTTCGTATTCGCCGTTCTTCATGAACAGGTCAAGCGTGAACTTGTACGGCTGCCTGCCTGCAATCACGTAATAATTGATTCCTGGCACGCGGGGCACTTGCATGCCTTCAATCGCGGTCAATAGCATCGGTGCGTTCTGGCTGAACAGCATTGCAGTGCTCCTCAGGTTGAGTAAAAATGCGAAGAGTCTGCCGTAGACTGCGCCGGTTGGGCTGCCAAGACCTGGTTGTCCTGCAAGCACCACCCGGCTGGTCTTTTGCACAAAGCTGTAACCATTCTTTGCGCCATATTCAAGTGCAAGCTGTGCTTCTATTCCGCCCATTGAGTGCGTTATGAATGTTAATTGGTCAAATTCTGATGCGTGCTGCTCAAGCTGTGAGGCAAGCTCAATGGCTGCTTCCCTTGGCTGCATTGTGAGTGGGTAGGAGAACATCCATACTTGGAATGGTTGTTTTGTCTGGGCAAAGTCGTCCACAAGGAACTGCCAGCGCAGGTTGTCTGTCGTGATGCCGTGCACGAGCACGACAGCAGTGCGTTTGCCGTCAAGCGCGCCGCCGTCATATACTTTTTCAAGCCTTGTCGCAAAGCACGTGGCGCAGTAGATTCCAGCAAGCGCAAACATTGTTTCATACCTGCCGTTTTCTGCCTGCACGAGGAACAGGCTTATGTCATCAACAACAGCAATTGCTTTGTCCTTGGTGAACTCAACATTTTCAACTTGCCTCCATGATTTGCCAATGAGCACGTACACCCCAATGCTCGCTGGATCAACGAATTGAGGTATTGCCAGCGGGAACGTGATGCGCGCGCGTCCTGAAACTGGTGCGTCAAAAGAAATCAGAAGCGGTGTTCCGATTATGCGCACGCTTGGGTTTGCAGGATACGGAACATCTCCTGAGGGCATTGACATTGTGACATTTGCAGCGCCTGATGCCTGACTGATGTCAACTTCATAGCCTGAATTCTCAAGCAATGCTGTTGTTCCTGGTGAGATTGCAGCCTCTTGTTTGATTATGATTGGCATTTCGCGCAATGCGTAGTATTCTCCGCGGCTTTGGGCAATCTGCTGGGCCCTGACCGCGCTTGATGTCATGCCCTGGCATTCTGGGTCATAACCTTCCTGTACCGGAACACCTGAGGTTTTGCCTTGTGTCTGGAGGAATACCCGCACGTCCTCAAAGTTGTCAGGGATGTTGACGCTTAAGTCAATCCTGTCTCCCTCTTCGCAGGTTATGTTGAATGCCATGATTATTTCATACCCCTCTGGCAGT
>JAWCLR010000007.1:0-15548 GCA_038850615.1 Candidatus Woesearchaeota archaeon | reverse complement strand
CAACCTCGCCCGCAGGACTGACACCTGTTCCCAATGCAGGGTCTGTCACTATTTCGCAGGACTGGTCTGGCTCCAGGATTGGTTCTGGCTCCTGGGTTGGCTCCACCAATGGCGGGACTTGCTGTTCAACTTCCTCAACCGGCCGGGGTTCTGTTGGTTCTGGCGTTAGAGGCGGTTGTTCAGGGCCTGGCAACGGTGGCGGTATTGCAGGGTATTCTTCTGGTAGTTCCCTGAAGAGCTCTGCGTGGCCTGTCTGGGCAATGCGTATGCTGTCAAGGCTTATGTCAGGCGTTTGGGCAAATTGCGGAATCATTTGCGGCACTTCAATGCCATACCTGCTAGGACCTACCATAAAGTCTGGCGTGATGCCGAATTCCCTGATGAATTCGTCATTCACCATTATGACTTTGACTCCTCCTGGAGGCAAAATGCTTGAGCCTGAGCTTGGGAACATGAATTTCAGCGTGCCCAAGCGGGTGGGTGGCGTGATTGCTTTCTCAAGCTCTGGCGGGATTTCCTGCGTTGGAACTCCTTGTGTAGAGAGTGTTGTGTCAATTGCTGTTGCTACGTCTGTCAGTGCTGTGTTGAAGTCAGTTGGTTGTATTGTCTGAGTTATCTCATCGGGCTTTGATATTGTTGGGTTTGTAAAGACAGGCATTATTGACGGCGCATTGTCCGCAGGCGAAGGCCCTGTATAGCTTACAGAGATTGCCAATGGTTTGTTCAAGTCCGCTGCCTGCCAGGCAGTTATTCCCAACAGTCCTGCGCGGGCATGGCTGTCGTCAAACCTGAGCATGCTTTCTGTGCTCGTCGTGCCGTATGGTATCTTTGCAACTAACTGCATGCGCTTCATTGCCTCTCGCGCTGGCTCTGCAAGTTCAGGGATTTCCTTTTCAATTGCCTTGAGGTCCTCAGGGTCAAGCGCGCCCTTGTCAGCAAGGGTGTTCATTGCTGCCTTTCGCGCTTCCGGGGTTGCCTTTGGGTCATTCATCATTTCGGAAAGCGCAGGCTCCACGCACGGGTCACGGTTGTATCGCAATGCAATAATTGCATTCCGCACTTGTTCTTCATTCCCGCTCTGCAAGGCGCTTATGTCATTGCTTAGTTCTGTGCTCATCGGCGCGTGCACTGTTTGGTATCCGCCGTCTTCTGTCAGGAATTCAGCGCTGCACACGTCAGGAGGCACGTAAGTGCTGTCTCCTGACCCTGTTTCAAAGCTGAACTTCCCAGGCGCTGACTTTCTTCCGGTTGTGCTTGTAATCCCGTTTGTGCCCACATAGTACGTTGTAAAGGGCTTTAACGGCTCTGCTGGAGTGAATGTTATGAGGTTGTCTGCCACTCTGTAATTTCCTTGAACTATGCCGTCAGGGCCTGTGATTGGCATTGTTGTTGACCCCACGCTTGCGGTGTTCACGTTGCTTGAGTACGCAATGAGTATTTGGGTTCCTGGCGGGATTCCTGCATCCCCTGGAGCCGGCCATGTGCCGATTATGTGCATGAATTCCTCATAAGCCAGCGGTGCTTCTTTTGGCGGGCTTGTTGCCTCAAATTCTGCCTCAAAGCCCCAGCCGTCGCCAAGGTTGATTGTTTCCTCTGTGGGATTGAATATTTCAATGAAATTGTAGCCTATTTCAGTGATTAGCGGGTGGGGCTTGTGGGACTGGTCGTCTGGGCATGGCGGGATGCACTTGCACTTCTGGTAGTCGCACATTGCGGGTTCGCCGTACTTGAGCGCGCACATTTGGTTGGCCAAGGCGCGGCTTTCTGCAGTGCTTATGTCAGGCATTCCTCCTGGCGTTCCAATTTCTACTGCTCCCTTGTGGCGGGCGTCGCATTCCTCAACTTTTGCTGCTACGCGCTGTGCAAGCGTCGGGTCTTCCTGTGCGAGCTTTGTGAGCGCGTCTTGTGTCTTGAGCAAGTCTTCCTTGATTTTGGTGGCCTGTGCGGCTGGTATTGGCTGTGGCGGTGCGTATGTCTGACCGGCTTGTAATGCAGCAAATCCTGTGATTGTGTTTCCTGTGATTTGCTGTGATGATGAATGGCAAAGGATGCAGTTTGATGACGGTTCTGCCTGTTCCTTGAGCAAGGGGTGGATTGCGAGGCCGAGCATTTGCTTCCTTGATTCCTCTTTTGCCTTGGCTTCCTTTTCAAGCCGTGTTACCTCTTCGTATGTTAGTGGTTGGTATTGCCGTTCAAGCTCGTCAGCAGTATTTCCAGGAAGTCCGAGCCAGGCCCTGCTGGCGGCAATTAGTGCGTCTGTCTTTTTCTTTGCCTCTTCCTGCATCATTTCGTGCCTTGCCTGGTTTTTGAGGGCTTCTATCTGTCGGGGGTCTGTTGGTTTTCCGTCACCGCACTCAACACGCTCTGCCTCTTCTTTTTCTTCAGGCTTGGGGCAAGGTATTTGGTCAAGAGGGTCAAGCAATGGGCACCTGTCAGGGCACCCGCACAACGGCTCTGTTGTGGTGGTAGTGGTAGTTGTTGTGGTTGTTTTCTTGCAACAGGTTTGATATGCCTGGTCTGCAACTTTTTGTTCTACTGACTCAAAGCTGCAGGGTCCTATTGGCGGGTGTCCTGGAGCCCAGTCCTCGCAATAAATGACTTCATTATATGGTTGGATAAAGTTAACTGCAGGGGGGTCTTTATAACAGTTCCATTGCTGCCAGCAATATCCTCCTCCACCTCCTCCACCTTCTGTTGTGCCAGTTTCAATTGTGGTTGTTGTTTCTGTTGTGGTTGTTGTAGTTGTTGTTTCTGTTGTTGTGGTTGTTGTTTCTGTTGTTGTGGTTGTTGTTTCTGTTGTTGTGGTTGTTGTTTCTGTTGTTGTGGTTGTTGTTTCTGTTGTGGTTGTTGTAGTTGTTGTTTCTGTTGTTGTGGTTGTTGTTTCTGTTGTGGTTGTTGTTTCTGTTGTTGTGGTGGTCGTTGTTGTTGTGGTTGGTTGTGTTGGAGTTGGCGGTGGCGGTGGTTCGTCATAATCGCTTGCTTCTCCTGATTCTTCACTAGGCATGTCTACGTCATCGCCAAGCAGGTCGCTCTGCGGGCTGCTTGAGCTTCCTTCTGAGCCAGAGTCCTGTTGTATGCTGAATTCCTGAGCCTCAAATTGGGGTGGCTGTTCTTGCACTGCTGGCTTTTGGTCCTCTGGGAGCTCTCGGAGTTCGCCGAATAAGGCCATCAGCACAAAAGCACCTCCTGTTGTTCCAGTGCCTGTTGTGGTTGTTGTAGTGGTTGTTTCCTCAGTTGTTGTTGTGGTTGTTTCCTCAGTTGTTGTTGTGGTTGTTTCCTCAGTTGTCGTAGTGGTTGTTGTTGTGGTTTCGCGTTGCTCGCTTGGTGTTGCTGTTGTTGTAGGTGTTTTGGGCTTGCTTTCTGGCTTTCCGCCACCTGTTGTGCCATTGAAGAGAGAGTATCCAAACATTCCTCCTTCGCCCTGTCCGCATAGTGTGACATTGTTTGTTGTCAGGTTTAGGAAGCGCGGCCATTCAATCCTACCATAAATCGTGTACGTGATTCCTGCATCCATTATGCCATTGACGTGTGCGCGCGGTGCTCCGACAAATATGTCTGCAATGCTGTCATTGCTTACGTCGCGCGCAAACAAGGAGGTTCCTGCACGCTCTCCCGGCGGCACACCAAGCATATTGCCAAAGACGCCAAAAAGCGTAACGTTTGCGTTTGACAGGTTTATTACGCCTGTGTTGTTTCCGCCAAAGACAATGTAGACTGTTCCTGCATCCCGCTTGTCAGGTGGAGCAATGCTTCTTGGCGCTCCAATGAGGATGTCACTTATGCTGTCATTGTTCACGTCTCCGCGCAAGTACATTGAGAATCCTGTCAGTGCAAGCGTGTTGTTGAGGCCGTTCACCTGCGGTTCTCCATGGAGCGTCAGGTTTGCTTCTGCAAGGGTTTTGCTTCCAAACTCAGGACTGCCGTAGAACACATAGACCTTGCCAACTTTCTGCATTCCTGTCACGTTTGTTCCTGGCGCGCCAATGGCGAGGTCAAACATCCCATCGCCGTTGATGTCTCCTGTTGCAAGCGAGAACCCAAAGTATGCGCCTGCATCAGTGCCGTTGAATGTTGCATTGGCGTCCTGTGACAAATTGATTTGCGCAGGCCAGTCAGTCCTGCCGAAAATTACATCAACTCGCCCTCTTGATGTTGCAGAACCGTTTTCCCAGTCAACCTGCCCGATTATTAAATCAGTAATGCTGTCGTTGTTGAGGTCTGCTGTTGCAAGCGCGATGTCATTGATTGAGCTCACGTTTATTGTGACATTGAGCTGTTCGCGCGTGATGTTTATGTTTCCTGTCTCGTTGTACATGAAGAGTATGCCGACTGACTTGTTTCCTGGTGATGCGACAATGATGTCATCCCTCGTATCATTGTTCAGGTCTCCTGATGCAACAGCGCGTCCAAGGTTGTCTTCTGCATTGACTCCATTGATTGTGATGTTTGATATTGTGGTTGCATTTCCGCTTGGAATGTACGGGTACATTCCGTACATGATGTACACCCTTCCAACATTCCTCTTCGTGGCATTGGCCGATGCATATGGTGCTGCAATGGCAATGTCCTTTTGTCCGTCTCCGTTCATGTCCCCTGCTGTCGCAGTGTAGCCAAACCCATCACCGCGTGTTGTGTTATCCGTGCTCATGTTTGTTGTTGTGCCTGTGTATGTTGCGTTTGCGCGCAGGCTTGCATTTGTTATTTCGTTGAGGCAGAGTGTTGATGTATCATTCACGATGTATGTGCAGAAGTCAGAGACGTTGAACAATATCAGTCCTGGCTGTATTGTGTTAATTGTGCATTTCTGGGAGCAGTTTTCGTATGTTCCGTCATCATCAATGTCAACAAGGATGTTTGGTTCGAGGTAGAGGTTGATGAATGTGATTGATGCTGACTTGTTTAGTTCTTGCGTCCTGCTTGAATTCACGAATACAGAATTTAGCGATATCTTCATTGCGTCAATGAACGTGACAGGGCTGGTGAATGAAAGGTTTGTTGTGTAAGTAAGGATTGTCGAGCCGCGCGTGCCGTGCTGGCTCTCAAAGGTCGAGTTGGCAATAAGTGTTGTGTTTGCTATTGTGTTGTTGTATCCGCCATTGGTTACGTTGAGTGAGCCCCTGATTCCTGCAGGCAACGTATTGTTCTGTATTGTGTTGTTTTTGCCTCCTGCAAGGATTATGCTCCAGAGATTGCCTGCAAAGATGTTTTTTGCTATGGTGTTGTTTGTTGCGGTCGGACCGATCTTGATTCCTGCCTGCGAATTGTTTATGAGTGTGTTGTTTTCGGCAAGGTTTATACTTGCGCTGTCAGATAGCAGTATGCCCTGCGTGTTGTTCAGGAGAATGTTGTTCGCGATTGTGTTGTTGTATGCATTGTTTGACAAAATGATTCCTGTTGTGCTGTTGATGATTGTGTTGTTGCGCACGTCTATCTGTGTTGCATACCCCCTGAACAGGATTCCTGTGTTTGTGTTGTTCCTGAGCGTGTTGTTTGCAATCCTGATGTCGCTTGATGAGCCGTTGATTATGACTGCATTCCTGCTGTTCGTGAAGAGGTTGAATGTTGCATTAACTCTTCCATCTGTGCCAAAGTTTACGTTTAGGGTGTTGTTGGTGAACGTGTTGTTTGTTACGGTGCTGTCAAAGGTGAAGTGCATGTAAAGCCCTGTTGTGAAGTTTCGCACAAGGCATTCTGTAATTGTGACATTGTTCTTTCCTTCGCAAATAATACCAATCCCAGAGCCGTTTCCTGTTATTGAGAAGCCGTTGCAGTCAAGGAGCGTGTTGCTGGCACCTATTATGAAGCAGTCCCCTGTTGCATTAATGTCTGCCATTAGTGTCGCATTGCCACTCACGTAGCCGCAGCTTGTTATGTTCCCCTGCTGGACCCTATAGCTTGTGAATTGCGTCACATTCATGACATACGTTTGGTTGGAATAGCTCACGAATTTGCAAATGCTTGCAGGGCAGTTCTCGTATGTTCCGTCGTCCTCTGGGTCGCGCTGGGGCTGGGGATTGTTGAAGGCTATGTTGTTGAGAGTGATCGTGCCTGTTGTGTTCATTAAAGTGAGGTTTGTGCTGTTAAGGAATGCCCTGTTTGAGGTAATGCCCAGCTTTGTTTTTCTGATGTCCACCCAGCCTTGGATTGTGAAGTTGTCGAGCCGGATAACGCCGTATGGGGTTTCAAAGATTGTATTTGAGAAGTTGGCGTATGTTGCGCCGTCTGTTATGTCTGGCCCGAAGAAAATCCATTGCGAGGGATTGTTGAGTATTGTCCTGTTGAATGTAGAATGGTTGACTCCTTCAAGGACTATTGCGTAACAGTTCGTGCAGGACGTTGTTATGTTGTTTCCAATAAAAGTGTGGTTTTCTGCATAAGTTATGCTTGCGTTCTGGATTATGCCGTGGCTGTTGTATCCTGCGGTGACTTGTATTGTGTTGTCAAGGATTTCAAGATGGTTGGCTGTCTCGAATATGTGAATGCCGTGGTTGTCTGTATTGTCGCTTTCAGACCTGTTTGAGCCAGTGATGATTGTGTTGTTTGCAATGAGGTTTCTGTCGGCCAAAACAGTGATTCCGTAATTTTCGTAAGTGCCATTTGTTATGATGCGGTTTCCTGTTATCCTGTTAAAGCTCGAAAGCAGGCCTATTCCGTAATTGGAATACCCTATGCCGAAAGTGGTGATGTTGTTGCCGTGAACAGAGAGGTTCTCGCTCAATTGCTGGATGATCATTGCGCGGCAGCCTGCTGTCCCGTTAACCACAATCCTGTTGTGCGTGATGTTTGTTCCAGTGACAAAAGCCATAAAAATTCCGTAATTGTCATTTAGCGTGCTGGTTTTTATGTCATTGTTGTCAATGATTGAGCGCGTGCCATTGTGATAATAAATTCCGTGGCCGTAGAATGTGCTGTTTGTCAGGATTGTGTTGTTCGCGATTATTGCCTCATTGACTGCTGTCAGGTTGATGCCAAAACCACTCATGCCTGTTGCGTTGATGTCCTGTATGATGCAGTTCTTTATCGTGATGTTTGTGACGTTTCTGGCAGCAATCCCGAAATTAGAGTTTCCACCCTTTGCGTTATACTTGATTGTGTGTCCTGCGCAGTCAAGGGTCATGTTGCTTTTTGCAATGTAAAAGCAAGTCGTGTTTGAGGTTACGCTGTGGTTGAGCGTCACGCTTTCGTTGAGGACTGCGCATCCTAACTCAAATGCCTGTTCCGGCTCGTACATTGAGCCACACCCACCAAAGCTCACAATGTCAGGATACACTGATGCATTCATGCCGAAAAAGTGGAGTGTTGTCGGTGCAATGTCGCACTGTTTTCTGAATCCTGCTGTTGTTGCATTGGCTATCAGGCTGGCATTGTTCGTGATTAATGGTAGCACTGTTGTGTTTTCGTCAAATGTTGAGTGGCTTGTTGTGCCTGAATTCCAGCCATGATCTGCGGTTATGATGATTTGGGTGTGGTTTTCCAGCCCCAGGTCCCTTAAAGTGTCAAGGAGCATTCCAAGCGCGCGGTCAATCTCGAGGAATGACGCATTGTACTCATGCGACTTGTCAGAGTGGGCGTGGCCTGAACAATCAGGGGTTCCGAAATACACGAACAGGTAGAATGAGGAATTTGTGTTGTTGATTATGAATTCCTGTGCCCGTGTTGACACGTTCCTGTCATAAACGCAGGAAGTGCCGTCGACCCAGTTCGTGTTTTCGTAATTTGTCCTGTTCTGCCACCAGTCAACTGTTGGCTTGTCATTCGCCAGTATGCCGTCAGGAATGTAGCAGGTCTGCTTGCCATAAACAAGCCCTGTTACGATGCTTGAGTTGAATGATTTCAATCGCGCCCATGTTGTGTTTCCTGCAGGTATTGCATTCGGGCACGTGTTGTCCCATATGCCTGTGCGTGTTGCATTCAGGCCTGTGTGGAGTTCTGCATTGCCCGGAGCTGTTGACGTGTAATTGTGCCCTGTTATGTTGAGGGTGGTATTCCTGCCTCCGTACTGCATCAGGCGCGTGAAGTTTGAGAGGTTTCCTGCCTCAAGCATTGCAACGTAATTGCTGTACGCAAATCCGTCAATGCCTATGACTATAAGCCTCTTGTAGTGGAGGTTTTCTGCAGTAATACCAAGTCCTGCTATTCCTGTGCCGGACGGCATTTCTGCTTCTTCGCCGAACTCAAATATTTCTGACTCTGGTCCTATGTGCAACCTGAACCTTGGCACTCTGGAATTCTCAAGGAGTACGTTGAGGGTGACAACGTCATTTGGGCTTGCGTTCTCAAGCACTGAGAACGTGTGCGTGACATCACCCTCAACCCATACGGGCAGCGATTCGTTTGCATTATGGGAGAACATTATCTTGAGTATGCTCTCTGTCCGTTCTATGCTGACTATCCGTGTTTCAAAAGAGGGGTCGTCTGTTATCTTCCAACCAACCACCTTTCCCGTGTTATCCGAGAGTTCTGAGATTGCCCTTCCTGTCAGGGTTGATTTTGTGTGTGAGTCTTGTGCTATCAAAAAGACAGTGGCGGCAATGACAAATATGACAAGAATAGTGACTATAACTGCCTCTCTTCGCTTTGTTGTCACAACCATCCCCTTTTTAGCCGCAAATTAACAATTAGGGTATTTAAACCTTACTATAATTATAGACGAAGGCCTGGTTAAACCCAAACTTTTAAGTATTTCTTGCCCGCTACCTCTTTTTTGGGATGGGGGTTAAAAGTCTTTTTGGTTGTGTTTTTCGCTGCCTGAAGGCTGTTCCTGCCTGGTTCTGGTATGTCTTTTCCATGTTTGTTTTGACAAGGGCAGTTCTTACGGTCATAGGCGTTATTTCCAGAAAAACAATAGTGCTTTCCAGCCATGCGTTCAAGTACACAGGCATTCCTGTTCTTGACATATGGGGTGTTTGGGATACTGAATGGTTCATGCGTGTTGCAACAGAGGGGTATTCAACGCAATTGTACGGCGGGTATGCAAGTTACGGCTTTTTCCCGCTTTACCCGATGCTTATGCGCTTCTTTGGCGGCTTTTTCGGAAGCAATTATGTTGCCGGCCTGATGATTTCCAACATTTCTCTTTTTGTTGCCTGCTATTACCTTTATGAGCTTGTGAAGATGGATGACGGCGAAGAGACAGCAATGCGCTCAATCTGGTATTTCTTCATATTCCCGAGCGCATTCATACTTTCAGGGGTTTTTTCCGAGGCGTTGTTCCTTGCCCTTTTGCTTGCCTGCTTTTATTATGCAAGGAAAAGCAGGTGGGTTCTTGTAGGAATCCTTGGCTTTTTCCTCTCGATTTGCAGGTATATCGGCTTTATTGCAGTGCTCCCGTTATTCTTTGAGTACCTAAAAGAAAAGAATTTCAAGCTGAGGGGCATAAAGCCGGATGTCTTGTTTTTGCTTTTGCTTCCTGCAGGTTTCTTGATTTATATGTTTTTTCTGTATCACTTGACAGGCGACCCGCTGGCTTATTTTCACGCGCAAAAATCAGGCTGGGGTTTTGAGGTTTCAAACCCTCTTGGCCATTTGTTTTCAATGCCTGAATATCCCTCGCAATGGGTGGCAAAAGCAGCGATTATTGCAGGGCTTGCTCTTTTTGTCGTGTTTTTCAGGAAGCTCAGGTTTTCTTACTGGTTTTTGGGGGTGTATTCAATCCTTGTGCCACTGAGTACTGGCGCAATTCCTGGCACGCTGAGGTATTTTGCGCCAATATTCCCATTGTTCATTTTGTTTGCAAAACTTGGGAAGAACAATTACGTCAATCAGTTATTGACTGTGGTGTTCGCGCTCTTGCAGGGCTTCCTGATGATGTTCTGGACAGTGGGAGCGCCGATGATAGTATAAAAAAATAAAGAAAAAGAGTTACGCCTTGAACACGAGGTCTCCTTCCTTGCAGGGCTGGCTGACTTTCATTCCGACTTCCATGCCTTTTTTTGCTTCCTGTATTTGTTCGTGCTCGACCTGCATGCTTTCAACCTTTTGCTCAAAGCTCTGTCCATGACCCTCAATCTTGATTTTGTCGCCGACCTTTATCGGAGCATCAAGCTTCACAACAGCCACGCTAATCTTGTTAAAGAAGTGTGTTATCTTCCCAATTGGTTTTGGCGCATCTGGCATTTAAAATCACCCCGTTATTGACGTAATTGAGGATTGTATATAAATATTGCGGTGCTTAGTATGCCTTTGCGAAATACGCGACGACCCTTGCCGGCTTTCCGCAGTGGACGCATTTGCCTGCCGGCTTTTTGTCCATAATTATCCCTCTTGTTCCTGCCCCTTCTGTCTTGTCCTTTATCCAGTCCTCGCATTCGATTGTATTGCAGAAGTTTGCCCGTGCTGCCTTTTTGCTCTTTATTGCATTTATGAGCTCGTCCATTGTTTTCACATCAACAATCCCTTCTTCTGTCATTTTCCTTGATTTTGAGAGCAGGTCTTTCTGCATTGAGTCAAGCATTGTGTTTATTGCCTTTTTCACTTCGGCAAGCTTCACTGGTTTCTTCTCTCCAGTGTCTCTTCTTACCAGGACTGCCTCTCCTGCCTTGAGGTCTTTCGGACCGATTTCTATCCTGACGGGCACTCCTTTTAGTTCCCATTCGTTGAACTTCCAGCCGGGCGTGTAGCCGTCTCTGTCATCAACAATCGGGTTGAATTCCTTGAGCTCGCCAGCAAGTTTTCTGCACACCGCAAGGACTTCCTTCTTTGTGTCCTCAAACAGTATTGGTACTACTACCACTTTGTTAGGTGCAATCTTTGGAGGGATTACGAGCCCTTTGTCGTCAGAATGCACTGCCACCATCACCCCGATCATCCTTGTGGTTATTGCCCACGTGTTCTGCCAAGCAAAATTCTTCTTTCCTTTTTCGTCAAGGAATGTGATGTTGTATGCTTTTGCGAAGTTCTGGCCGTCTGAGTGAGCATCAGGACCTTGCGCCATTTTTCCGTTTGGCACAAAGAACTCCAGCGTCTCAGTTGCCTCTGCGCCAGCAAACTTTTCTTTTTCCGTCTTTTTGCCGTGGAGCGGGTGCAGTGCAAGCGTGTTCTGGCACACGTCTGTCCACAATGCCATTATGTCCCTGATTTCCTTGTCTGCCTCTTCCTTTGTTGCGAATGCCGTGTGGCCTTCAACCCAGAGGAATTCCCTTGTCCTTATGAGGAGTGTTGGGTGCTTGAATTCCCACCTCACGACATTGTTCCACTGCATCAGTCTTAACGGCAGGTCCCTCCAGCTGCGTATCCATTTGGAGTATGAATCATACATTATTGCCTCTGATGTTGGCCTGACAGCAAGCTTCTCGCTCAGCTTTGTGTGCCCTGCGTGAGTCACCCAGGCGCATTCTGGAGTAAACCCCTCAACGTGTGTTGCCTCCTTTTTCAGCAAAGATTCGGGTATGAAAAGCGGAAAGTACGCATTCTGAATGCCCATTTCCTTCAATCTCGGCTCGCATACTGCCCTGATATTGTCCCACAATGCCATGCCAAGAGGGCGTATTACCATGCATCCAGACACAGTGCTGTAATCAGCCAAGCCTGACTTTGTCACGACCTGGGTAAACCATTCTGAGAAGTCCTCTGATTTCTTCACCGTTATTCCAACATGCTTCTCTTCTTCTGGCTTTTCTCCTTTTTTTGGCATATACCTTTACAGAACAGGGTTGTTTTAAAAAACTTTCCACGATCTCAGGCACATGTTTTATAAACAACCTCTTATTGCAGGCATTTGGGGGAGCATGGCTGAAAAACAGGATAATGATGCAGGGCTCTTTTTGTTCATTGTAGGGGTCCTTATTGCGCTTGCCATCATAATATTGCCTTTTGTGTGGTCTTTTGCAAAGGCAGAATTGTCAAAGACAAAGGTTTCTGTGATTGTGAGTGATGAATGCAAGCCTGGCTCTTCCTGTCAGATTTGCACTGAAACAGCGCAAAACCGTTCTTGCATTACGGGCATTTGCGATGCCCAGCAAAACTGCATTTCCCCTTCTCCCAAGAATGCAACTCCAAAGATTCCTGAGAAAGGGGTCAAGTCCTTGGTGATGAATTGATGCTTGACAAATTCTCAAAGCATGACAAGGCAATGGTTTTGCTTGTTGCTGTTGTTTTTGCCGCGCACTTATTAATAATTGCAACGCCGCTCAAGGGATATGTTTTTGACGAGGCGCATTATGTTCCTTCTGCCAGATGCATGCTTAACGGCACTGTGTGCAATGTTGAGCACCCGCCATTGTCAAAGGCAATGATTGCTTTTGGGATAAAGATTTTTGGCGACAACGGCATTGGGTGGCGCTTGCCCACAATAATAGCAGGAACATTGTCAATCGCGCTGGTTTATTTGGTTGTGCGCAGGTTGCGCGATGAAAAAACAGCCCTTCTTGCTGCTTTCTTGCTTTCTTTTGAATCATTGTGGTTCACTCATTCATCCATTGCTTTGCTTGACATTATTGCGGTGTTTTTTGCAATTCTCGGCATTTACTTGTTTGTGCGTGGTAGGCAGGTGCTGTCAGGGATTGCATTTGGGCTTGGGCTTTTGTCAAAGGAAACTGTGCTGCTTGTCATTCCTGCAATTGTGCTTTATGCAATGTTCTTGCAGCCAAAACTGGTGTCAAAGGATGCGTTTAAGGCAGGATTGAAGGTTTGCTTGTCTGTTGGCCTGACCGCGATAATCGTGTTCCTTGTTGGAATGAATGCGTATGACCTGACTTATGACGCGTTTCCAACGCCATTCCACCATATTGCGCGCATGGTCAGGCACAATCAGGCAATTGAGGCGCCAAGGTTTTCAGACGTGGTGCATCCTGTGAGGTGGTTTTCAGGCTTTATTCCTGACCCTTATTTTTTGACAACAGTCCGTGTTGGCGACCATAAGAGGTCTTTTGCGCAGTATTATGCCCAGCCAAACCTTGTTGTCCTGCTTTTGGTATGGCTTGCTTTGCCTTATGCTTTTGCAAATGCGCTGAAAAAAGAGCCTCTTGAGCTGCTTAACCTGCTGGTTGCGGGCTTTGTGTTCCTTGCATACATTGTATTGGCAGCATCCCGCATTACTTACCCGTTTTACATGCTTTTGATGATTCCAAGCATTTGCATTATTAACGCAACCTTTCTTGCAAGGCTTCCGCGCTCAGCAATAATAACGTATTCCATTGGGGTGCTTGCCTGGTTCATTTTCTGGTTTCCAAGAAACATATTCACGATAGGAATGTAAGATGAGAAAAAAAGGGATTCCAATCCTTGCGGCAATGGGCATTGTTGTCTTGTGCACTTTGCTGACTTCCTCAGGAAAGGTCTTGTGGAAGTTTGGCGCAAACCAGTGGCCATTGTTTCCTGCAATCTATGAAATATTCGGGGGTTTTGTCCTGCACGCGATTGCTGCCGCAGTCCTGATTTATTTGTTCAAAAAAGGCGAAGTGTCAATACTTTTTCCTGTTTTTGCAACAAATTACATCTGGGTCAATATTTTCGCCTATGTTTTCTTTGGCGAGCCGTTGACAGTCCTGAAATGGGCAGGCATTTTCTGCATTATTGCAGGCGCAATCATCCTGAGCAGGGGAAGCCACAAGCACGGCGAAGTGATAGCATGAGCACTGCCTGGTTTGCGCCGTTGATTGTTGTTGCTTCGTCAATATTTTCAGGCCTTTCACCGACATTCCTTAAAAAAGGTGCCAAGAAATTCACGCTTAATCCCTTCATGCTTGTCAGGAAGCCGTCATTGTTGTTAATGAATTGGGGCGTGATTGCAGGAATCGCAATGGACATCTTGTCCGCAAGCATGAACATTGTTGCGTTAAGGTTCGGCGAGCTTAGCGTGCTTTATCCTGTGAACTCATTGACTTACATTTGGTCCTGCGTTTTTGCGTCAGCATTCCTCAAGGAAAAAATGACAAGAATAAAATGGATTGGGGTATTACTTATTGTGATTGGTGTTGTGCTTGTTACTGCCGGGATGAATTAACAAAAAAGCAAAAATGCCCAAAAAAAAGATCATAACAATCATTCCTGCGCACAATGAGGAAAAAACAATAGCGCAGGTAGTGAGGGAAGTAAAGCAATACTCTGATGAAGTATTGGTAATTGATGATGGCTCTGTTGATAACACGGCCATAAATGCAGCAGAGGAAGGGGCGGTCGTGATATCAAACAATTCGCAAATCGGTCTGTGCAGGACAATGAGGCGCGGCTACATCGAAGCAATCAGGCGCAACGCGGATGTTGTTGTCCAGATAGATGCTGACGGCCAGTACGATGCTTCTGACATTCCAAAACTGTTAAGGCCAGTGCTTGAATGCAGGGCAGATATGGTTATTGCTTCGCGTTTGGGGGAAGGCATGAATAATCTGCCATTGTTAAAGCGTCTTGGAAACAAGCTCTGCACTTTCATAACAAACATTGTTGCAGGAACAAGACTGTCTGACACGCAAACCGGTTTTCGAGCAATTCGTAGCGAACTTGTCAAAAACATTCTTCCTGAAGGCAAAAAGACCTACACTCAGGAAATGATTGTGCGCGCATCAAGAGAAGGCTGGCGGATTGCAGAAATTCCCTCGCACTTTAAGATGAGAAAATATGGCAGTTCAAGGCTTATCAGAAGCACTACTGTGTATGCCTTCTTCTTCATACTGAACATGTTTTCCCTCATTTGTGAATATTATTTGTTTTACCGGAAAAAATAGAAGACAAAAAAAAGAAAAGATTAAGTTTATATGAACAATCAGTTAAGCGCAAGCAAGAATGCCTCCTAAGAAAAGAATGCAAGGGTTGTTAAAGGCGCTCTTTTTCTTAATTGCTGCAGTATCTATTGTTCTTGTTTTTTCTGAATTTGTTCCTTACAACATGGATGAGTTTTCAATGTACCGCAGGATTATGTGCCTCCATTACGAGAATAATTCATTAAACACGTTTAAAGAGGACTGCCACGGCTACGACCTTGATTTCATAAATACAGGCATTGTGTTGCCTTTGCGCGAAAATGCGTACATGGGCAGTCTTACGTCATTGGTGTATTACCCTTTGTTTTTGGTGTGGAAAAGCCCGAATTCAGTAAGGTTTTTGGGGCTTGTTTTTCTTTTATTGCAGGCTTTGCTGATTTCAAAAATGTTTAGGCTAAGGGCTGAATATGCCTTTTTGGGGTTGGTATTGTTTTTTCCGTATTTTTTCCAGCACATCGTTGATACAGGCAATGTCGGCCTGCAGTGCCTTGGCGTTTTTGCCATTGTCTTTTTGTTGAATAAATGGCTAAAGACTTGCAAAATAAAATATGCTGCCCTCATTGGCTTGGCGGTTTTTTTGGGAGTCTGGACCAAACTGACTTTTTTGTGGATGCTTCCCGGACTTTTCCTTGTGTTCGTGTACGAATTAATCAGCAATAAACCACACCTTTTTAAGAAAAAGACAATAAGCCAACTGTGTTTTGGGGTTCTTGCCTGTCTTGCGTTGTTACTGCTGTTATTGAGTTTGCTGTTTTTGTCAACAACGCCTGACAAGCCAGATGAAAAACCGTACATGTCTCAAATATTGTACACAGGAATCAATTATTTTGACGATGTGATGAGCACAAAAAT
>JAWCLR010000006.1:0-49474 GCA_038850615.1 Candidatus Woesearchaeota archaeon | reverse complement strand
CCGCGGGGATTATTTGCAGGGGCTTAAACGCCCTTGCAACATTATTTCTCACCGGATTTGAACATCCGGTCACTTCGTTCCCGGACCTTCTCGAGCAAAGCTCTCGAAGGAATCCGGCCGCGGGGATTATTTGCAGGGGCTTAAACGCCCTTGCAACATTATTTCTCACCGGATTTGAACATCCGGTCACTTCGTTCCCGGACCTTCTCGAGCAAAGCTCTCGAAGGAATCCGGCCGCGGGGATATTTTTTTATTCTTCAGAATTTCTTAACCATGTATTCTCCTTCAAGTTCATAACCTAATTTTCTGTAATACTCCCTGACTCCAACGCCGGAAATAACTGCAATTCTGCTGCACTTGTTTGCTTTTGCCAGTTCCTCTGCTTTCTGCATCAGTTGTTTTCCAAGCCCTCTATGCTGGACTGACTTTGCCTCCTCGTTAAGCTCGGTTTCCTTGCCATAAATATGAAGTTCTCGTACCAGCAAAGTTTGTTTTGTTATTTCAGGACGCCATGGGTTTGAGGGAATCCTGCACCTGCACAAGCCAAAACAAACATTGTCAGAATTAACTGCCTGAATGAAAAACTCCCTTCCATTGCTTGCTTCATACTCAAGAACATTAATTTTGACATCATCTTTCACTTTTCCTTTTTGAAAGCCAACTTCCCTGCACCTGATGCAAGAACACTTCAGCCCTCTTGCAGTCAACCATGCCTTTGCATCTTCCCTTAAGTCGCTCTTGTAATTTCCTGCCAAAACGTTTTTTGGATGGAATTGTCGCATCATGCGCATAACCCTGCAATAAGGTGGAATAACCTGCTTCATTCTTGCCAATAACTCAATCAAAACAGGCTCTTCATAAGCAGAATACTCTCCTTTTTTCCACAATTCTGCCAAAGGAGTGCCTTCCATGACCTGACACGGATAAATCTTTAATTGGTCAGGACGAAAATCAGGATTTTCAAACAATTTCGTAAACAATTCCAAGTCTTTTTCAGGCGAACTGCCAGGCAAGCCTGTCATTATGTGATAGCCGACCTTGAATCCTGCATCTTTCAAATACTTTGTTGCCTCAATAACGTGCTTTACAGTATGTCCGCGCGCTATTTTCCTGTAAATTTCGTCATCAGGCATCTGCACTCCAAGCTCAATCCTTGTAGCACCAAAACGCAAAGCACTGTCAATATGCTCAGGTAATGCCCAGTCAGGCCTTGTCTCAATGCACAAAGCAACACACCTGTGACTTGCAGTCTCATTTGCTTTCTTTGCCTCCTCAAGAGTTGCGCCTTCAAAGCCATTAAGCGCATCAAAGCACCCTTTCACAAACTTTTCCTGATACTCCTCAGGATATGCCAAAAAAGTTCCTCCGATGAAAATAAGCTCAATCTTACTGGTCGGATGACCCATTCCTTTAAACATCTCAAGCCGTGAACGCACCTGCTTATTAGAATCATGATTCATTCCAGAAACGCGCTTAATAGCAGGACTCTCATCAAGATAACTCTGCGGCGCAGTGTTGCCTTTAGGGCAATAAATGCACCTTCCGTGCGGGCAGGGATAAGGCATAGCCACAACAGCCAAAGGAGTAACACCAGACCTGGTCCTTACGGGCTTGCGGGGATTTACCCAATTCTGAAAGGGCTTATTTTATAAACATGCTGAACAATCACTTTGCTATGCCAAACGAATGGGACAAGATAGCAAAAGAATGGGACAGGCACAGGCAAAAGCCGGTAGAATTTGCAGTCAGGCTTGCAAGCACGTGGAAGCCCGGCAAAATCCTTGACATTGGCTGCGGAAACGCAAGAAACCTAAAACCCTTCATGGAAAAAGGATTCAAGTGTTACGGAATCGACTCAAGCAAAGAACTCATAAAAATAGCAAAACAAAGACTTCCTCAAGCAAAACTACTCTACGCAAGTGCAACAAAACTGCCTTTTCCTGACAAAAGCTTTGATTACGTGATTTGCCTTGCTGTTCTGCACCACCTGAAGCCAAAAGACCACGAAAAGGCTTTATCAGAAATCAAAAGAGTACTCAAGCCGGCAGGCATGGCAGGAATTGCGGTCTGGAACAAGCTCCAACCACGCTTCATTCTTGGCAAAAAAGAACAAATGGTGCCGTGGAAATTGCCAAAACAAACAATCCAGCGCTATTATTACTTCTTCACTTGCTGGGAACTGAGAAAACTGCTGAAAAAACAAGGCTTTATCATCAAAAAAGGAAACATACTTGGAAAAAACATTGAATTCATCGTGCAAAAACCATAAGCATAAATAGTAGTGCAGAATTCGGGCAGGGCTGGTGAGACATTGAGAACTGCATTTTTGGTCTTGGTTGTTTTGCTTGTTTTGTTAAGCGCCTGCGCCACAGAGAAAATAGTGACTGTGACAAAATACCAGTGCTATGACAACACTGTTTCTGACACGCTTGAGGGCTGCCCAGTACAGCCCAATGCGCGGGAATTGCTTGCGGAATGCACTGCAAGGCTCAGCGGGTGCGGTGAAATGCTTGCAAACGCAACAGCAGTGCTCAGCACCTGCGATTTCAAGCTGAACGAGCTTGCACAAGTGATTGCACAGCTCGAAGAGCCCGCAAAAAACATGACAATCAACGTGACTGACATAATTGCGCAGTTAAGGCGGTGATTGCCAGCGCAACCTTTATTAGCAAGCCCGCAAAAACAGGCAGTCCTATGCGCACGATTGCTGTCTTTTTGGCATTAATCGTCCTTATTGCATGCCAGCCAGTCATTATTCCGCAGCAAAACCTTACAGTATCAGAATGCAAGCCGCCATATTATGAGTATGAGCCAGGAGACTGCTGCCTTGACTCAGAACCAAACCAAATATGCGACAGGTATGAAAACAGGACCTTGCCACGAATAAACAAGACCATTATTCCGCAAATGCCGCCAGGCAGCCACATTTCCGACGCCCTGCTGAAGCTCAGGCAGAACATAACAAGCTATTCAGCATTCAAGGGCAAGACACAATACCTTGTTCGCGGACAACTGGCAAGAGTAAAGCTGGAAAAGATTGAAAGGCCAAGCATAAAAATAAACAACACAATCCCTGTTGCAATAACAGACATTTACATTGACCGCGCCTCAAAAGAAGCAGTCGGCTACTGCGACCCAAGAAGGGAAAAGGAAATAATGGGCGAGTTTGACCCTGACAGGAGCGCCTGCGCAAAACTCATTGACGTGCCAATAAGCCTTCCTTACGACCAGTACAACCCCTACCTGCCAGAAGACTGGCTCACGCGATTCTCGCACGCGCAACCAATACTTGCAGAAACAACAGACCAGTACATCAGGGAGCCAACAGGGTGGAGGCTCGTAAATCCTGTCCTACACTTCCAGGAGGGGCCAAGCATTGTAATACTCCGCCTTGACTCAAAAACAGGCCTGCCAATAAAGATAGAAATCAAGGAAGGCGAAAAAACAGACGTCATCAGCTACAACTGGCTCATCCACAACATGGTAAAGCCGGAAGAAGTAGTTTACCAGAAATTCCATAAATAAAAACACGTGAAGTCAAAGCAGCAAACTCCTTTGCGGCTCGCTACGCTCGCATCAAGACGCTCCTCACTCTGCAAGGCGAATTCTATTCAGCCTTGCGAGTTCGTCGTAATTAATAGAATTGCAATGACCTATCGTTACGTGTCTCGGACGGCAGTCCGCGTTATCAGCATTATTTGTTTTATTCCTTTTTTGGCACAAAAGGTTTAAAAAGCATTCATTTCTTCGTCAGAACTAATGCCCGTGTAGTCTAGCGGCCTAGGATGGGACCCTGTCGCGGTCCCGACCCGGGTTCAAATCCCGGCGCGGGCGTTTTTTATGCAATCCAGCCGAACACAAGTCCTGCGAGTGTCGAATAAACAATCACGAGAGCAACATAAACAATTGTTTTAGTGGTTCCCAGAACTTTCCGGATTACTAGCATGTTTGGCAAACTTAGGCTTGGTCCTGAAAGAAGCAATGCAAGAGCAGGACCAGAAGACATTCCTTTTGCAATCAATGCCTGCAGGATTGGAATTTCTGTCAGCGTTGAGAAATACATAAACGCCCCAAAAACTGATGCAACAAGATTTCCCAAAAGCGTGTTTTGTCCAACAAACTGCTCAATCACACTTTGGGGGATTATTGGCATTATGAAACCGGCAATAAACACGCCGATAAAAAGCAAGGGAATAAGCATTTTTGAAAAATTCCATGTTTCCTCAATCCATTTCTTGACAACATGGTCCCTGAACTTCCACAAAACAAGACCCACAACACCCAGTGTGAAAACCAGCATAAGCGAATACTTCAGCATCTGGCTTATTTGCACCCCATTAACCACAAGCACGCTAAGCATCAGCCCGAAAAAAACAACCAGAACAATATTTGACATCCTTGACTCCTCTGTTTCCTGAATTACAAGCTTTTCCCTTTCAGGCTTTTCCCTGAAGATTGCCTGCATTGTGATGCCCACAATGATTGACAAAGCAATTGCAGAAACTACCCTTGCCACCCCAATTTTCACTCCTAAAACATTCATCGTGAGAAAAATTGCAGCAATATTAATCGCGGGACCTGCAAACAAGAACGTGATTGCCGGACCCAAACCAGCCCCTCTCTTGCGAATCCCTGCAAACAAAGGAAGAATGGTGCAAGAACACACTGCAAGAATCGCGCCAGAAACAGAAGCAACACCATAAGAAACATATTTCTTGGCCTCATGACCGAGGTATTTCATTACTCTTTCTTTCTGAATGAATACTGCAATGGCGCCTGCAATAAAAAGCGCAGGAACAAGACAAGTGAGAACATGCTTTTTTGCATAATCATGAAGCAGGTCAAAAGCAGAAAGCACTGACGTCCTGAACCAGTCAGTATTTGAGGGCACAAAGTACAAAATTGCAAATACCACTGCAATCCACACCATCATGCTTAAGTCTTTCTTTTCCATTTTTTTCACCCTAAAACATTATGATTGTGTAATAAATACCTATACCCAAAAAAACAACAGAAACTGTTTTTCTTGTCCATTTCTCAAAAACCTGCACCTTGTTCATTACTGCACCAAGCCTTGAAACACTGTACACAAGCAAAAATGAGAACAATATCACAGGAAGCCCTGTTGCAAAAGCAAAAACAGCAGGTATTACCAGGCCGTCACCTGCTTTCAAGGCAATAGGAATAAGCATGCCAAAGAACAAAACAGCGCTGAAAGGGCAAAATGCCAGGGCAAATATCACACCTAACAAAAATGCGCCCAGAAGCCCGCTGTTTGCGAGCTTTTCCTTAAGCATTGCAACATGCCTGTTCTCCCTTAAAAACCTGAACTTGATTATGTCAAGCATTACCAGCCCTATCAGGATAAGCAGCGGACCAACTGCTTTTTCACCGTACTTTTGCAAAAACAGGGAAATCACCTGGGTATTAATCCCAACCCAGACTATCAGCGAAGCCAGCGCCACGTAAGTGAACATTCTGCCCAGCGTGTAAAACAAGCCAACAGCCAAAGTATGCCTGCTGTTGCCAATCCTTTTTGACGCATAAGCAATCGCGGTTATGTTAGTTGCAAGAGGGCACGGGCTTATTGCAGTCATCAGCCCTATAAAAAAAGCGGCAATTACAGGAATGCTGCTTGTGCCCATTGCTTCCATAAAACCCATCAAGCCCATATTATTTTCCTGCCAGTTTTTGCTCAATAACACCCTTAAGATAGTTCATGTATTCCTGCTTGTTGCTTATTTTGTACCATACATTGGTATTTTGTTCTGCAGAGAAATTGCCGTCTTTTGTGTATGTTCCCAGCCACAATGATGCGCTCGTAACACCGTATTTGACTACCAAGTCCCTGTTTTCAGGCAGTTCACCATTAATGTGACCAAAAACAATCTTTCCCGACGCGAGCTCATCAGCAAAATAAGTCTTCACAGTCTCTTCTGCATAATCACCAACAGTTATGCACGAATAGCACTGGTGTGTCCCGTGAAAATGATAAACCTCGAGCTTTTTAACAGGGTGCTCTGCATCTGCAACAGCGCTTTCGCTGATTTGCGAACCGCCTGAGCAGCCCGCAACAAGCAATGCCAAAACAGCCAAAACAAAGTAAAGCTTGCTCATTTCAGCCACTCTTTAATCTCCTCAACAGTTGGTATCCTGCCAGAAGCCTTGACTTCGCCGTCAATGACTATTGCGGGAGTGGACATGACGCCGTAATCAACAATCTCACCAACATCAGTCACTTTCTCAATCTCCGCTTTTATCTTTAATTCCTCCACTGCCTTTCTGGCATTTGCCTCCAATTCCTTGCATTTCGGGCACCCTGTTCCTAATATGCTGATAATCATTTTAACAATCGCCTCCACAACCGCATTTGAACTCTGTTTTTTTCGGTTTTGGCTTACACTCCGGTGAACAGGCGCAACAGGGCTCTGCACATTCCTTTGATTCTTCCTCAGTTTTGTTTTGTTCTTCCATTTTTGCATCCTCCGCGCATACAGCAGGTTTCTTTCAGGATTTTTCCTCTTGGATGACCCACTGCCTTGAAAATATCACAAACTCTTGAATCCTTTATGCCATAAAATATTTTCTTGCCTATTCTTTTTGATTCTAGAATGCCTGCCTTTTCAAGCTTTCCAAGATGAATAGAGACTGTTGACTGGGTTTTGTTGACGCGGGGAAAAATCTCGCAAACACACTTCTTGCCGTCAAGCAGCAACTCAATTATTTTAAGCCGAGTCTCATCAGACAATGCTTTCAACAATCCCAATACGCTTGTTTTCGCAAGGGTCATCCGAACATCAGCCATTCAGGCTTGAAAATCATCAGCAGTCCAATAACCAGCATTATTATTCCACCGACAAGGTGGCAGAGCCTGCCATACTTTGTGGAAATTGCAGTAATGTGCAGTGTTGTGGCAGCAATAAAAAACACCACGAACGCAGGCAGTATGAATACGAGGACATAGAATACAAGGTATGCATAATACTGCCACGTGCTAAGGTTGCTTAGTGAAAGAATCTGCGTGTAAACTGCAGGCAGGCCAAGCGAGCAGACAAGCTCTACAAGATTGACTGCAAAAGCCAGCAGGACAAGCCCGACAATTGCAAAAATCAATTTTTTCTCCTGAATTATCCTTTTCAGGCTTTCAAAAACCTTCTGCCTTTTCTTCTCGCCAACAACCTTGCAGCCACCATAAGGGTTTGTGATGTATTCCTTCAGGTTGGAATATCCTGAATACAATGCAACACCACCAATTCCAAGCCTCACCCAAAAAACAAAACCCAAAAAAATGAACAGGTTAAGCCACGCAGCCATGAACATAAAATAAACAAGTGCAGAAACCGCAAGGAATATTGAGCCAAAGAGCCACATCTTCCTTTTTTCGTGCATTCCAAAAAGCAAAGAAACAAGGAACAGCAAAACCCACATCGCGCAGGGATTAAAGCCGTCAAGAAAAGCAATAAGCAAAGTCAACACAGGCAATGAAAGATTCTTTGTTTCAATCTCTCCTATTAGCGGGAAGCTTAATTTTTCAGGAATTGCCTTTTTCTTCAAAGGCTGTTCTTCAGGGGTTATTTGCGTAACTAATCCGCTGACTTTGTCAGGGCAGTGGTTTGCAATCACGCAAAGGACAGCATCCTCAACAGCCTTGCCAGTTGTTTCCTCACTAAGCCAGCCTATAAAGTATTGTTCTCCAACTACTGTGAAAGGCACTCCTGAAACCTCAACACCAAACTCTTTCGCAATTCTTCCCAACAATTCAGCATTCTTCCTGTCTGATATTTCAAGCAAGTGCACGTTTAAGCCAGGATATTTTTGTGCAAGCTTTTCCAGAAATGCCTTTTCTGCACTGCAATGCGGGCATCCATCAGTCCAGAACAGATAAATATTTACTTCATCATCATTTTCCTGCGCAAAAACAGGAATTGCTGACAGGAATAACAACCCCAATAAAACAAAACAAACGATTTTCCTCATCGCATCACTTGTCCTTGTTTTCGTTAATTATTCTCAGCAGTTCCTCTTTTGAGGGCTCGCCATGAAGCCTCAGTATTTCCTTGTTGTTCTTGTCAAGGAAAACAAAAGTTGGCAGGTTCTTGTCAATCTTCCATTTCTTGACTGCTTCCTTGTCCTTGTCATAATCATGATATTCTGTCTTTAGCCACGGGTTTTCTTTTTCAATCTCCTGCCACCTGGGCCTCATAACCACGCAGCCAGAGCACCATTCAGCGCCAAACTTAAGCACTTTCATCGCAATCACCTCGCTTGACATATTGACAAACATCAATATTTATAAATATTTCGTTTTAAGACGCTGCGAGTGCAATTTGCTGGAAAAGAAGTAATTTGTTTAGCAGCCTGTCTGTAGCCGATTTGCCGCCGCCCGACTGCGGGAATGTTGGTTTCTTCTTGAAGAGAACACCCTTGTTGTGCGTTTACTCGCCGGTTTTTAAGGCAAATTTAAATATGAATCAATTGAAACAAAGGGATATGATTAAAAATCATTTCAGTAATTTTAGTGAGAACAAAAGGAATGCGATTATTCTATTGCTTCTTTTTGGCATAATAAGCCTGCTTGGAGACATTATTTATGAGGGGGCAAGAAGCGTCAATGGACCATTTCTAAGAACATTGGGGGCTAATGCGGCAATTCTTGGTTTTGTTGTGGGTGTTGGGGAATTGTTAGGATACGCAATCAGGCTGGTTTCGGGATATTTTTCTGACAAAACAAAAGCGCACTGGTTTTTCACAATACTGGGTTATGGTTTGCTCATATCTGTCCCATTATTGGCATTGTCAGACTATTGGCAGTTGGCAGCAGTTTTCCTGATTCTTGAAAGAATTGGAAAGGGCTTAAGAGGCCCTGCAAAAGACACGTTGGTTTCCCACGCAGCCAAACAGGTAGGAACCGGGCTTGGGTTTGGAATCTCTGAATTTCTTGACCAGATCGGCGCAGTAATCGGGCCCTTGGCATTCACTTTTTTCTTCATTTACTTGGGACCTGCGCAAAAAACAGTTTCTGAATACCAGCAAGGTTTTGCTCTGCTCTGGATACCATTCATTCTGCTTTTGCTTGTCCTGTTCGCAACTTTCCTGAAGTTCAGAACCCCCAGCAAGCTTGAAGAAGCAATAACAAAGAAAAAGAAATCCGCAGGACTGTCAAAAGTCTTCTGGCTGTATTCTCTTTTTGCATTTTTTACCGCAGCCGGTTTCATCAGCTTCGCAATCATGGGCTATCACTTGAAAACGAACAGAATCGTGCCAGACGCCCAAATACCATTCTTTTATGCCATTGCAATGATTGTGGATGCCGTGTGCGGAATAATTGTGGGAAAAATGTACGATAATCTGAAACTAAAACATAAAAATGAGCGTGCGGGGCTGTTAGTCCTGTTGTTTATGCCAATAATCACTGCCGTTCTTTTACCATTTGCTTTCTCGCAAAACAAGGCATTCATATGGATAGCCGTATTCTTGTGGGGTGTAGTGATGGGCAGCCACGAAACAATAATGAAGGCAGCAATTGCAGACTTGACACCCATAACCAAACGCGGCACGGCTTACGGCATTTTCAACATAACCTATGGGCTGGCATTGTTTGCCGGCAGCTTTCTTGCAGGATACCTATACGATATTTCCATCACTTTGATGATATCAGCATTAGTCTGCATTGAGCTTATGTCAATACCTTTGTTCTTTGCATTGAAAAGGGAAATAAAAAACTCCAAACCAATCCAAAAATAAAATCGGACTCAGTCAATTGTAGCCGGTTTCCACTGCCCCTGCGCTGGCGCTTTTTTTATTTTACCAGAACTTTCTTGAACATGCAAAGGGTATTACGTTGAGGGCGTCCATTCCCAAAAGCTTTCTGACCAATTCCCTGCAGGCATTAACATCAGGATGGTATTGCGCATCAATCAGGTCAGGCGGCAATTTGTCAACGATTGAAACCCTTGTTTCCAGTTTTGCATTCTTGCAACTAATTATGAAATCTGTTATTCCCTCATATATTTGCTCAACCGTCCTGTTCCCAAGCATACGCCCATCAGGAACGCATAATCTGCCGTATTTTTCTGCAGTTTCAGCATTTAGGCTCACAATTATTCGCCACAGACCTGCTTTTTTGAGGCTTTGCGCGACATAATCGCTTCCACCTTTTTTCTCAAAAACCATTCCTGCATGACCATTTGTTATTATGCCCACCCTCACGCGAGGATCATAACCCTTTATTCTTGGAATTAAGTCCAGCACTGCGTCTTCCAGCCTTAACAAAGGTTCCCCAAGCCCTGTTATCCAGACTTCACTCACAGGATTACAATCAATTGCCCTCTTAATTTCTTCCATTACCTGCTTTTTGTCAGGCTCTTCTTCCCCATAATTCAAATTTCTGTGATACAAGAATCTGCCTGAGTTTTCACGCCTCGAGCAAAAAACACAGCGGTTTGTGCATTTGATTGAAATGTCAAGGTTTGGCGACCTTGCATCAGTCCCATACACGTATTTAAGGTTAGGAAATGCATTCATACAGAAACACATCATCGCTCCACACTTAAAAATCTGTGCAGTCACTCTCACTTCTTGCATAGCGGTGTTTGCCACCAGATTCTTGCAGGACCTATCAATACCTGCCATTTTGTATTAAAAAATGATAAAAATCCAAACCAGTCTTAACAAAAAAAGAATCGACTTAATCAAGCACTGCTTGCGCCATCCTGCAGTGGTTTTGGCGCTTTATGTTCTCTTCTTCCCCCTGCTCCTCCAGTGACTTTTGTCTTTTACTGCTGGGCTTGCCTGTGCTTCCTCCGCTGTGGCTGCCTGTTCCTTGGACGCGAACAAAACCAGGAAGCTGGTCATATGCCTTGCCAAGCGCGTCCTCAAGCGGCCTTTTCTCTGTTGGTTCTTCAATGATTGGGAAGACTGTGACAAAACCCGGGATTGAGTGCTGGTAGTGCCTGAGCACGCTGTTGAAGTTGACCCCATAGCATTTCCTGTTAGTCCTGAAATGGCTTTCAAGGTGCGCTGCACTGCCCTTGAGTATGCACCCTGGAATGCTGAGAGGTCAGGGTGGTTCTCAAGCCAGGGTCTTTCTGGTTGTTGGTGCAGGACAAGAGCCCTGAACGCGTCTCTTGCAAATTTCTTGGCAAGCTCAACATAGTGATTGTTTACCCCCGAATAGTCTGGCGGGCTGACTCAATTGCATTGAGCACTTTTGCCAGTCCGTCACACTCCTCTTCAGACAATGACATTGTGTTAGCGCTTATAAAGCTTTCCATTTTTACCACTCAATAGGGGTTACTAATTGTGTTTTGTCTTTGTATTGAAAGCACGCTTCGTGTTTCACAGAATGCAGAACAAGCATTCGGAATTTCTTAATCCTTTGTATATACATCTTATGTCAAGGAGCCTGCAGAACTCACTCGAACTTGTTGAACTTGCAACAATAAGCCAGTTCTCTGTTGCCCTCTTCCCCGACTGCAGTTGTTATTTCCTTCCACTGGTACTGGCATTCAAGGAATCCTGTTGCAAGGCACACGCCGTTATGGAACATGAATTTTTTCCCGCTGGCGCACATTGCAGTCGGATAATACTTAAGGCACTTTGAGTATTTCCTTGAAGGGTCGCTTGAAACCCTGAACGTGAGCACTGTCTTGAACCTGCAGGCAGGTTCTGCAATGCATACCCCATTGCGGTAAAACTGCTGTCCATTATTTGCGCAGTCATCAATCGTTACTCCCTGTTTGGGTTCAGACGCCATCACCACCCTTGTTTCGCCTGTCGGCTTCTGGGTGTGCCTCCTGCAAATATTGTTCGCAAGCCTGTAAGGGCAGAACTTGTCTGTTATGCACTTGCCAGTGCCTTCATCAAGAAACGCCTTGTCATCAATAATGCAGTACTTTATTGGCTCAGGAGCTGTCTCAAGCCAGTCCTTGATGGAAATCCGCCTCTGCTCATTCATGCAATAATGTTAGTTTCTGATGTTTATAAAACTTCATCAGAATTTTATGCTTGAGAACGCCCGCTGAACAACTTCTGGGAGTGCTGGGTGAACGTGGACTGCCTGTAGAATTCCATTGACTCCGAGCTTTGCCTTCATTGCAACAACAACCTCCTGGATAAGGATTGAGGCGTCGCTTCCGAGGATGTGGCAGCCGAGAATCTCGCCTGTCTTGGGGTGGACAAGCGCCTTGACAAATCCATCCTTGTCCTCAATTGACTTTCCATAAGCAGTGTCATAATACTTGTACTTGCCAACAACATAAGGAATCTTTTTCTCTTTCAGCTCATCTTCTGTCATGCCAACACCTGCAATCTGGGGGGAAGAAAAAATTGCGTGAGGCATGGCATCATAAGGCACAGGCATTTTTTGCTTCGGGTTAAGGGCATTAAAAACAGCATATGATGCCTCAAGGTTTGCGGAATGCTTGAACAAAAACACGCCTGCAATGTCGCCAATAGCCCAAATGCCCGGAACGTTTGTCTCCATAAAAGCGTTTGTTGTTATGAAGCCAGGCTTATGCATTGCAACGCCTGTTTTTTCCACGTCAAGAATGTCAGTGTTCGGAACCCTTCCTGTCGCGACCAACAGCTGCTCGCCTGAAACAATTTGCTTTTTTCCTTTTGTCTCGCACTCAACAGAAATGTTTTTGCCCTGCCTGAAAACACGAACCACGTTTGTGTCAAGCAAGACCTTGTGCTTCTTTGCGAATATTCTAGTGAATGCCTGCGCAATCTCAGAATCCTCATTCGTGAGCAACCAGCTACTGCGCTGAATAATCGTTACTTTTGTTCCCAGAGAGCCAAAGAAGTGAGCCAGTTCTGCAGCAATGTATCCACCACCTATTATTATCATGCTTTTAGGCTGTTTTTTCAGCCTCATTGCCTCATCAGAAGTAATGTAATTCACCTCGTCCAGCCCGGGAATCAGGGGAATAAAAGGCCTTGTTCCTGCGCAAATAAAGATTTTGTCAGCAGTAATTATGTCATTTCCGACCTTGAGCTTCTTTTTTCCGACAAACCTTGCAGTCGCCTTGTAGACCTTGATGTTTTTATCCGCTTTGTTGCTTTTTTCCAATTCTCTTGCTTCTGCATCAACAAAACTGTTTACCCTGCTTATGATTTTCTTCCAATCAACCTCTTCAACCCTTGCACTTATGCCAAGCAATTGAGCGCGCTTTATCTCGTCCATAACGTCTGCACTGCGGAGGAGCATCTTGCTTGGAATGCACCCTCTGTTTAAGCAAGTGCCTCCGAAAGCGTCTTTCTCAACAAGCGCCACCTTAAAACCCCTGCTTGCAAGCTCTGAGGATATTATCCAGACAGAACCAGCACCTATGACTATTACATCAAACCTCTTTTCCATAGTCCTGAATGAGCATGTGGGGTTTATAAATGCTTTTAAAGCCAAACCGATACATTTATATACTGGAGTATATATTTTAAAGGGTGACAGAGACAAAAGGTAGCACACTGCAAGACAACGGGCAGTGTGTTTGAGAAGGAGCGATTTCTTCTCGGGTCTATCTTTTGTCATTGTTAAAACAGAAGATAGTAGCCGAGCAAATTGGTTACGGAGCAACAGAAAATGAAATTTACAGAGATGAATTTAAAGCCTCATTTTGTAGAGGCATTGCTGAAACAGCAGATTACAGAGCCCACAAAAGTCCAGGCAGAAACCATTCCTGTCATGATGGAAGGAAAGGACATCATAGTACGTTCAAAAACAGGCTCAGGAAAAACAATAGCATTCCTCCTGCCAATAATGCAGAACTTGCACCCTGCAGGATTGCAAGCGTTGATTCTTGCGCCGACAAGAGAATTGGCATTGCAAACAGAGAAGGAAATCAGGAAGCTTGACAAAGGCGTCAAGTCGATCACGATCTATGGCGGGGTAAGCATTAACCCGCAGATAGAAAAACTCCGGAAAGGAGTGCAGATTGTTGTCGGAACTCCAGGCAGGATTCTTGACCATATGGAACGCGGAACAATAGATTTCTCCAAACTCAGGTGGGTTGTGCTTGACGAGGCAGACAGAATGCTTGACATGGGCTTCATAGAAGACGTTCACAGGATTCTCAGCGCAACGCCAAAAAACAGGCAGACAGCGCTTTTCTCAGCAACAATGCCTGCTGAAATAATAATGCTCACTCAGGACTGCATGAAGCCTGACGCAAAAAAAATCATTCTTGAACAGGACGAAATAACAGTAAAGAAAATCAGGCAGGTATGCTACGGACTTGATCAAAAGGAAAAACTCAACACGCTTGTGAAGATACTTCGCAGGTCTGAAGTTAGGAAAGCAATGATTTTCTGCAACACAAAAAGCTGGGCTGACTCGTTGGGCAGGATTCTTAGGAAAAAAGGATTCAAGGTCGGAAGTTTGCACTCCGCGCTGAGCCAATTGCGCAGGAATGTCATAATGCAGGACTTCCAGGATGGCAAATTCAACATTCTCGTCTGCACAGATGTTGCCGCGAGAGGGTTGCATGTTGACGACGTCACTCACGTCATCAATTATGACCTGCCAAAGAACCCGAAAGACTACATACATCGCATCGGAAGAACAGGAAGGGCGGGCGAGGAGGGGGATGCCATAAGCTTCTGCACGATGAGGGATGAGCCCTTGCTCAAGAACATTGAGCGCGAAATCCAGATGACGCTGGACCTGGAGACGCTCACGGGCGGCAAGTTCCAGCGCGTTGAAAGACCGCAAATAACCGCCTCAGCGTCTGTTGACAACGGCGATTGGGGAAACTTGCTTGACTGATTTTTTACTTGCAAAATCTTTAAATAGAGAATAGAAGGAACCTTGCAGTATTTGAGCCCGTAGTTTAGCGGCATAACGCCTCGTTGACGTCGAGGAGGTCGCCAGTTCGAATCTGGCCGGGCTCATCAAAGCGAATGAGCACGGACAGGCTCGTCAACAGCAGTTGACCGCTGTCTGGCCGGGCTCATCAAAGCGAATGAGCACGGACAGGCTATCACCAAAGGGTTGACTTAACCTTTTTTAAAGCAACATTTATAAACCCATGACAGCACTATCGCAACAAGAAAGATGGTGCAGGTTTTTGAGAAGGATGGTGTTTTCAAGTATTTTTTCATTATTTTGTTCATTTTCGTTGCAGCCCTGACATTCTGGGTTGCAAAACCATTCATCAATGCCTTACTTGCAAGCGCGGTTGTCGCGTATGTGTTCCATCCTCTTTATGCATGGCTCAACAGGCACATTAAACGCAAGAACATAAGCGCGCTGATAGTGTCTGCAGTTATCCTCCTGCTTTTCATAGGGCCGTTGTTGCTCATAATCCAGTCAGCAGCCCCTGACGCAAGATACGTGTATGTCCGCGCAAAGCAGAAAATACTAACCGGCGAAATCATTGACGTCGCATGTCCCCTGGACGCAGAGAGCGCGGTATGCAGGCTTCAGGGAAAGTTGCAGGAATTTGTCCAGCAACCTGACGTCAAGTATTACCTGAGCGATGTCGTGAGCAGGGTTACTAACTTCATCATCGCCAAGCTAAGTGAAATAGTGTTTGCTCTGCCATCAATATTCCTGAACTTGTTCGTGACGTTCTTTGCGGTGTTTTATTTTCTTCGAGATGGAGAGGGTCTTATTGAGTACATCAAAAGGCTTGTGCCGATCAAGAAAAAGCACAGGGCTCACATATTCCCAAAACTGCAGGAAACCGCAAAGGCGGTCATTTACGGCTCGCTTGTTATTGCAGTCGTTCAGGGGGTTCTGGGTGGGATAGGATTCCTTGTTTTCGGCATTTCATCACCATTGCTGTGGGGAATGCTTATGGCGCTTTTTGCGCTTGTGCCGTTTGTCGGGACAGCAGTAATCTGGCTTCCCGCAGCAATCCTTCTGATAGCTGCCGGCTCTGCGGAGGGAAACCCCGCAGTGATATGGAAAGGAGTGGGGCTTTTGCTGTACGGCTTTTTCATAATTTCAGGCATTGACAACGTGCTCAAGCCAATTCTCATAGGTGACAGGGCAGGGGTTCATCCCGTGCTTATCCTTATCGGGGTGCTTGGCGGGCTTACTGTTTTCGGCGTTGTGGGATTCATCATAGGACCATTGGTGCTTGCATTATTCAAGGTATTCCTTGACATTTATGTCCACGAATACGAAGAGGAATAATTCTATGAAGCTAAAAGTCAAGGATATGGACATTGCCACAGGTGACGTCCAGGTCGCAATCCTGAATGAAAAAGACGCATCCATGCTTGACCTCCACCACAACGACAGAATATTCATCAGAAAGGGGCTCAGGAAAACCATTGCAGTGCTTGACATTGCAGAAAGCGAAAAAGCAGTGCCACCAGGCTCGATAGGGTGCTTTGAGGAAGTCCTTGACGCGCTCTACGCGAAAGACGGCGACATTGTAAAGATAGCCCTTGCGAGAAAGCCGAAAAGCATAAACTACATCAAGAAAAAGCTTGACGGAAAAGAGCTCTCCTACAACGAAATCTATGAAATAATCAATGACATAAACAAAAACCGGCTTACGGACGTTGAGCTCGCAAGTTATGTCACGGCAAACTACACTACCGGCATGAGCGACTCTGAAATCATCAGCCTGACAAAGGCAATGGCGCTGACAGGCAGTCAGCTGAAAATAAGAAAAAAACCGGTTTTCGACCTCCACTGCATAGGAGGGGTGCCTGGCAACAGGACAACATTGGTGGTTGTCCCAATACTCATTGCGGCAGGGCTCACAGTGCCAAAGACGAGCTCTCGCGCAATAACGTCGCCTGCAGGCACGGCAGACACCATGGAGGTGCTATGTCCGGTTTCCCTGCCTGTATCAAGGCTTTATAAGATTCTTGATGAGGTCGGCGGGTTCATAATTTGGGGAGGGTCTGTCAACCTTGCGCCTGCAGATGACCGAATAATCAAGGTCGAGCACCCGTTAAGCATTGACGCAGAAGGCCAGATGCTTGCATCAATTATGGCAAAAAAGGCAAGCGTGAGCGCAACGCACCTCCTAATAGACATTCCTGTCGGAAGAGGGGCAAAAGTGGAGGACAGAAAGCAGGCAGTCCACCTGCAAGGACACTTTGAGAGGCTGGGAAGAGAACTTGGCATAAGCGTATGCATAATGATAACACAAGGGTCAGAACCGATAGGCAACGGCATAGGTCCTGTGCTTGAGGCGAGAGACTGCCTCTGGGTCTTGAAAAACGACTCAAGAGCGCCTCAGGATTTGAGAAGAAAAAGCCTTGAAATGGCTGCTATTGCACTTGAGTTTGCAGGAACAGCAAAAAAAGGAGAAGGAATGCAATTGGCAACCGAAATCCTAAACAGCGGAAAGGCATACCAGAAATTCATGGAAATAGTTAGGGCGCAGGGAGGGAAGGACATAGATCCCGAAAGCCTCAAGCCCTGCCCATTGCAATACACATATCTTGCACCAAAGACAGGAACAATAAGCGTGATTGACAACATCTCAATCTCGCGCATAGCAAGGATGGCAGGAGCACCACGGGACAAGGACTCGGGAATTCTCTTGCACCACCATTGCGGAGACCACGTCAGCAAGGGAGATCCCATAATGACGATATACTCGCATTCAAGAGAAAAACTCAGTTACGCAACAGACCTTCTCAAAGAACTTGACGGTATAATCGTTCAGTAACCCTTTGCGTGCTCCCTCTTGTGGCGCTCGTGTATTTCCACAAGAGCCCTGTGGGAGGCATAAAGCCTGCCTTTCAAAATCCTGAACATGTTCTGGATTGGGCGCACAATACGGGAAAAAACCCTTGCCTCCCTCGCAATCCTTGCTTCCTTTCCCAACTCCTCAGCTTCCCTGAGCATCCTTGCCTGCTTTGCAAGCTCCTCAGCCTCCTTCAACGTTCTTGCTTCCCTAATAAGCACTGCCTCATGGGCAAGCTTCTGACCGCTCTCAGCTACCTCCTCTCCAATCCTGAAAAACGAAGCAACCTCTGAATAAGCCCTGAATGCAAGATAAAAAGGAAAGACAGCAACAACGTCAATCCAATAAAGCCTGAAAAAACGCCTGATGTTCCTTGTCTTGAACCACTTGAACACAAGATCGACAACAAAAAAGAACACGATAACGCCGTCAAAAATCTGAACCCATGGCTCGTACCCAGAAATGTGCACAAGAGTCCAGAACGGATTTTCAAGAACAAGGACTATTGCAAGAAGGATGACAAGCACAGGAATTGCGTGGTCAGTAAAATGCTCAAATTCGCGGACAAACCACACAAGCCAATTCCTCTTTTTTTCCATAACAACAAAAGAACATGATGAGTATAAAAGGATTGCGAATAATAATTGTTGTAGTGCCTGCCACGCTGAAAACTTAAAAAAAGAAGAATCCTAACCTTTAGATCATGACAACCCAAGAAATTGCAGAACTCGAGAGTGAGTATAATGTAGGCAAGATGGAATGGATACGTGTGCCTCTTGCCCAAAAAATACAAAAACATTCAGAAATGATTCTCGACGAGGCAGCAAAACTAAAAAAGAAACATCCTTCACTGAATGATGATGCTTGTCTCGAGATTGCAGTAAACCATTTCTTCATACAGCACAAGACTGTTGATCCTGCGCAAGAAATAAAACACCAATTGGAAGAAATCAATCTGGAAATCTATTACCGCCAGACAGAAGCAGGAAGAGAGCTTGACCACGAAGAAATAATCAAGCAATGGAGGCGCTGGCATTCTGAATTCTGGAGAGACCACAACATAATGAGAATAATCTATTTCTTTGAGAAAAACAAGCAAACCTACTTAGACATTCTTAAACGACTAATTCCTGGCTCATTGGAAGCGTACAATCCTGTCAAGCAGTCCTGAAAAATAAGCAGCAGCGCCACCAGCAGCAAGCGCACTGATTATTCCTGCAGCAATCATCTTCACGCGCCTGTTGTGATGATAATTAGTGTATTTTGCAGGCATAAAAACAGACTCAACAAGCCCTGCAGGCGCGTGTCTTGGCAGCTTTCTGCTTTCAACCCTGTCCAAGTCCTGCAAAATCAGCGAGTAGTCTTGATACCTTTTGTGGGGATTGTTCTGCATCATTTTAGCAATAATCCTCTCAATCCCCTCAAGCAAGATGTCCTGCTCGTCAGCAATTCCCTTGATTTTGTACTGCCTCTCACGGGCAATTGAGACAAGTATTTCGCGCGGAGGCACTTTTTCATCCTTTAAGCCCAAAGGAAGCCTGTCAGTAATCAACTCGTAAAAAGTCGCGCCAGCACTGAACTGGTCGCTCAACCACGTAGCGTCCTTGCTGTTCCTTGCCTGTTCAGGACTCATGTAAGGCGCAGTGCCGATGATGTTGCCTTCCATTGTTGTTCTAGTAAGCTCCACATTCTCAGGACGCATTATTCCATAATCAGCAATCTTGACGGTAGTGCGCTTCTTGACAAACAAATTACCTGGCTTTATGTCACGGTGGACAATGCCTAAGTCACGCAATCGCTTCAAGCCCTTGATTACTTGCTCCATCACCCTAATGTGGGTTTTTGCTTCCCAGTTCTTTGTTTTTTCAGGATCCAGCGAGCCATCAAACAATTCCACAAGCATGTAACCCTGCCCGCTGGTCTCAACAAGCCCTGCAGTAAAGTGATAAGTTAGGTTGGGATGATAAAGCCCGAGAATAAAACCCTCCCTACTGCTGCGCCAGTTCATATCCTGAGGAAGTTTTGACACACTGACTGCAATAGCGCGGTTGCCATTGATAAGCTCGTTTTCCTCAAAAAAATCCCTGACTTCCTTTTCAAGCCCGCTTTTTGACATCTCGCTGGCTTCCTGCTCTGCTGCCTTTCTCGCTTCCTGCCACTCCTCAAGGCTTGTCCCGCGCAAATTCTGGTGGGTGCGCATTGGCACATACAATTCCCTGTAGCCCTGTTCATCAATTTTTGAGTAAACCAGCTGAGCCCTGAAGGCAATCCTTTGGCTTCCAATACCAATTGGCTCGCTGTCAACAATGGTTATTGCCCTGCCAATGGGGTCTTTTGTGGCAAGAGAACCATCCCTCCTGCAGATATTCTTCAGCGTTGTCTTTGCAAACTTGCTGTCGCTGTCCATAAGGACTACCACTCAGAACCGCTTTATAAAACTTATGATAGATGTCACTTAATAGTGATAATAAAACACGCCGGCGGCAGGACAATGGTCAATTACGATTGACGAGCCCGAGCTTGGCGTTCTCACTACATTCGAACGCCGGCGGCAGGATTTGAACCTGCAATTCCTTGCGGAACCCGCTCTCAAGGCGGGCGCACTACCGGGTTATGCGACGCCGGCAAAAATTGTTTATCATTTACAAGCTACGACGCGTATAAAAAGCTTACCCAAAAACAATCCAAAACATTAATATTTGCATTTTCATAACCAATTGTTATGCGAGATAGGGTGACCATAAAGGTGGGAAGGCTCTGGCATTTTCCGTCGCTAATACCTTACGTGCTCATCAACACGCTTGACATCCTCGCCCTTTTTATTAATCCAAAAACATATGTTGCATATCATAGCAAATCGATAGTTTCGTTCTGCTGCATAAAACGCTGGGGCAAAATCATTGAGATTGGCAATGCATATACAATGCCAAGGTTCAGGAAACAAGGCCATTTCAAGGAATTGATGCACGCGATAATGCGCAAATACAGGCAGGTTTATATATTGACTCACGGCAAGCTTGTTGAAGTTTCAGAGCAATACGGGTTTAAGCGCGTCAAGAACCCACCCCTGCATTTCCGCTTCAGGAAGATACTTGCATACCTTATTTTAGGGCTCTTCTACAGGCCATGGGTTGTGCTGAAAAAGGAAAGTTAATTCACGGCTGAGGCAGCATTATTGGAATGCCATCCTTAACAGGATATTTCCTGCCACATTTTGTGCAGATTAGTTCGTCTTTACCAACCCTGAGCCCTGCCTTGTCTGTAGGGCAGGCAAGAACCTCAAGCAACTCCTTTGGAACAATTTCTGCCATGCTCCTCAATAACAACCGCAATGCTTAAAAGGCTTTCGCAGAGAAATATATTCTGCAACAAATAAATCTTTATAAAGTGCCTGCTTGGAGTGGTATAAATACATTGTGGTGTTAGTTCCTCTACATTGTGAATTATAGTTCAGATGTGGAGGTATTGTGGGGGTAATGCTGGGTTGTATTACATCAAAAAATGCCCTGAATGCGGAGGCATAAACCTCTTCGTGAACAGGGAAAAAGGGGAGATAATCTGCAAGGACTGCGGTCTTGTCGTTGAAGACAAGATGGTCGAGTTCGGCCAAGAATGGCGCGAATTCGAGAGCGAGGGCTCTGGCGAGCAAAGGCACAGGCGCACAGGAGCCCCAATGACTTACACGCAGTACGACCAAGGGCTTGGCACAGAAGTCGGCCAAAAGGCAGACCTTTTCCAGCTCGGCTCAAAAGACAGAAACAAGTTCTTCAGGCTCAGAAAATGGCAGTACAGAATTTCAACAGCAATAGAAAGAAACCTCAAGCTTGCCCTTGCAGAATTAAAGAGGGTTTCAAGCTATCTCAAGCTGCCAAAGTCAGTCGAGGAAGAAGCAGCAATGATTTACACCCTGGCAGTCCAGCGCGGACTAGTCAGGGGAAGAAGCATGGAATCAGTAGTTTCAGGAGCGCTCTATGCTGCCTGCAGGCGCCATGAGGTTCCAAGAACACTTGATGAGCTCTCAGAGGCATCAAGCATTGAGAAAAAAGAAATAGGAAGAACATACCGCTTCGTGACAAGGGAGCTTGGAATAACAATCCTGCCAAGCAATCCTGCTGACTACATAGCAAGGTTTGCAAGCTCACTAAAATTATCGCCAGAAACACAATCAAAAGCAGTTGAAATCCTTGAGCAAGCACAACACGAAGAACTCACTTCTGGAAGAGGGCCCACAGGAATAGCAGCTGCTTCATTGTATGTTGCAGCCCTGATGCACGGTGAAAAAAGAACCCAGCGCGAAGTGGCAGACGTTGCAGGAGTAACAGAAGTCACGATAAGAAACAGGTACAAGGAACTTCTTGAAGAACTAAAACTTGACAAGGAAGTCAAGAAAACAAAGAAAAAGAAACGGTGACAGGTTTCTTTAAAAATATCCTCGTCATACTTATTTGCGAGGTATGCAGTGACACCCATGGCAATAGCAATAATTTCAGACATTCACGCAAACATTGAAGCCCTTGATGCAGTCCTTAATGACATTTCAGAACAGGAACAAAAGCACGACATAAAGGAAATCCACTGCCTGGGAGACATTGTCGGCTATGGTCCTGACCCTGTTGAGTGCATCCAACGAGTGAGGGAGCACTGCGGTATTGTAATAGGAGGAAGCCACGAGGAAAGCGTCTGCTACATTCCAAAAAGCGTAATGACAAGCCTTTACAACATAAACGCAGTCCCATCAATACTCTGGACAAGGCACTTGCTGCATACAACAGCAAAAGACCTTGTTGTTTACATCTCAAAACTGCCTTATGTCAAATTGCCAAACACTGACGAGGAACAAAAACGCATTGCAGAAGTGCACGGCACACTCTGTCATGCAATGCAGGACAATGACAGCATCATGTGGAAAAAAAGGCATCCAAACAAGCCACCTCACGGCGCCATTGCCTGCGCAAGCATAAACAATTATGCAACAATCGCTGACAACTATCCTGAGGGCGAGAACAATATCCGCAGGTGCTTTGATTCACTCAGAAGCGTAAGAAGGCAGGTTTGTTTTGTCGGCCACTCACATGTTGCAGAAGCCTTTTGTTGGAATCCTGCAAAACAAGATTTAAATCATGTGCCAATAAAAGGAAAACAAGATTGTTGGAAATCCGAGAGCATAGAACTCAAGCTTGTTCCCGGCAATTATTATGTCATAAACCCGGGTTCTGCGGGCCAGCCAAGGGATGAAGACTCAAGAGCAAGCTATTGCATTTACAATAACGAAAGGGTGATATACAGAAAAGTGCCTTATGAAGTGGTTGATACAATGCGCAAGATAATGAAGATTGAAATGCTTAATGAAAACATAAGAGCACACTTGGCAGCAAGACTGTTGATCGGGCATTAGCAAAACCTGTACAGCTTCTTTTCAAAATTAACAATTCTTCCTTTTTTCACAATGACGCCCTCTTTTTTGAGCAAGGCAATCTTTTGCGCAATCTTTTTGCCTGATTTTGCGCCCTTATACCCGCCAATCCTTCCATCAGAACACACAATCCTGTGGCACGGAACAATGGGCGAATAAGGGTTGTTTTTCAACGCCACACCAACAGCCCTGTATACTTGCCCATAACCGCCAAGAGCATTTCCTATCTCGCGGTAAGTGGAAACCCTGCCTTTAGGAATTCTCTTGCAGATTTTGTAGACTTTTTCAGAAAAAGCGGTCATGCTGGTTTTGGGGCAGGCGCCAGTGTCGTATTAATACTGTAGTAAAACCTGTCGGCAGGCACGCCTTCGCCGTTCAGGTGCAATTGTTCATACACTTCAGGCTTTGGGTTAAGTAAAATTATGTTATGCCTTTCACTCACTTTTTTGGCCATTTCACGCGCCTGCAAGTAACCAACTTCTTTTGTCTTTGACAAATTAATGACAACTCTTCTTTGCTGGGCGCACAAGTAAGCTGCATTCAGTTTTTCCTCAAACGTTTCGCCGTGCCAGAGGTCTTTCCTGTTCCAATGGTCGTCTATGTACCTTGGCGCTTCAACAACGAGGTCGCCTTCCTGTTGCTTGTAAGGCAGCTTGGCAACCTTTTGCAGGTACACAACTGCGCCACCGCTCCTCATCTTGCTTACTTTTATGTTGAACAAGAAGCTTGTTGCCTTGTTGCTTGAGCCGTACGCAACCCCCTTCAGCTCAAAGAACTTCTTGCCCTGATTGTCAAACTGGTCCTGGCAGATTTTACGCAGCCTCCTAAAAACCTCTGGCTGTAGGCGCAAGCTGTCCAGGTATATCTGGTCGCTGGTGTATCCAAGCTTTAATTCTGCAGCCCTGTTCGCCATCACAAACTCGTAATCAGGGCCAAGAAGCAATGCAGGCTCGTGGTTCTGGTAAAAAGTGCCCACAAGCGCCTTTACTTGTTCTGGCCTGAGTGTTCGTGCCAAGCGCTCAAGGTTTGACTCTGGAACTTCTGTGTTTCCTGCCATATCAGTTCGCCTGTCATCGCCTCATTTATTGTCCTTTATAAACATATCCCTTTTAAAAGCCTCCTGAAGCGTTCCTTTCCAGGATTATGTTTGTAATGAATTGCCCAATACTTTATGTCAGCCAAGGGAGCAATTCCTTGCTGGGCTGCAAAAGTGCACAACTGCGTCACATTATGCGGCTTTTTTGTCCTGTGCGTGCGCTCAAAGTCTATCATGACAACCTTTCCTCGTGGCGTGACAATTGCGTTTTTCAAAGGCCTCAGCATTTCCTCCTTTGCAAGCCCTGCATTGTCAAGCACAAAAGCCTGCATGAACAACTGCCTGAACAGCCTTTTTTTAGCCTTTGTCGTAGCGCCTGCCAATACTTCCTCCAAGTAGTTGCCAGGAACATACTCGTAAACAACAAAGTCCTTTGAGGCAAGGAAAAGTCTTGGACCAAGCCCTAATTTGTTCACAACCCTCAGCATTTTTCCCTCTTTTGCAGGAGCATTGGCAACAGAATCAGGACGCTTGACCTTCACAACGCAGTCTTTTCCCTTGTATTTGCCTTTGAAAACCCAGCTCCTCTTGCCCCTTGCGAAGTATTTCAGTTGTTTTGCCCCCGCCTTTTCAATTCTTCTCAGCAGTTTTGACTTTATAATCTTGTACACGAACAAGTCCTCAAAGAAAATGTGCAATCGGTCAAGCTCCTCAAAATCAAAAAGATTCTCTTTGAGGGATTGCTCAATGCGTTTTTTGTTGCTCAAAGAAGAAAAGAGAAGCAGTATAATGCCGTTTGTTTCAAGGAATGCGTTTGCGCTTTCAAGAAAACGCACAATTGTTTCGCATCCTTTCTTGCCGCCCTCAAGCGCAACATCGCGCTCTGGAAGCTCTTGGGGCAGATAAGGCGGATTAAAGACTATTGTGTCAAATTCACCCTTGACTTTGGCAAACAGGTCGCTCTGCAGGCAACTTATTTTTTTGCTCGCAATGTTCTTCCTGCAGTGCCTGACAACAGCAGGATTTATGTCCACGGCAAGCACTGACTTAACTGATTTCCTTTTTGAAGCAGCAACCGCCTGTATTCCTGAACCAGTGCCCATGTCCAGCACTTTGCCTCTTGCAAGCCTCTTAACCCATTTCTCAAGCAATAACGAGTCCTCTTTTGGTGGATAAATCATGGCAGGTAATCACAAACAAAGCTTGTCAAAAGATAGTCTGATATGTCACCTTTCATGTATTCATGATACAACACCCAGCTCTGGCCGTCAAACAAGACAGGCAGTTTCCTGAACCTCTTGCAGAACAAGAAAGTATTGAATGCCTTCAGTCTTGCTTCAGCGTCTTCAGGATACTGGCTTGTGAACTCGTTCTGCTCGACATTGCTGACAAGGGTGATTGCTGTTGGGCCGTAATTGACTGTCTCCTTCAAGCCATACATTGTTCCGCTCAATGAGGAAAGCAAGTCATATCTCCAGTATGCGAGCACAAGATTGTCGTCCTGGCGCTTTATCAGCTTGAGCCTACCATCGCTGTCGTAATAGAAGTCAGTCCCAATACCCCCCTTCAGCATGTAATAAGTCCTGTTGTACTTGTCATACGAAAACTCTGTGCTTGCGCCGCCATCCCTTGAAACACTGCTCAGCCTGCCCTTTGAGTCGTGGTACACGGTCAGCTTCTCGTCATTTTCCATTGTCCACAACTTGCCTGTTGACGTGTAGGTAAACACCCATTTCTTTATCCCTTTTTCTGCACTCACAAGCTTTCCGTTGGCGTCATAAATGAAATTTATTGGTTTCACCCCGTCATCAATTCTTGTGAGCAGGCCGTCGTTGTAGTCAAGCACAACTGTTTTTGACGAGCTGTTGAGAAGCACAAGTCGTCCTTCCTTGTCATAACCCCAGAGAATCTTTTCTTTTCCGCGCGTTTGCCACACTTTTGTGTAAGGGGGAGGAATCACGCGCTCTTTCATGGCATTAACGAGCTCTTTAGGCACAATCTCTGCCTTTACAGGAACCTTTTCAGCCTCCTGATACTCAGGGACGCAGCCAAGGAGAAGAAGCACTGCGAGCAGGGCAAGTGTTTTTTTCATGTCAATACGGCCTGAACAGCCAGAACCAGATTCTCCTGAAAAACCCTGTCGGCCTGTAACCTATTCTGCCGTCAGAAAGCATTGAAACAATCAAGGGGGTGCGCTGCTCAGCAGCCTTTATCGCTGAAAGAGCATCCTCATCAATCCACACGCTCATTGATGAGTCATTAAGCGCGTATGGATGAACTTCCTGCACCACGTTCTTTGTCGTAACAGCGCTTGCCACGTACGCATTGCCGTCCTTCATTTTTATGTAAAAATTGATTTTTTCATCATCAAAATAGGCAAGCTCCTCTGGAATTATCTCGCCGACATAGTCTTCAATCACAAAGCCCGCGATCTCTGTCTTGCCTCCTTTTCTTATTATGTCCTCAATCGTGGGCATGGGGATATCATCTGTCGTGACGTTGTGCTGCACTGGGGTAAGGTTAAGGTCCTGCTCAATCCTGACGCATGTGCAGTTCTGGCAGGTTCTCCCCTTGGGGCAGTCATCATCACTCTCGCAGTCCTCATTGCCCTCAACCTTGTTGTCGCCGCATGTTGAAAGAATCACAGGCGCTCCTGCAGGGATGCAGTCGCAGGTTTCCTTGTCGCACACCAATGGAAGCCCGATTGCTGCGGAAATGTTTGGGCAGAAGTCAACAGGGGGCTCTTTTGTGCCAGGGTCGCACATCTCAATGCCTTCCCGTATCTGGTTGCCGCAGTCCTTTGCTGTCCTGCCGGGCAAGCAGTCGCAGGTCTGTTCATTGCAGACAACTGCAATTTTTAGCAGCTTTCCTATTGCAGGGCATATGTCATATGCGGTGCCCGGCTCGCAAAGCTCGTAGCCCTCCCTGATGCCGTTTCCGCACTTCTGCTCTGTGTATTTTGCAGGAATCACGCTTGCTGAAGCTGTTGCTGAAATGATTGCGAATGCCAGAATCAATCCAAAAACCAGCCTCATTTTAATCAAACCAGCCCCATATCCACCTGAAAAAGCGCTTTACCGCATTCGTGATTCCCCTTGTCACGCTTATCCCTCTTGAGTTCTCAAACTCTGTGGGTAATGGCGCGCGCTCTGCAGGGACCGCAGCAGGCTCTGGCTCCTCCTTTGGTTCTTCCTTTGGTTCTTCTTTTGGCTGCGCAGGCGCTGGCTGGGCAGGAAGCGGTGTCGCATTCTGCTGGACAGTTGCGTTCTGGACTGGTTCTGTTGTCTTCTCAGCACCCTTGTATGTCTTACACTGGCAGCCTCCAAAGCCCTGCGCATTAGGGCGAGTGCAAATGCCTATGTTGCCTGCATTGTCATAGCAGATCTTGTCAGGAGGGTCGCACTGCTCGCCAGGGTCAACCCTTTTGTTGCCGCACTTCGGACCTGTATCAACAGCCTGCGTGGCAGTTGTTTTTGTCACGTTCTTGCCAATGCACTTTCCGCCCTGGCATTTGGTATAGCCGTATTTTGTGCAGTCAATGTCAAAATAAGAGCGCTGGGGTCCGTCAGGGGTGTCCTTGCAGTAATACTCGCGAACCCAATTGCTCGGGTCCTTGTGATAGCCGTCCTCATTGCTCACGCATTCGTCAAACTTCTCTGAAAGCCCGTAGCTGACAGAGCCCTTTTCAGCAATGTACGGTTCAGGCCTGTTCTTCTCGCTTGGACCTTTGTCTGAGTCAATGCATTCAACAGCGAAACCCGCGGTTGAGCAGGCAAGAAGGAACAGCACTGCAATAACAGCGGACTTTCTCATAGCGCTGTTCAAAAATTAAGCAGTATAAAAATCTTACTTATGATTAAAGCGCCAGAACAAGCCCTGCTATTGCAACAATAACGACCAGCCCGACTATCGCCACGGGGATTTGCCAGTCATTCTGCTCCCTTCTCTTAAGGAGTTCTTTTATGTCGTTCATTGTTGACTTCCTGACGCGTACATATTCCATGGTCATCAGGTTTGGAAGAATTGTCCTGTTCACTCTTTTATCCCTCTCTTTTTGTCATCAATTGGTTACGCTGTGGGTTCACGCAAGCAAATAACTTGCTTTTAAGCATTATTGTTTGCCAAAATATATTTTAAAGAACTTATTATGCCTTGTCAAAGTGCACTGAGAATTTCTTTTCCCTGACTTTTTCACTGCTTGAGTGCGCGTGCTTTCTCGCAGGAGGCTGGTCAGACAATTTCAAGGTCCTTGCGCCAACCTTTTCCTTTATTGCATCCAGCCATGGCTCAAGCATTTTGATGAAGTCCTTGTCCATTTCAAGCAGACAGACAATCTGGTCCCTCTTGTCCAATCCTGCCTCCTTTCTCAAGGCCTGCACTCTTCTCATTATTTCACGGGCATATCCTTCTGCCTCAAGCTGCAGGTTCCTTGTGGTGTCAAGGTAAACAACAAATTCCTTGCCCTCTACCGCGACAATGTGTTTTGGAACCTGCCTTTCAATGATGAAGTGCTCAGCGCCAAGCTCAACCTTTTCATTGCCGAGGTTGAGCGTGACTTTCTTGTCTTTTGCCAACGCCTTAATGATGCTTTGGTCGCTTTCCTGCGCAATCTTGGCAATCACTTGCGGAGCCCTGTGCCCAAAGGTCTTGCCGATTGCACCATGGTTTGCCTTCACAAGCTCCTTTACCTGTGCAAATTCCTTTCCTGAAATGATTTCCTTAGCATTGGTCTGAGTCTTTATGACGCTTTCAAGCATCCTGACCTGCTTGAGCAATTCGTCATTCGCGCTAACAACGAAAATGCCTTTTACAGGCCAGCGCAATGACAGCCTTGCCTTTTCCCTTGCTGCAAGCGATGCCTCAATGACCCTGCCTGCAGTCTGCATTGCAAGCTCAAGCTCCTTGTTCACCTTTTTCTTATCTGCAACAGGCCACTGGAACAGGTGTATTGATTCCTCAGGCAGCTTGAATTCCTTCCTAATGTTCTGGTACATTTGTTCCGTGATGAACGGAGCAACGATTGCAAACAATTTCATTGTTTCAAGCAGGACATGATAAAGCGTGAACAAGACAACCTCCTTGTCATTGTCAGAACCAACCGCTGCCTTTTCCCTGACCAGCTGCACGTAAGTCCTGCTGAGTTCAAGGAACAATTCCTCGACAAGCGCAGGAACCTCGTTAATCAGGTAACCTTCCATTCTTTCTGTTACGGCATTGATTGTGCTGTGAAGCTTTGAAACAATGTAATGCTCCTCCAGCGAGAACAGGGTTTCCATAACCTTTGGGTCAAGGTCCGCGGGATTCTTGCCTATTGTCCTTGCCAAATCAATGAGGTAGTTGTGGATGTTCCAGAGGATGATTAGGTTTTTGTACTTGAGCTTTGCATCCTCGTGGTTGTAATTCAAATCAATGGCGGGATTTGCCCCCCCGATTGCATAAAACCTGAAAGTGTCTGCGCCGTACTTGTCAATCACTTCCTTTGGCTCAATGTAGTTTCCAAGGGATTTTGACATCTTCCTCCCAAGCGCGTCCTGAACAAACCCGTGCATGTAAACATTCTTGTAGCTTTGCCTGCCAAGGGCAAGCACTCCTGCAACCATCAGCAGGTTGAACCATCCCCTGACCTGGTCCTTTCCTTCAAGGATGAATTCAGCGGGAAACAACTGCTCAAACAGGTCTTTCCTGTGCGGATAGTCAAGGCAGTTCCAGCTCACCGTGCCTGCATCAACCCATACATCAAGAATGTCAGGAATCCTCTGCTTTTTGCCCCCGCACTTGCAAGGCATCTCGTGCCTGTCAATCCAGGGCCTGTGCAATTCCACGATTTTCTTTCTTGATTTTTCCTCAAGCTCGGCAACAGTGCTGATGACATCATAATCACCGCAGGATGCGCACTTCCATATGGGCATCGGAGTTCCCCAATAATTCTGCTTCGTGATGCTGTTGTCCCTCAAGTTCCTGAGCCATGAATCAAATGCATTCCACGCTGCTTCAGGAACCCATTTGGAATTCTTGTGGTACTCAAGCATTTTGGGCTTCAAGTCCTCAACCCTGAAAAACCATTGTTTTGTCGTGCGATAAATAACAGGATTGTGGCACCTCTGGCAATGCGCATACTCGTGCTCAACAGGTGCCTCTGCGATTAGCGCGCACCTCTTTTTCAATGCCTCAACAAACTTTTTGTCATCCTTTTTTGCAATCAGGTTTGAAAATTCACCCATCCCGAGAGGGAACCTGCCGTGCTCATCAATGTTGTTCCATGCGGGAATCTTGTTTCTGTGGCCGACCTCATAGTCCTCAGGACCGCAGCCAGGAGCACAATGCACCAGGCCAGAGCCAGCGCTTGCATCAACATACTCTGATGACAAAACAACAGTGTGGGTTTTCGGTGATTCTGACTTTATGCGCTTGTATTCTGAAATGGCGTCCTCAAAAGGGTGCAGGTACTCAACGCCCTCAAGCCTGTTGCCCTTGAATTCCTCAAGAATCCTTGGAAATTCGCCGGCAATGCCTTGCACGATTGCGTTCGCAAGGGCTTTTGCAATAATCCACACCTCATTCTTTACCTGCACCCTGACATAGTCAAGGTCTGGATTGACCATAACTGCGAGATTGAAAGGGATAGTCCAAGGTGTTGTTGTCCAGATAACGAGAAATTCATTGGGCTTGTCCTTAATCCTGAATTTGACAAAAATCGAGTTTTCCTTGACGTTCTCGTACTCAAGCTCGTGCTTTGCAAGGTTTGTCTCGCAATGCGCGCACCAAGGCATTGTTCTCAGTCCCTCGTACAATCTTCCCTGTTCGTGCGCCTTCTTGATTAGCATCCATTCGCCTTCAATGAACTCCTTGCTGATTGGTATGTACGCATTGTCAAAGTCCATCCACACCCCAAGCCGCTCAAAGTCCTTGTTCATATGGTGCATCATTTCAACAGCAAACTGTTCGCACTCCTTGTTATACTTCTCAAGCCCGAATGCCTCAATGTCCTTCTTGAGGAAAAGCTTGTGCTTTTTCCTTATCTGGTTTTCAGTTGGAAGGCCGTGCATGTCATAACCAGCCCGGTCCCAGACATCAAGGCCCCTCATTCGCTTGTACCGCAAAACCATGTCTTTCAACGCCTTGTTCCACGCAGTGCCGATGTGCACATGGCCTGAAGTGTAAGGCGGGCCGTCAAGAAAATAGTATTTCTTCTTTCCAGCATTCTTCTTTTTTGCCTTTTCGTAAACCTGCTCGCGCTCCCAGAATTTCATTACTTCAGGCTCTATTTTTGTCGGCTCATAAGTATTGATTGCCATTTTAGAACATCACCAGAAAAGGGGTATAAATAATTAGCGAATAATCTGCCCTGCCTGTTGCTTTTGCGCAGATTGTTTTGGGGCGGGCACATTTTTTTGCGTTGAGGGGTTTGGAGCGACAGGCTTTGCAGCTGAAGTTTTTGTCTCAACAGGCGCTGTTTTCTTTTCAGCGAGCGACTCTTTCTTCTCTTTAGGCTTCGCTTCTTCCTTCTTTTCAGTCTTTTTCGGCTCTTCCTTCTTTTCCTCTTTTGGAGCGCCGACCATTTCCACCTTGACGATTCCCTTTTCGTCCTTTGTCACACTAACTTTTACTCTTGAAGGCGGGTTTTTAATGCCGTGGCTCCATAATATCAGGTTCAGGTATTTGCCAATCTTGATGTTCTCCATCTTGTCCACTTTCATGTGGCGCATCAAAAACTCGCGTATTGCCCTAACTGCCTTTTTGGCTCTCTTGTACTTCACTGCCTTAAGCCATTCCTTTCTTAACGGGATTGTGTAAGTTCTTTCTGTTGTTGCCATTTTATACCTTCAATTTTTGCCTTCTCCACGAACGCTTCACAAAAGTGTGCCTTCCAGGATGAACCCTTCTGCCCTTCCCGTATATTTTTGGCACTGTCCAGAATGGGGCCCATTTTGTCTGCCTCATTCTTTTTGCAAGGCGCTTTTTTCTTGCAGGATGCTTGTATCTTGACATGTTCACACACCTTTTGGCGCTTCGGGAGTTGCCTGCGCTTGCTGTGGCGCCTCTTCAGGAGTAGGCTTTGGAGGAATTTCCTCCTTTTTCCTTCTTGGAGCGCGCTTTTTCTTTGGCGCTTCTGCAGATGGCGCGATTGGCGCTTCACCTGCAGGCGGTGTTGCAAGAGGAGCTTGTTCCTGTGCTGCTTGCTTTTTCCTTGCCCGTGGTTTTTTTGCCGGCTTTTCCTTTGGAAGTTCAACGATTGTCAATTCTGTTTCTGGCTTTTTGGGCAGGACAATGTTCTTCTCCTTCATGTATGCATCAGAAATCTTGCCAAGGAACGAAAGCCCCTTAGGAGTTATTGCACGGCCCTTGTGCAGCCCTTTGTCAATTTTTCTTGCAAATCCTGCCTTTTCCAGCTGCTGCAGGATTTTCCTTAGTATGTTTCCAGAACCCTTGTAAAACCTTTCTGGCGCGTGACCGCGATTCTTCCTGCTGCCGTAGATTGTGCGGAGCTTTTGCACTCCAATCGGGCCTTTAGCATCAGCTAGCCTCCTCAGGACTGCTGCTGCGCGCACAAACCACCAGTCATCCCTTGTTGGCTGGCGCTGCTTTGCCATTCCTGTTTTCACAAACAATGCCCATTGCGGCGGCTTTATTGCATCAATTTTTTGCAGTTCTTTGGCAGCCCTTTCAATGAGCTCTGTCTTTGGAATTTCGTAAATGCCCATTATTTCCCTCTAGATGGCCTTGCGGCCTACTTTGGACATCGTAAAAGAGTGTCCAGAATAATGAATGGGGAATGCAGGGTGTTTAAAAAGGTTTCTGTCAGCTGGAATGAATCTGGTTAATTAGAGGATTGTATTTTATGAGCCCCTGCATTATGTGCGCCCTTATCTGTGCATCAACATAATCGTCATAATGAAATCTCCTTTCGGAAAATACGATTTTTGCAATGCAGTCTTCAAGGACCTCTTGCTTTTTTGGCAGAATTGGTGCAATCTTGAACGGGTACACCTTGCCGTCAAACAGGGTGTGATTGTGAGTTGAATTAAGCGCAACCCACCAGCACGCCTCTTCTCTCTTGTTGTTGCCATCCTCAACAAGCAAGACCCCTGCATAATTCTTAGCAAGTCTGTCCTCGTGCGTTATGAGCATTTCCCTCACAGCCAATTCTTTTGTTGGAAACCTCAAACAGTCAATACAGGGATTAAACCCAGGTCCATACACAAGCTCGCCAACAGGTGTTTTTATTTTTAGCAAATCAGAATATTGTAGTTTGTCAAGTTTTTGCATCGCCATAAAAAACAGCAACCTGCGTGCTAATTATAAAGTTTGGCATAGTTAGTTTTTTATATAGCAGGACTCAACGCCCTGATTATGCCGTCTGTCGTAGTGAATGGCAAGAAAAAACAGTATCCCGCGGCTGTATCCGGGATAGAACTTGCAAAGGAAATGAAATTGGAGGGCAATGCCCTCGCAATGAAGGTAAACGGCGAGCTGAAAGACCTTTCTTCAAAAATAGAAAAGGACGCAGAAGTAAAGATTCTCACGTTTGATGATGCAGAAGGAAAAGCAGTGTTCTGGCACACTGCAGCACACATCCTTGCATGCGCAATCAACCAGATGTATCCTGACGCGCTAAACACGATAGGTCCTGCTGTTGAGGACGGCTTCTATTATGATTTTGACAACCTGAAAATTACCGCAACTGACTTTGAGAAAATAGAGATGAAAATGCGCGAAATAATTGCCAAAAAACTGCCTTGTGAAAGAAAAGAAATGACTCTTGAGGAAATAAACAAGATATTCATTGACAACCCTTACAAGAGGGAATTGGCAGAAGAATTCTCAAAAACCGGAAAAAAACTCACTGTCTACACGCTTGGCAATGAATTCCTTGACCTCTGCGAAGGACCGCACCTGCCTGACACAGGATACGTGAAAGCGGTAAAGCTAATGATGATTGCCTCGGCATTCTGGAAAGGAGACCAGAAAAACAAGCAATTGACAAGAATTTACGGCACTGCATTCCCGACCGAAGAACAACTGCGAAAACACCTTGAATTACTGAAAGAACTTGAACAGAGGGACCACAGGAAGCTTGGCAAGGACCTTGAATTGTTCACATTTCATGAATGGAGCCCTGGAAGCCCATTCCTCCTTCCAAAAGGAACAATTATTTACAACGAACTACTGAAATTCTTAAGGGAAGAATACCGAAAAAGGGGTTATCAAGAGGTCATCACCCCTCAATTGTTCAACAAGGCATTATGGGAAAAGAGCGGCCACTGGGAGCACTTCAAGGAAAACATGTTCGTGATGGAGATTGACGGCGAGGAGTTCTCGCTCAAGCCAATGAACTGCCCCTCGCATTGCCTGATTTACTTGCTCAAGAACCATTCTTACCGCGAACTTCCGTTAAGAATTGCCGACTTCTGCTTCATCCACAGGAACGAACTGCGCGGAGTGCTTGGCGGAATGACTCGCGTCAGGAAAATGAGCCAGGATGATGCACACATTTACTGCACCCCTGAACAAATACAGTCAGAAATAAGGAACCTGCTTGAGTTTGTCAAGTACATTTATCACGACATCTTCAAGATGGAATACCACGCAAAACTTAGCACAAAGCCAAAAAAAGCAATGGGTTCTCCAAAACAATGGGAACAAGCAGAGGAAGCACTGAAAAAGGCGCTTGATGATGCAAAAATAAAGTATGTGCTGAAGCCAGGCGAGGGCGCGTTCTACGGGCCCAAGATTGATTTTGACGTGAAGGACGCCCTTGGAAGGGACTGGCAGTGCGCAACAATACAGCTTGACTTCCAAATGCCGCAGAGATTTGACCTCAAATACATGGCATCTGACAACACCCTCAAGACGCCAGTGATGATTCACCGTGCAATACTGGGCACGCTGGAAAGATTCATCGGTGTGATTACAGAGCATTTTGCAGGCAAGTTTCCACTCTGGCTTTCGCCGGTGCAGGCAAGAATCGTGCCAGTGTCTGACAAGTTCCTTGATTATGCAAGAAGCGTTTATGCAGAGTTTTTTAAGGCGGGAATAAGAATAGAAATTGACGAGTCAGTTGAAACATTGAACAAGAAAATCAGGAACGCAGAACTGGACAAGGTCAACTACATACTTGTTGTTGGCGCCAAGGAGCAGGAAAACAAGACGATAAACGTGCGCACAAGGGACAACAAGGTTGAAGGCGAGAAAAAGCCAGAAGAATTCCTTGAAAGAATGAAAAAGGAAATTGCTGAAAAGAAATAAGCTTAAATACCGCCGCCTAATTATTCGTTCTTGTGGGAGGGATGAAATGGGTGGCATTGTTTGCATCAGTTCTTGCAATAGCCCTGCTCTCACTCTCAGGAATTGTGGTGTTCAAGGCAGTTGAGCCAAGGGAGGAATACGCTTTATCAGGCAAATCAACAGAAACTCCTGCCCCATTTGACCGCGTGCAACAGTCAAACGTGCAGGTGTATTCAGACCGCGCCATAATATACATGGCAGGGCTGCGCTGGGCAAATCTCTCAGCAACAGGCTCAATGCTTCCAGTTCTCAGCCATGGAAGCCACGCAATTCAAATAGTCCCAAAATTCCCGGAAGACATACATATCGGGGACATCGTCTCTTACAACCTTGATGGCGTGGTAATAATCCACCGCGTCATCGGCACAGGCACCGATGGGAAAGGGGTTTATTTCATAACCAAAGGCGACAACAACCCAGAGCCGGACCCAGAGCCGGTGAGGTTTTCCCAGATTGACAGGGTTGTGATTGGCATTCTGTATTGACAAGTTTTTTATACCCCCTTGAAAAAAATTTGCCTATGACTGAATACAAGCAGGTGATCCTTGTAAGGCAGGACCTGAAGATGGCAAAGGGTAAGATGGCAGCGCAGGTCAGTCATGCGTCGGTCGAGGCGTTGCTGAAGTCGCACAAGGATGATGTTTCCAAATGGCGGGAGCAGGGAATGAAGAAGGCGGTTCTCAAGGTGAAGGACTTGAATGAGATTCTCGACTACAAGAGAAAGGCAGAGGATGCAGGGCTTGTTGTTGCCCTGATCACAGACGCAGGCCACACCCAGCTCGCTCCAGGAACAACAACCTGCCTTGGAATAGGTCCTGACAAGGCGGAAAAAATAGACAAAATAACAGGCGGTTTGCAGCTGATTGGCTGACTTCTCTGCATAATAATAACATTTATAAACACCTTCTGGATTTTTCAGCGCCATGGTTAGTTTCAAAGTTGTTATAGGCACAAAGGAAGGAAAATGCCTGCAGAAAGAAATTGCAGATCCAGACGCAAACATATTTCTTGGGAAAAAAATCGGCGATAAGATAGCAGGCGAGGCGATCGGCTTCACAGGATATGAGTTCGAGATAACAGGCGGGAGCGATTATGCAGGATTCCCAATGAGAAAGGACATACAAGGTGTTGGAAGGAAAAGAATCCTTGCAGTAGAAGGGGTTGGGCTGAAAAAAATCGCAAAAGGAATCAGAATCAGGAAGACAGTATGCGGAAACACAATACACCCAAAAATAGCGCAGATAAACATGAAAGTCACAAAGGCAGGAGCACAACCACTGCCAATGCCAGAACCCAAACCAAAGGAAGAAAAGAAAGAGGAAAAGAAATAACTTCTTTTGACAAATAATTGTTCTATGACTCATAAGGCGCTAACAGTGCTTGTTGCAGAGGACTACGACCCAAATCGAGAGGCGGTTGTGGAAATCATCAAGCAATCGCTTGACAACGCAACAATCATAGAAGCCGCAACAGGAGCAGCAGCCCTTGAAGCACTCTTGCAATGCATGCCTGCAATGGCCCTTCTTGATTTCAACATGCCATACATGAACGGTTCAGAAGTGATACTGCAATTCAGGACGCGGCGTCCCAATGCTAACACTCTCTTTTTGCTTTATTCAGCAAACCACTCAAACAAGGAATACGCAGAACAACTCGGTGTGCCTTTCCTCTCAAAGCCGTGTGACATCAACCAGTTGCGTGCCTACGTGCGCAGGCTTGCAGAGGAGATGTAAGGCCGCGTTCTGAAAAACCTTTATAAACCCGCTTCTCGTCGTATACCTTATGGTTGCTGTGCAGTTCTATCCTGTAGACGCGACGTACAAGGTGGTTAACGGCAAGCCACATGTTTATTTGTTCGGCAGGACAATAACAGGAGAACAAATATGCGTTATTGATGCGAATTTTGAGCCTTATTTTTATGTAATCCCGAAAAAGGGGGAGGACCCATCAGCAGAACTCCTAAAACTGAAAACAGAGCGCCTTGGCGAGACGTATTCTGTCACAAAAATCGAGGCGGTTGAAAAAAAATATCTTGAGCACCCAGTGAATGCATTGAAGGTTTTTGTCAACATCCCAAAAGCAGTTGCTGAACTCAAGGACTCTGTAAGAGCAATGCCCAAGGTGGAATCAACACACGAATACGACATCCCTTTTGTAAGACGATATCTCATTGACAAGGGCATAACGCCTTTGACTCTTGTGAGTGTGGAAGGCGAGCCTGCAATGGAAAAACTCCGCGTGCCTGCAATAAAGGCGTCTAAAATCACGCAGGTGGCTGAAACAACACTCTCAAAACCAAAAGTCCTTGCTGTTGACATTGAAACATACAATCCCGAGGGAAAGACGGTTTCTGCCGACAAGCACCCAATACTAATGCTTGCACTTTTCGGCGAAAACTTCAAAAAGGTCCTGACGTGGAAAAGAATTGAGAATGCAGAAAGCCATATTGAGTTTTTGCCTTCAGAAGCAGACATGCTTGACAGGTTCGTTGAACTCGTTAACGAGTACAAGCCAGACCTGATTGCAGGCTATTATTCAGACGGCTTTGACTTCCCGTACATCAGGGCAAGGGCGACAAAAAACAAGATTCCCCTTGCACTGGGCTTGGATTATTCAGAACTCAGGATTGAAGGAAGGACAAACACAAGCGCAAGAATAACAGGCATTGCACACATAGACATCCTCAGGATTGTCAAGAAACTGCTTGTTAAAGTAATGGAAACAGACATCTTCACCCTTGACGCTGTAGCGGCAGAATTGCTCGGCAAGGGAAAGCACCCTGCTGACATAGACAAGCTTGCCACGGCATGGGACAGCAACAATTCAGCAATGCTCAAGGAATTTGCGGCATACAATCTGCAGGATGCAGAACTCACTTACGAACTTGCACAATTGACAATGCCAAACTTGATTGAAATGGTGAAAATAGTCGGCCAACTGCCTTATGACATAAACAGGATGGGGTTCTCGCAATTGGTGGAATGGTTCGCAATAAGGCAGGCATTCCCTCTTGGCGAGATTGCTCCAAACAAGCCAAGCTACCGCGAACAGGCAAGAAGAGCGAGGGACAGGATAAAAGGCGCATTTGTTTTTGAGCCAAAACCCGGATTGTACGAGAACATTGCGGTATGCGACTACCGCTCGCTTTACCCAACAATAATCGCCTCGCACAACATCTCGCCCGGAATGCGGAACTGCAAGTGCTGCCCTGACGCGCCACAAATCAAGACAGAAAGGGGCACATTTTGGTACTGCCAGAAGCGGAAGGGCTTTGTGAGTGGAATAATAGAGGACCTAATAACGAGAAGGGCGAGAATAAAGGAAATTCTCAAAAAAGGCGACAAGGACCAATTATTGCACGCAAGAAGCTGGGCCTTGAAAGACCTTGCAAACTCATTCTACGGCTATCTTGGATTCTCAGCAGCAAGATGGTACTGCATCGAGTGCGCAGAAAGCACAACAGCATGGGAAAGACAATACATCCACGGAGTCATTGAGAAGGCAAGAAAAGAGGGCTATTCCGTCCTGTATTCTGACACTGATTCAGTGTTTCTGGGGCTTGAAAACAAAAACCCTGACGACGTGCAGGCATTTGTTGACAGAATAAACAACACCCTGCCCAAGCCTATGGAACTTGAGTACGAGGGCTTCTATCCAGCAGGAATCTTTGTTGCAGTAAAGGCAAGCGAGGCAGGAGCAAAGAAAAAATACGCCTTAATCAACCAGAAAGGACAGATAAAGATAGCTGGTTTTGAAACAGTCAGAAGAAACTGGAGCCCAATAGCAAGACAGGCACAAAAAAAAGTCCTTGAATTATTGTTGTCAGCAAAAAAGCCTGATTTAGCGCTTGAATACCTGAAAAAAATTGTTGATGACCTCAAGCAAAACAAAATCCCACTGAATGACGTGGTGATTCACACTGCATTGAGCAAGGACATTTCCGAGTACGAAAGCGCAGGACCGCACGTTGCAGCAGCACAAAGAATGCAGGCATTAGGACAGCAAGTCGGTCCTGGAATACCAATCCGCTATGTGGTAATAAAAGGAAAAGGAAGAATCCGCGACAAGGTAAAACTGCCAGAAGAAGCAAAACAGGATGAATACGACGCTGATTATTACGTGAACAACCAGCTCCTGCCAGGCGTTGAAAGAATATTTGACGTGTTCGGAATAAAGATAGCAGATTATTTTGCTGAAAAAGCGCAAAGCGCGCTGGATAGGTTTTTCTAGGATTCAATAAGTCCAATAGACTCGCTTCGCTCGCAACAGGACACTTGCCTGTATTATTCGTACGCGATAAATGTCTCGTTACCGGTGGCGGTATTTATTGAAAAAATGCCGTAATCCCTTCCTATAATCACGGTGCTGTTGTCCTTGCTGATGTCGTAAATTTGGCAAATCATTGATGTTTTCCTTGAAAGCTCCCTTGTTGTTTTTGCCGCAATATCATACACGTTGACAACTGTTTCGTTTGTTGCAGTATCATATGCCGTGTACACCACGATTGAGGAATCTGGTGAGAGCATTGGATTTCTAATGAGTCCGTTGTAGATCGCCTGGGAAGTGCCTGCTTCAACATCAAAAAGGACTAAGTCAAAATTGTTTGCGATTAGGAGCGCATATTTGCCGTCGTTTGACCTTCCATTTACCCATACGTCGTTATGTGATGGAAGTGTGTCAGCCACATTTGTTCCGTCAAAGTACAATACTTTGTTAATGTAATTTTGGTTTGCATCCTGATACCATGTTCTGATAACTGCCTTTCCACCGTACTTTGCAATGATAAAAGCATTATCGGGTTTGGCGCCAATTACTGGTGTGATTAAATCCTCTATTGTGCCGTTTGCCCTGTTGTAGAAGAGCACATTGTCATTTCCAGGTATCGCCAGCCTGCCTGCCCCATTTACCATGTCGTCCCAATACCCCTCCCAGTTCGGGAATGTGCTGAGGTCAATTGGAGTGGTTGTTTGGGTTGCAAAATCAAAATGATAAAATGCAGGGGTTGTCCTTGTGGTGTTATGCCCGCACACAATTGCCTCTGCCTGTGTTAGGCCCTGGAGGTAATATGATGTGGACGGGTCAGGGTTTGGCGGGACAAATTTAGCGGTTGCCCCTGTGCCAAACAGTTTGAACACAATATCTGGATAATTGCAGTATGCAGCCACTTCAGGGGTGGAGGAGTACTCAATGTGGTTTTTTGGACCTGTAGCCAATAAAAGCTGTTTTGCTCCGCTATCATCTATCAAATAGAATTTATGGTTTCCGAAAACGTCCTCGGTAAAAACTCTCAAATCATTTTCGTTGTTATTAATGTACGTCACCCTTTCGGAAGCAAACAGGTCTTGTGTTGCATGCGTGTTCACATCAACAGACATTATCCTTGCGATATGGAACAGCAAGTCGTATTCCTCGTATAGCGCAGTCTGGTCATTATTGACCATTTTCAGGAAGTGTTCGTCCTTGTCAGGCGTGTTGCTGTCAAAGTGAGCACCGCCCTCAAGGTCAGCAACGACAATATCGCTGTTGGACGCCTGTATGCTGTAATCTTTTTCGTAAATAACCGCTTTTGTCTGCGTTGTGGCGCAGAGCAAGCGGTAAGAGTCTTGCGGGAGAGCCTGGCGCAGGAGGTTCGTGTTGCCTGATGAAGTATCAAAGACAATCAGGTTGCCACAACTGCCTTGAATGTGGTCTTCAAGAATGACCTTGTTGCCCGCATTGTTTATGCCTTCAGCGCGCGATTACAGGATAGACCTGCACTGGCACAATGTTCGTTTCTGTCTTCTTGTTACAGGCAGCAATAAGTCCGACCAATCCAGCGGCAATCAACGCGAGTTTCTTTCCCATTTCACACCTGCTGTTGTTACATTTTAGTAAGTACTATTTTTTATAAAGCTTTTGAAAAGCTTGGCTTTCTTCTTCTGATAAATGTTTGGCTGGGATGCCTCACGAATAAGTGAAGAACGTCCAGTGTCATTGGCACCGCGATTGCAAGAAGCAAAAGCCTGTTATGCGTTAAGTTTTTAATATAAAAGCGATTTCCCGCAAATCATGGAGGACTTGTTCAAGTGGTCGCTGATTACTGCTTTTGTAATTTCCCTGGCAACATTCCTGCTTAATTTTGTAACAAAGGGAATCGGAATCAAGCTTATTGTTGCGATCGTACTGACTATAATTGCAATCATTTACTTCACGAAAAAGTACGGTGTTCCTGATTCCAGCTTCACAGCAGGCGGAGTAATCGGGCTGTCTGCAATGGCAGGTCTTGCGGTCGTGGTGACTACTGATGTTCTTGAATACATCCTAACTCTTCTGCTCTTCGTGATTGCGTTCTTTATAGGTGGTTTTGTTGGAAAGTGGTCATCTGGCGGTTCAGCAGTTCCAAGGAAAAGGCGCAAGGAAAAAGAAGAAGAGGAAGAAGAGCCAGAGGAAATAGAAGAAAACGAGGTATCAGGAGAATAATTTAAATTTTATATAAAAACGTATTTATAGCGTCCAGCCATAGCAATTGCTTAATACGTTTCTGCACAAGGTGAGAAAAGCACAGTTTAATGGCCTAAAATGGAGCCGATAAACTTTTTCAACTCAATGGCATATCTGGAGCCCAAGTGCCCAAAGTGCGAGCACAAGATAGACTATGGAATCACAACAGAATGGAACGAGAAGAAAAAAGCCCATGTCTGCAAGAACTGCGGAAGCGTGATTGAATAAGATTTCTGCCACGATGCGCATTGTTGTCATTGAAAAGAACGAATTTGAACAAGTACTGAATGAATATTCTGCATTCAATGGCACAGGAAAACAACGGGAAATTCACAGAACCTGAAAAGGCCAACAAAATTCATAGCGCCATATTCCAATGGTTCCGATTGCTTTAAATAATCAGCACGAACCTTACGTCTTATGCAATCATTGCCATTTGAGAAACGCAGGGCAAAACTGCTTGAGAAAAAGCACGCAGAAACAAATCCAGACTACGGCTGCAGTCCTGAAAAAAGGGCAACAGGCATTCTTGTCAATTACGGCATAATCAACCTGAACAAGCCAGCAGGACCAACAAGCCACCAAGTGTCTGACTACATACAAAAAATCCTGCACATTGAGAAAGCAGGACACTCAGGCACTTTAGACCCTGGAGTTACAGGAGTTCTTCCAGTTGCGCTTGGAAGAGCTACACGAATAGTCCAGATGCTCCTCACCGCAGGAAAGGAATACGTCGGAGTAATGCACTTGCACGACGAAGTGCCGACAAAGGAATTAGAAGCGGCAATCAAGAAATTTGTTGGAAAAATCACCCAGCTGCCGCCGTTAAGGTCCGCAATCAAGAGACAAATGAGGCAACGGGAAGTGTATTATTTTGAAGTCCTTGAAGTGCAGGGCAAGGACATATTGTTCAAGGTGGGCTGCGAGGCAGGAACGTACATCAGAAAGCTCTGCCACGACATCGGAATTGCATTAAAGACAGGCGCGCACATGGCTGCCCTTCACAGGACAAAAGCAGGACAATTCACGGATGAGGACTATGTTACCCTCCAGGACCTTGAGGACGCTTACTGGTACTGGAAAAACGAAAACAATGACAAACTTCTCAGGCACTGCATCAAGCCAGTTGAGTTCGGAGTTTCTCATCTATCCAAGGTTTACGTGCAGGACTCAGCAGTTGACACAATCTGCCACGGAGCATCACTCAAAGTGCCTGGCATTGTAAAGCTTGATTCTGATGTGGCAAAAGGAAGCACTGTTGCAATAATGACGCTAAAAGGAGAACTAATTGCTCTCGGAGAAGCACAGCTAAACGCAGAAGACATCCTCAAGGCAGAGCGCGGAGAGGCAGTCAAGACGCACAAGGTATTCATGCTGGCAGGAACGTATCCGAAACCAATAACTTTATAAATTCCCGACCTTCACCTGCCCCATTCTCGACATTTATTGAGGGAAGGAGTGAAGACAAAAATGATTGACTACTTAAGACCAGTCCCAACATCAGCACCACCTTACGAGGTACACTTTGAGTGCGGCAGTGATGGAAAACATAAGCTTACATACAGGAATGGCGGTGTTGAACCTTACTACGTATTCTTCAGGCCTGCTGACCGCATAAATGGAAATCCGCTTCTAAGCGCCCTTGAAGTTGTGCTGGGAGGACTTCCCGAGGATGTCACGCAAGTCAATGTTCTTGCAAAAAGCGAAAATTGCAAGAAGGCATTGATGGAAGCATGCGGCAACACAAAGCAGGTAACAATAGCCCGCAAACGAGTCACTTTCCATTTCTGATTCATTTTTCTTTCCTATTTATTAATAACAGAAATACTTAAATAGGGATACCAGTATAGACAAACGTATATGGCATTATTTGGCCTCGTCGAGATAGGCAACAGTGCAGGAATCTGGGCATTATTAAGCCTCATACCCTTAATACTCATTTATCTCATACGCCCAAGGCCAAAACTGATGACCATTCCCAGCCTGATGTTCTTCATGAAAAGCTCAGGCGCAACAAAGCTCACGAGCTTCCTCAGGCAGTTCTTGCGAGACTGGCTATTCCTCCTGCAGTTCCTCATAATATTCCTGCTCGCATCTACCCTTGCACAGCCCTACACGAGTTATTCCCCCGACATAACTGCGGAAAACACCGTCGTAGTCATAGATGTTTCTGCAAGCTCGCAGACAAAAGAAAACGGAAAGACAAGATTTGACATTGCTGTTGAAAAGGCAAGGTCAGTGCTGGGAGCAAAGAACACAATCATACTTGCAAAGGACGTAGCGCAAATAGGAATACAGGACGCTGATTTTGCAGATACAATAGAATACCTTAATGCCCTGAAGCCCAGGGACACGACAAGCAGGATAGGCGATGCAGTAATCCTTGGCGGAGAAGTGCTAGCAGGCAAAGAAGGAAGGGTAATCGTGCTGAGCGACTTCATCAATACCGCAGGACAAGACCCCCACATAGCAAAGGCGGTTGTTGAAAGCAGGGGAACAACAGTTGACTTCATAAACACGGCAACAGGCGAACACCGGACAAACATAGGCATAGTTGACATGCTGGCAGAACCAACAACAACCACGATTTATGTCAAAAACTACGAACCGACACAGCAAAAAATAAAGGTCAGCATTGGAACAGGCGCAAAAGACCTCACCCTCGCAGCGCACTCCATAGAAACATTCTCAATCATCACCCCTCCTGACCTGACAAAAATAACGCTGAACGTCCAGGACGACTTTCCTGTTGACAACACAGTTTATTTGAGCAGCCCAAGCGGAGCAAAAACAAAAGCATTGCTCATCACGAACAACGCAAGCATATTCCTCAAGAATGCACTCCTCGCGTCAGGCGAAACAGAACTCACCATTGCAGAACCGCCAATAATCCCAAAAGACAATTTTGACGTTTACATCATTCACAACATCAACCCAAAAAACATCCTTCCAGGCACTTTTGAGGACCTTGCAAGAAAGGCAGAGGAGGGGGCAAGCATAGTAATAGGAGCGCAGGAAGATTCTGACAAGATTGACTACAAAGGACTGCTGCCTGTTGACCTTGGCGGAAGGTCAGAAGGAGGATTCATAACAGTTGACCAGCTGAACAAGTTCACGAGAAACATAGAATTCGGCGCTGTTGATTACTTTTTCAGCACGACACCGAAAGAAAACACGCTAACAGTGCTCTCTGTTGTTGGAAAACCGCTTGTTGCGATAGGCAAAAAAGGAAAAGGCAAGCTTGCATACTACGGCATTCTCGAAAAGTCATCAGACTTCCCGTACTCGCCCGGCTACCCAATATTCTGGACAGAATTCATGCGCTTCCTCACTGACCAACAAGATGTCAGGAACCTGAACTACAAGACAGGAGACACGATAATCCTTGATGCACTGCAAAGGATTGAAACCCCAACAAAGATACTCAAGAAGTCAGCAATGATATTTGAGGAGGCAGGGGTTTACAAGTTTGAGGACGGCAGGACCCTTGCCGTGAACCTGCTGAGCGAGCGCGAGAGCGACATCAACGCAAACACGACAATGGGAGCAAAGAGCACTGAATTTGAGCTCAAGCCCGTCAAGGAAAAACGCAAGTTCGAGTTTGAAATGCCCTTTGTCCTCCTCGCATTAATCCTGCTGTTCATTGAATTGTTGTACGTCAAGATGAGGGGATTGGTATGAGCATAACAGCATTCGTAAAGCTGGCTTACGGCTACTTTGAGCAGCCATTTGTCATACTGCTTGCAATCCCCCTTGTCCTGATTGCATTGTGGCTGCTGAAAAAGGAATTCATAAAGCTCAAGGAAGACCCAGATGTCGTAAAGCAGAAAAAAAGAGCACGGAAAATAATGGCGCTGACAAGGACGCTCATCATAATACTGCTTTGCATAGCCCTTGCGTCCCCATACGTACAGCACGAAAAAATAATTGAGGGAGACCCTTACATCAAGCTCCTCATTGACAACTCAACAAGCATGGAGCTCTTTGAGCCTGTTGAGCCACGGCTTTCAGCAGCCCTTGAAAAAAAGCTCAATGTTGAAACAAAAACAATTGCAACAGGAGAACGCTCAGAGCTCGGCGATGCAATACTCAACAACCTCGAGCCCGCGCAAAGCGTCCTCCTCGTGACAGACGGCAACAGCAACTTCGGGGCAAACCTTGGCGACGTGGCATTGTTTGCAACAAAACTCAACGCAACAATCAATGCGATAAGGCTCGCCCCAAAGGAAACAGATGTTGGAGTCGCAATTCTCGGCCCAAGCAAGACAATGGCTGACGTTGAAAACACTTTCACAATAGTAATCAATCGCGTCGGAAAAAAGGACCCGGTCCATCTTGTGGTTACACTTGACGGAGCAACCCTGATTGACGAGACCACCGCAGACCCAGTAAAGGAAATAACGCAAAAGCTACCTGAGGGATATCACAAGCTTGTTGCCAAGATTGACGCAAAGGATTACTTCCCGCAAAACAACATCTTTTACAAGACAGTCAAGGTCGTGCCAAAACCAAGAATCCTCTTTGTCTCTGAGAAAGAATCGCCACTCAAGACGCTGCTCAGCCAGCTGTATGTTGTCGACTCATTATCAACAGTGCCCTCAAACCTCAAGGACTATTATGCAATAGCAATCAATGACCTGAATGCGGACAAGCTGAAGGAAGCAAGCGACAGGATAAATGAGTTCGTCAGCGACGGCAACGGAATGGTCGTAATCGGCGGAAAGAACTCCTTTGACAACGGCAACTACAAAGACTCTGTTTTTGAAACAATGCTTCCTGTCTTTGTCTCAACACCGGGCAAGAAGCCAGGAGAGATAAGTGTTGTCATTGTAATGGACATTTCAGGAAGCACAGGCGCACCATTCGGAAGGTTCACAAGCACTGCAGAATTTGAAAAATCAGCAGCAATCGGCATTTACAGGGACCTTAGACTGGACATCAGGCTTGCTGTTGTTGCTTTCAACACGCAGGCATACCTAATCTCAGAACCAAGCTACGTTTATGAAAAAGTTGGGCTTGATGACCGCATAGGCAGGCTCAAATTCGGCGGAGGAACACTCATACAAGCAGGACTGCTCAAAGCAATCGCAATGCTCTCCCAAATGGGCGGAAGCAAGAACATAATCCTGATGAGCGACGGAAAAACACAAAGCGAAAGCGCAGCAATAGAAGCAGCCAAGCTTGCCGCAAACGAGGGAATCAGGATTTACACTGTTGGCGTTGGACCAACCACAAACGAAAACCTCATGATTCAGATTGCAGAAATAGGCAATGGAATCTACTTCAGAGCTACAGAAGAAACAAAACTCAAGATAATCTTCGGAGACGTTGAGGACCAAAAACAAAAAGGCGGAACAATGGGGCTTGTAGTGCTGAACGCAAACCACTTCATAACAGAGGGCTATGAGCCAAAGGCAGACATCCACGGCTTCAACCAAGTCGTGCCAAAAACCACGGCAAGACTCCTCTTGACAACAACCACCGGCGAACCAATACTCACTGTCTGGCGCGTCGGACTCGGAAGGGTTGCTGCCTGGAGCACAGACGACGGCAGGGAATGGGCAGGCGACGTCTTAAGCAAGAAGAACAGCAAGATTTATGCACGCATGTTCAACTGGGCAATAGGAGACCCTGACAGAAAAGCAGAAAGCTTCATTGACGCAAAAGACACAATAGTCAACGAGCCAACAGAAATAACAATAAAGTCAGAAACCCCGCCAGAAGCAAAAGGGGTGACGTTCTACAAGATAGATGAGGACTTGTATTCTGCAGCAATGACCCCCACAACAACAGGCTTCCACGAAGTCTCAGGGGCGGTATTCGCGGCAAACTATGCCCGCGAGTACGGAGGACTTGGCTTCAACGAGGAACTTGCAAAAATAGTTGCGAGCACCGGAGGAAAAATCTTTGACCCCGGCGACATTGACGGCATAGTCGAACACACAAAGGCAAAAGCAAAAAGGATTGTCAACACAAAAGACAGGCTTGGCTGGCCATTCGTGCTTGCAGCAGTCCTCATATTCCTCGTAGAAATATTTATAAGGAGACTTGTCAGGAGGGAATGACATGGCATACATAACCAGAAATGCGAACATCATCCTTTTGTTCCTGATACTGATAAGCGCAAGCGCGCTTGTAGCGGCAACAGTGTTCTTCCAAGAAAACTTTGACCGCATAAACACGGCATACAACTCAAAACTCGCCCAACTTAACCAGGTTACGAAAGACCTGGAGGAAAAACAGGCGGCGCTTGAACAAATAAAGAGCGAGCTGACCCTAAAGGCAGCACGCGAGGAAGAATTCAGCCATCAGTACGCCACAGTAAAAGAGGAAAAAACAGTGCTTGAAAGCGAGAAAAAACAATTGACCCAAGTAAAGCAAAGCCTTGAAAGGGAACTTGAAAGCACAGAGAACCTCCTGCAAACAACAAAAAACCAGCTTGAGGCAACAAAAGGGGAGAATGAGCGCCTCAAGGCAGACCTTGCAGAAGCCCAGGCAGACATCGTGGCGCTCAACAAGAAGATTAACGATTACAAGAACACGATAGACACCCTTACAGCAAAGATTTCCTGCCTGCAGACAAAGGCAGACGGAGAGGAAGGAACCTGCTAATGGCAACAAAACCAATCATTTTGGCATTGAAGGAAGTGCGGTCAGCCGTATCGCAGATAACACTCTTCAACGCAGTGCTTGACACGCTTGTGGTGTTCATGATATGCGCCCTTGTCCTCATTCTGATATCAGTGCAATGGTGGTATGCCCTTGTTCCCGCACTGCTTTATGGCGGAATACATACGTACAGGCGCCTTAGGAAGCACAGAAACCTCGCATATGTTGAGGAAAAGGTGCCTGAGCTAAAGGAGCAGCTCATCACGGTTGCTGACAACACAGAAAAGGAGAACGTGATTGTCCAAAGCCTCCAGCAGGACGTCCTCCGTGGTATGAAGGCAATAAAGACATCATACTTCCTGAGCTTTGGAAGGCTCACGCGCGAACTGATAACGCTTGCTGTTGTCAGCATATTCATTGTTGCTGTATCAGCGCATGGCATAAAATTCCTTGATTTCCGCGAAACACTGCGCGACCTTGGAAAGCTTGGGGAAGGCGCGGGTGAGTATGCGCTCACAGGCGAAGGGCTTGAGTTCGTGGAGAACATGAGCGAGGACATTTACGGAAACAAGACCATAGAAGAGCTGGGCAATGACGAAATACAGCTACAATTGTCGCCAGTTCTTAGCGACATTGACATCAGCAAGGTCCTGCCGCCTGAAACAAGGGAATTCAAGAGCACGCTGCCTGAGGAAATCAAGGCAACTACAGACGTTTCATTCCAGGAAAGCATTCCGAAAGGTTACCAGCGCATCGTGAAATCATATTTCCGCGAAATCGCAAAAACATCATAATGAAAGGAGGATGAAAAAATGAGACTGGAAGATGCCAAAAAAACATTTGACCACCTGCTCCATGAAATGAACAGGGTAATTGTGGGGATGGATGAGGTGCTCAAGCAGATGATTGTGGCCCTCTTGACAAACTCGCACGCCATACTTGAAGGATATCCGGGGTTGGCAAAGACGCTTAGCATAAAAACAATGGCGCAATTAT
>JAWCLR010000005.1:37884-49678 GCA_038850615.1 Candidatus Woesearchaeota archaeon | reverse complement strand
GATTGAACGGGGGCGTAGGGTATATGCCGGATGGTGCCCCTATCTCTGTTATCACCATTACTTTTACCATGCGTCCATCTGTTAATGTTGGATTTATCGGCATAAGGAACGCCAATCGCCAATTTGTCAATTTTTACGTTTTTTGTTTTAGTAAAATGAAAAATAAACTCGTGGAGATTGTTTAGAAATCGTGTGCTGTTTATTGGTTTGTAATGTCCTATGTTTATGTTATGTTCTGGAACAGCTATAGATTTAATCCAGTGTATGGTATTTTGTAATTTTAGCGATTTTGCTATTCTTTGTGCTACCTCAAAGACCTAAATTCATCACTCGCTTTATCTCCGATATTAAAAAATAAAGAGCCATTTTCTTTTAATACTCTTGCGCACATTTTTCCAAATTCTTCCATCCAATCAAGGTATTGGTCAAAAGGCATATTGTCTTTATGAGAATTATATTTAATGCCTATATTGTAAGGTGGCGAAGTTACTATAATGTCAACACTAGTAGGTTCAAGTTTTGTTTTCATGCCTTCTATACAATCCATCAGATAAATTTTATTTACTTCCATTTTCTCACTTTTTTGTTTTATTATTTAATGGTTTATCCCAATATGGAGATTTACATTTAGGGCATACAATAGGAGCATCTTCACTTCTTGTTATCCATTCATGCCCGCATCTCTCACATTTGCATTCATAAACCTTTATTTCTTTCTTGCTCATACAAATATGATTGCATTACTACTTTAAATACTTTACTATAGTCATATAGCATAACCGAAAGGTTTAAATAGGTGTATACCTATAGTATATTACCGCAAGTATATAACATGAAACAAGAAATAATTTGTGAGAAATGCAAAGGAAAAAACGTCAAAAAAGATGGAGTTAGAGAAACTAAAAATAGAGGCAAGGTTCAAGATTCAAGTGTAAAGATTGTTTTCATAGATTTTCAATAGACGATGGTTTCTGGAAGATGAAGAACCACGAGGACAAAATAACTGCCTGCATGAATATGTATTATGCTGGAATGTCATTAAGAAAAATACAAGAACACTTGCAAATGTTTTCTCCTAAAAATTCTCATTATTCTACTATCTATAGATGGATTGTAAAATATGCAAACATGATAAGCACATTAACAGATAATCTACAAGTTCAATCTGGACAAGAGTTAATGTCTGATGAAATGGAATACCATAGATTAGGAGAACAGAATTGGTTTGTAGATGTAATGGATACAGAAACTCGTTTTATGGTTGCTTCCGATTATATGAAAAGTAGAACCATAGAAAATTTAACAAAAGTTCTCAAAAGAAGTAAATTCGTAACTAACGGAAATGTAAAAATAGTTACAACAGATGGCCTACAAGGTTATGAAAGAGTTTTAAAGAAATCTTTTGGATTAAAAACTAATTGGAATCATAAAAGTCCGATTATTCATAATGTAGTTATAGCTTCCGAAAGAGGATTTAACCATAAAATAGAAAGATTACATAACACTATAAGGGATAGAACAAAAATCATGCGTGGCTTTCATGGAAGTTTAGAAAGTGCCAAAGCCATAATGAAAGGAATGGAAATTTACTACAACTTTGTCAGAAAACATCAAGGAATAGATGGTAAAACTCCATCAGAAGAAGCAATACCTGAATTGAGTTTAAGCACGAATAAGTGGTTAAGTTTAATCAAAATGAGCAAATCTTAATTTTTTATTCAATCCAGCACCCGACAACGCAACAATACACTACAGCGCAAAGGTTTATAAGAACAGTCCAAGAAGAGTGGTTTATGCAAGTAGGCGTGGTTGGAAAGGCAAACGTTGGAAAAAGCACATTCTTCAAGGCGCTGACGATGGCAGAGGTGCTCATAGCTAATTATCCTTTTGCTACAATAGAACCGAACAAGGGTTTTGCATTTGTGAGGGTGCCTTGCGTTGATAGGGATTTTGGGGTGCAGTGCAACCCAAGATTCGGGCACTGCGTGAACGGCACGCGATTTGTCCCTGTCGAAGTGATGGACGTTGCAGGGTTGGTGCCAGGCGCTCACCTTGGAAAGGGAATGGGAAATCAGTTCCTTGATGATTTAAGGCAGGCGCATGCATTAATACACGTTGTTGATATGGCAGGAACAACAAACGAAAAAGGGGAGCCGATAGAGCCAGGAACCTATGACCCTGCATTTGACATCAAATTCCTTGAAACCGAGCTTGACTTCTGGTATCTTGCAATACTCAAAAAGGGCTGGGATAAGCTCGCTAGGAACCTCCAGCACGAGCACAAGGAAGTGGCAAAAGCGCTTGCAAACCAGCTGTGCGGGCTTGGAGTGACAGAATCAATGGTTATTGATGCAATAAAGCAGCTCAATTTGGGTGATAACCCAACCATGTGGACAGAAGAGCAAATGCTGAAAATGTCAACAATACTGCGCAGGAAAACAAAACCAATGCTCATAGTTGCAAACAAAATGGACCTTCCAACAGCAAAAACAAACCTGGAACGCGTCAAAAAACAATTCCCAGACTACATCTTCGTACCCTGTTCCGCTGAAAGCGAGCTCGCGCTGAAAGAAGCATCAAGAAAAGGGCTGATTGAGTATGTGCCAGGAAGCAAAGACTTCAAGCCAACAGGGCAATTGCAGCCAGCACAGGAAAATGCATTAAGGTTCATCAAGGAAAACGTGCTTGACGTCTTTGGTTCGACAGGAGTACAGCAGGCAATTGATACGGCAGTCTTTGAGTTGCTCAAATACATTGCGGTTTTTCCAGGCGGAGTCACAAAGCTTGCGGACCAGTTCGGAAATGTCCTCCCAGACTGCTTCTTATTGCCTTCAGGAACCACTGCGCTTGACTTTGCAGCAAAAATCCACACAGACCTTGCAAAAAACTTTGTAGCAGCAATAGATGTAAGAACAAAAAGAAAAGTGGGAAGGGAACACATCCTCAAGCACAGGGACGTGATTGAGATACTAACAACCAAATAATCAATTGACCTTCCCAAGCCCTGACGCCTGCTGGATGTCAATAACTCCAAGAGACTTGTCAAGAATCAGGAAATTCCTCGTCTGGTTCTTGCCATTACGCTTTGCAGCATATAATGCCTTATCCGCTTCTTTCAGCAATGTTTCAGCCGACACGGAGGCATTCATGCACGTTGCAATTCCTATTGAGATAGTTGTTGGGAATTTTTCCTGAATAATACCCCTCAAGCGTTCAGCAAACGCAAAAGCATGGTCATGCTGGGTTTCAGGAAGGATTATTGCAAATTCCTCACCACCATAACGGGCAGGAATGTCAACCGACCTTATTGTAGCGCGCAAAACCTCGCCAAGTTGCTTAAGCAAATTGTCACCTTCAACATGGCCGTGGGCGTCATTTAATTCCTTGAAGTTGTCAAAGTCAAACATCACCAGCGATATTGGGCGCTGTGACCTTGCGGACCTTGCTACCTCGTTCTTAAGCGCTTCAAGAAAGTATGCCTTGTTGTACAATCCTGTCAAGGCGTCAGTCATCGCTGAATGCTGGGCGTTCTGATAACGCTGAGCCCTTCCAAGCGCAATCGACAGCTTGTCAAGCAGTAAGGAAACAAGTTCAGTGCTGAGCACTTGCGCTGAAACTCCAAGCACAAGAGTGGCAACGTGCCTGTTCTGCAACCGAACAGGAAAAGCATAAATTTGCGCGGTTATCCTGTCAGAATCAGGAACATGCGACGTCAGCACGTCTTTTCCTGCATTGGTAACTAGGACAAAAGAATTGTTAGAACTCACGTGATTATGCAAAGCCCTGCTCACTGCAAGAAAAACATTGCTTGCAGGAACCTCAGAAACATTCTCGCCGTTAACCCAAAAGGCGCAATGTTCTGGCTTGAACACCCTTGACATGAAATCAGCTGTCTGCTTAATTAATTGCTCAACTGTAGTGGCAGAATTAAGGCAGTCAAGATAATTCAGCAAGATATCCTTGTGGTCCATAAGGACAAGATTATGTATTGCTGTATAAATGCATTGCTGTAATTGTATGATAATAAAAATAGAAAAATAACTTAAAAAAAACAAAAAATTACTGATTTACTGCTTAAGGCGTGCAACAGTAAAAGTCCTCATAGCCTGCTGGGATTCTGCCGTCGCTGATCGCCTCTTCAGGCATTATTCCAGACCTTATGCAGTTGCGTCCTGCTGCATTAATCGCAGTCACCTTCACAGTGTAAGGCGCGTATGGGCACGGATTGTCCTTTATTGGGCCTGTGCGCTTGTAATCACTGTCATATGTTGGTGTTGGGACTGGCGCTCCGCCTGTGTCCTTTATGCGCTCTGGGAAGACATACCCAGCTCCTGCGTATATTCTGCCATCGCTGTACCGCACAAATCCTCCGTTCTGGTACTGGTCAAGGCCGTACCTGATTTCTCCACCGCCGTAAACCTTTGGTTGCTCCAAAACAACTTTTCCTGCCCCACCCTTGAAGAGTAGGACAAGGCCGACGACGGCAATAACTGCAACTATCCCGAGAATCGCGTACGCAACTCCCTTGCCTTCTTCTGCCATGGTTTATTCACCTCTTTGTTGTGTTTTATTTTCTTTATTGGTATATAAATTTTTGCCAAGCGCATCGACTATTCGCTGCTTGAATTTCTGTAGGTCCGCGGGCCTGAAATGCGCGCCTGCAGCGGGAATGTGCCCGCCTCCGACCGCATCCTTGAACCCCCTCACGGCATTCTTTAGGAGTTCGTTCATTTTTACGCGCTGGCTCCTGCACCTTCCTGAAACCCTAACTATGTCCCTGCCTTTATCCACAAGTATTATTGTATAATCAGAATATTTTGGCTTGAGCGAGAGCATTGTTGACAGAGGTGAATTGATGGGGTATTTTGGAGTGATTTCATACCAAATCATCTTTAGCTTGTCGTCCTTTTGCATTAGTCGTGGGGCGCTGCTTGCCCATTTGCTTACCTCCTTTTCAAGCGACTTCCTTAGCAAAACAAGCATCCTGTTTTTCAGGATGTCTGCAGGCGCTTTTGCCTTCATCAGGGCGTCATAGCAGTAATTGATGTTTTTGTCGTCAATAATCATTGCTGAGAGTAAAAGTTCAGAAACCATGCCAAGGTCTGTCTTGAACCAGTCCTTTGGGTTTGGCTTCAAATTCTGGCGCTCAAACACCTGTGCCAGGAATTCAGGCCAGGCGCTTCCAGCCAGGTCTCCAATGAGACCGACAGCTGCAATCCATGCGGAGTCCTCTGTATCTACGTGCCTGTTTGCAAGGTCATAAGCAAGCTTGCTTGCAGGATACCTTGAAGGGTCAATATCATCTGCCAGCAGCTGGGGCATTGCAAGCACAGTCCTGCTAGATGTTACGTCATGAAAAAACATGTGATGGTCAATGATTAATGCTTCGCACTGTTTTTCAAGCCGCCTTACTGATGTTGCATCTTCATGAACAGGGAGGTCTGCAAAAATCACTTTTGAGATTTTCTTGGACTTCAGCATTTTCAAAATGTTAGGCGCTACGCTGTTGCGCATGAAGTTCCTTGACGAATAAAGGAAGTCCGCGGGCTTTCCCCTTAACTTCTCAATCATACGGCTGAGAATAACTGCAGCGCATAATCCGTCAGGGTCAGCGTCGTGGATTATTGCAATCTTTTCATTTGGCGAGAAAGACATTAAAAATTTGTCAATCCTTGCCCATTGTTCGGGATTTTTCAGCAGCATGAGGCATCACAACCCACTGCAGAATAAAAAAAGGGGCGCGTACCAGAATCAGCATTGGTGATACGCGCCTGGTGAGAGAGGGGGATGAACGCGATTTCATTTTTTACTCTTGATTGTGAGCCAGGACAGTTTTCCTGTCCTGGCGTGATTCTTTGATGCGTACGTGCCTGCGCCCGTGCGCGCCAACGCACATTGACGCTTTGCCACGCAGTGATGTGTTTGTTTTTACTGTCATCACTGTAAACCCGGCCCTGTTGTCTCCACTGTTTCTTGAGCATGATTGTTTTTTTTTACAATGAAACAAAAACAACAGACGGTATTACTTGGGCTTATGCCTTTGCATTAGCGGTTGTATTGTTGTTAGCGCTCAGCCAAAGGTCGATGTTTCGCGAACGCGTGTTTGTGCGCCGTTGCTTCGCGCGTTCGCGCCCAATGTGTTGTTGTTCATTGCTGGTAAGTTCTAAGCAAAGGATTTATATATACATAACGTACTTATAATATTTCAAGTACGTTTTGTACGTATAAAAGGGTGATTTTGATGTATATCAGAAGACTTGTAAAAGCAGGACAGGCAAGCCACACGATATCCCTTCCTAAAGAATGGATTGAAAAAAACAACCTAAGCAAGGGCTCAACACTTTATATTAAGGAAAAGTCAGGCACAGAGCTCATAATAACCCCAAACCTTGCAGATCAGAAACACATAGATAAGAAGACAGTAACAATAAACGTTGAAGGCAAGCAACCAGACACAATACAACGTGAAATTACAGCTGCATACCTGAATAACGCAGGCACGATTGAGCTGGTCGGCAAGAGCATAATGCAACACGCCAAGGACATCAGAAGGATGTTGCACGACTTTGTCGCGCTTGAAATTTCAGAACAGACCTCAACAAGGATTTCTGCAAAAGACCTCCTAAACCTCAAGGAAATCTCAGTAGACAAGAGCATCAAACGCATGGATTTAATTGTAAGGACAATGCTGCAGGACTGCAAAAACACTGCATTAGGGAATGACTTGAGTGAGAGTGTTATACTCCGCGACTATGACGTTAACAGGCTTTACTTTTTGCTAACAAGACTTCTGAAGGGCGCGCTCGCTTCGCCAGAAATGGCATCAATCCTCGAGCTCGAGCCTGCAAAAGTGCTTGGTAAATGGATGCTTGTCCATTACATTGAGGAATTCGCTGACACAATCAAAGCGTTATGCAAGGAATGCGTTGCGCTTGACCCACGGCAGGGGAAAGATGTTTCTGCACTGCTGTCGCAGATAGAGCAGGACTACCTCGACGTTATGAAGGCATTGCACGAAGATGACAAAAGTCTCGCTGACGACGTGGCGCGCAGGAGGACAGAGAGGGCTGCCTTATGCCGTGCAATAAAGGACCTGCCTGAGATTTCCCACGGATGCACGGCAATAACATCCCTTGTCTCAAACATAGCAAGGGTTGTTATTGATGAGAGTTAGACAAGAAATTGCGGCTGCTGCATAGTCTGAAAGACAGGTGCTGAAAAGCAGTATAATTGGGCATCAAGCATTGCCTTATAGTGGCAGTCACCCTCACGCTTTGCCCTGCCAGGATTCATTGTCCTGCACTGGCGCTGGACAAATGAGAGAAAGGTGGAAGGGCTTTTCCGCGCCAAGGTACAGACGCCCTCATCAACAACCATATACTGCGTGTCGGGATCTGGCATATTAACAATGCCACCCTCCAACGGCAGGGGCGGATAAACCATATACATCCCTGTGGTGGACGCTGTGAGCGTGATAACAAGGCCAGCCACTGCAACAAGCAGGACAACGCCAAGAATCATCAACACAATGCCCCTTTCTTCCATAGTATCACTCTTTTTGACATAGTTTGTTAGGTTGCTATATAAATATTATGATTAAGAACTAACAAACAAAAAAAAGATAAAAATTATTTCTCTATTACGTAAGGTCCAACCGGGACTCCCTTGTCGCGCTCGTTTGGAATGCCTGCAAAGTCATTGAATGGCGGACCTTTTACAAGCGAGGAATCACCAACAAGGATGCTCTTGTCGCCCACTGTTGGACAGCAGCAATAAAGATTGTCATCGCCTTCCACCATTACTCCAGGATATCTCGGGTCCTCATAACCAGTTTTGTAACACTTCTTTCCAAATGCCTTTTCAAAGTCAGCCTTCTGGAACAATGCGTCTGCCTCTGTCGGCCCCATAAGCACAGGCGTGCACGGGCTGTCGCACATTGGCTTGCCTGCAAGGGCAGGAACATTCAAAATTTGCCCTGTCTTTGTCACCCTACCTCCTGAGAGCAAAAGCACAAGCCCCACAACAGCGATGATTGCTACTATGCCCAGAATGACGAGACTTAGGTTTCTCCCTTCTTCAGCCATTGAGTATCACCTCTTGATACAACTGGTGTTTGTTTTACTTTACCCATATATAAACTTTTCCCAAACCCGTCGAGCTAATGCTCCGCAGTTCCGACAGAAGAGCTGAGACGCCACTCATCGTAAGGAAGACAGCATTTTTCTGTCCGCGAACAGCAGGGCGTAATTCCGTCATATCCGAAGAAACATTTGTGCCCAAGCCGCTGGTACCACTGGATTTCCTTTGCATACACCCCTTTTCCCTCTGCAATCACCGGCGCAGAGCCTGCCGGGCAGATTCGTTGCCGTGGTCCAGATCCAGCACCCGCTGATAGATTTCTTGGGCCTGCAGCTGATCGTTCAGCTGATGGTGAAAAATACGGGCAGCCTGCAGATAACATCCTATTGCTGACCAGCCACCCGCAAAATAAAGAAGCATCAAAAGAGCAAAGATTGCCACAGTCGCCACTATGCCGATGCACCACACGCCTTTCATTTTTTATCCTTGCGCAAACGCCTGAAAGTCTCGGCAATGTCAATTATATACTTGCCGTCAGCGAGCTTGAAAATCAGCGGTTCGCCCTTAAAGAGCTGGACAAGGTCAATCTCGTACTTCCCTGGCTTGAGCACTCTCACGCTCTCAAGGTCAAGGACAACAGGCTCGTCAGGCTCCTTTACGCCAAGGACGTCAAAAACGTCGCTTTCAATCTGCTTGCGTTCCTCCTCGCTGACAGGCGGCGCCTCCTCTGCAGCTTTCCGTATCTGCTCAAGCCGTTCCTTCCTTATGAAGAAGAAAAGCTTGGCGCCACACGAGCATCCTTTCAGGATTGCTTCATTGCCATCATCATAGAATGTGTTGCAGCGGACGCACTGGTGTGGCATGGGTCACCTTTTGCGTTTCCGCCTTTCAGAAGTGAGCAGCTCTATCTTGTTAGGGTCCTTCTTGATTGCCTTCACAACGCTTGCAGGACCAACTATGGTCAGCCCTTGCCTGTCGCCCAGCACTGCGCCTAGCAGATCGTTCTTCAGCTTCTGGAATCCCGTAAGGCTTGCTGTTGCGGGATTAATCACTGCGAGCTCTATGCCTTTGAATTCCTTGTTGATTTCTTCCATCGTAACCTTGATGAGCTCTGTTTCCTCTTCTTTTTTAAGCCTGCCTTGGAGGAGGACAATCTTATCCTGTTTTGCAATATTCAAGAGCTTGCGGATCCTTCCAATAGAGCTCAATGATTCAATCTCGGTGTATGGGATTAATTGAAGTGTTACCATTTTCATTTCACCAAATTGAATATCTGTTCATAAAGCTCCTTTACATTCTTACCATACTTTGCGGAGATGCCAATGACATCATACTGCGGAAATGCTGCCTGAACTTTTTTTATGTTTGCTCGCTTAAGGTCAACCTTGTTTGCAACAATAAGTACAGGAATGTCGCGCGCCTGCAGGTTGCCGATGATCGTGACATTGACTTGCGAATATGGATCTTGGGTCGCATCAAGCACGACAAGGACAGCATCCATCTCATCCAGCCACTTGATGGCGTCAATCACTCCCTTTGTTGCCTCTCGTGCGCGCCGCTTTGCCTTTGCCGCAGACATTCCTGCCTTGAGAAAGTCCTCATAATCAATCTTTGTGGCTATGCCCGGGGTGTCAACAAGGTTGAACATTAATTCCTTGCCGTCCTTGCTCTTGATTGAGACCTGCTCCTTGATCTGGATCTCCCTTGTTTCGTGCGCAAGCGGGCTGACCTTGCCAAGCTCCTCCCCAACCCAGTCAAGACATATCTTGTTTGCAAGGGTTGTCTTGCCTGAATTGGGCGGTCCGTAAAGCCCGAGCTTCAAGTCCTTGCGGCTCGCAAAGAGGTCACGCCAGAACTGGTTGAAAATCCGCTTTACAAAACTGAAAACCACGGCTCCACCTTTTTCACTGTTATTGCTCCGCTATCACCTTGCCACGTATTTATACTTTTCGGCAAACCAAAACAAGAATAAAAAGAAAGAAAGGCGGCTTACCTGCCGCCGCGTGCCATCTTTGCGCGAGAAATGTCGCCTGCCTTGTCAATGAAGTAAAGGTATCCCTTTGCCTTCTTGACTCCAACCTTTGCAACCTTCTCAGGCCTTCCACCCGCGCCCTTCTTGCGACCGCGTGCCATCTTTGCGCGAGAAACGTCGCCTGCCTTGTCAACGAAGTACAGGTATCCCGCTGCCTTCTTGACTCCAACCTTTGCAACTTTTTCTGCCATTGTGGATTCCTCCTTTTCCGGAAACCATCTGGCGAACCAGATGACCCCCAAACGACGATTATCGTCGATATTTTTTCCTGAAAACACAATTCCTTTATAAACTTTTCGTCGAAAGACACCTGTTTTACCGACGAGTAGCAAACGCAGAAATCACTTTTTCCTGAGCTTTTTTCCCGGCTTGTCAATGTCCTTTACGAACCATTCGGGCTTCAAGAGCTTTTGCAAACGCTCTGCCTCATGCATACCTTCTTTGTAGATTTTCACTATTTCCTCTCTTGAGGGCTCTGGTATTTTTTCAAGCTCCTTTGCGGCAACAAGCGCCTTCTTTCCTATTTTGCACTTCTTATTGCGTTTTTTATGCATAAATAGCAATTGTAAATAACAAATATATAATATTTCTCTTCACAAATCTTTATATTGAGCCGGCTGATTGGAGTTTTGTGAAATTCGCGCATCTTGCAGACGTTCACCTTGGAGGGTGGAGAGAACCAAAATTAAGGGAGCTTAACGCAAAGAGCTTTGTTTATGTGATTGACAAATGCATTTCTGAAAAAGTCGATTTTGTGCTCATTGCAGGGGACCTCTTCCACACAGCCCTGCCCTCAATGGATGCTCTCAAAGTTTGCGTCCAAAAGCTGAAGGAACTCAAGGACCAAAACATTTCAACTTACCTTATTCCCGGTTCCCATGATTTTTCGCCGAGCGGGAAAACAATGATTGACATACTCGAACACGCAGGGCTTGCTGTCAACGTCGCAAAAGGGGATGCTGTTGACGGCAGGCTCGGGCCGAACTTTGTTTCCGACCCAAGGACAGGAGCAAAGATAACAGGAATATTCGGTAAGAAAGGCGGGCTAGAAAAGCACTACTACGAAAAGCTGGCCAAGGAACGCCTTGAGTCAGAGCAGGGCACAAAGATTTTCCTTTTCCACTCAGCCATTGCAGAGCTGATGCCCCCTTCGCTTTCGTCTGTTGACGCGGTGCCTGTATCCTCAATGCCACGTGACTTTGCGTATTACGCTGGCGGGCACATACACGTTATCGGCGAAAAATTCATAGATGGTTACGGCATGTTTGTTTATCCAGGTCCTGTCTTCCCGAACAGCTTTTCAGAACTTGAGGAGCTAGGAAGCGGAAGCTTTGTCATTTACGAAAACGGGAAAGTCAGGCATGAAAAAATACTGCTGCATCCTGTCGTAAGCATAAGCGTTGATGCAAAAGACAGGACCGCTGCAGAAGTGGAAAAGGAAATCCAGAACAGGCTAAACATGGCAGATGTAAGAAATGCAATCGTCCTCATCAAGGCCTACGGAGAACTAAAGCAGGGAAAGCCAGGGGACATAAACTTTGGCGCGCTTATGGATTCGTGCATGTTCAGGGGAGCGTACGTTGTGCAAAAAAACACTTATAGCTTAGGAAGCAGGGAATTTGAAGAGATAAAGGTCAGCAAGGGCACAGTTGACGAAATTGAAGAAAGCATCATCACAAAGCA
>JAWCLR010000005.1:0-37874 GCA_038850615.1 Candidatus Woesearchaeota archaeon | reverse complement strand
GCGCTTGCAAAAGAGCTTATGCGCATCCTTAGCGTGGAAAAAGAGGAAGGGGAACGCGTGGCTGACTTTGAGAAAAGGATATTGCAGGACGTGGACAAGCTGCTCGGAATTTAAAGTCTTTTGACACAGACTTTTATTGCCGGCTTTTTGCGCTTTCTCTTACAAAAAAGCGAGATGAGCCATGCAATAATTGCGGCCACAACAGCAACAGGAATGAGCAAGATGATGACATTGAGTACAAAAAACAGAACGACTAGCATTAGCAGTATAACAAGAAAGAATACAACAAGCCCTGCAAGACCCTTAAATTCTGCCATTTGCACCTCCAAAAACAGTATTGCGGACTGCTTTACGCTTTAGGCATATAATAATTGCTGCCGAAACAAACAGTATAAGTAATAAGAGGGGGATTACTTCATCAACAGAAAAGACAAAAGCAAGCCCCTTCTCAATATGCGCGCCAAGCCAGTGCCCTATGCAAACGATCAGGGGTGCCTGAATCAGGGCGCCCAAGGCGTTGGCGAAAAAGAATTTCCTCCAAGGCATTCCAGAAGTTGCCGCAACCCACGGCATAAGGACTCGCATTCCTGGTATGAACCGCGCCATAAACACCGCGACGGTGCCGCGCTTCTCAATCTGGCGCTCTGCAAATTTTTTTGTCCTGCCATTGACAAAGCGCCTGAAAAAATAATTACCGTGGCTTCCAAAGTAGAAGAAAATGTTCTCGACAAGTATGACGCTGACAAAAGCAACGAGCATTGCAACGTAAAGGTTAAGGTATCCCTCAAAGGCAAAATAACCAGCAATAAGCAGTATTGCTTCTTCAGTAAGGGGGACAACGCCGATGCACCCAAGCATGAGGAGCACAGGTATAGCCAAATAGGACAGATTGGTCAGGTAATGAATTCCAATTTCTGCACTCATAAAAAGCAGTGCATACAGGGACTTGTTAAAAAGCTATTGCTTTAGCGCTTTTTTCAACAACTCAAGCACGACCTTCTCTTTTGCCCTTCCCTTGCTTGCTCGGATGACTTGCCCGACAAGGAATTGCATTGCCTTTTCCTTTCCCGCATTTATGTCACTTACTGCCTGCGGGTTTTCCTTAATGATTTTCTCAACAAGCTCTTTTGTTTCCTGTTCTCCCAAAGCCAGCAAGCCAAGCTTTTCAGCCAATTGTCTTGCAGGAGCAGGATGCAACAGCAATTCCCTAAGCAATAATTCAGCACCGCGCTTTGAAACCTCGCCTGAAGAAATAAGCGAGAGGAATTCCGACATGTGCGCCTCCTTGAACCCAGTCTTGTCAAATCGGACAGTATTGAAGTTCAGGATTTTCTGAACATAGGCATACCACATTGCGGCAAGTGCGGGGTCTATCTTCTTAACAACCTCCTCGAACTGGTCTGCAAGCGCACGGTCTGACATCATGGACTCTGCCTGCTCCTGCTTGATTTTATATTCCTTCACAAAACGGGCAATCCTCTTTCTCGGAGGCTCTGGCATTTCCAAGATTATTTTCCTTAATTGCTCATCAGTTATTATTAAAGGCGGAAGGTCAGGCTCAGGAATGTAACCATATTCTTCCTCTGTTTCCTTGTGCCTCATACTATCAGTGGTGCCTGTACGCTGGTCAAAAGAGCGCGTTTCTGTAACTCCCTGCTCCCCCCTTGCAACGATGCTTTCTTGGCGTATGATTTCAAACTGCGCTGCGCGTTCAACATCCCTGAAGCTTGTAATGTTCTTTACTTCAACCCTTGGGTGACCTTCCACTGAAACATTCACGTCAGCCCTTATTTTCCCTTCCTGCGCGTCAAAAATTCCAATGTAGTCAGCCAAACGCATCAGTTCCTCAAGGAACGCCCTTGCCTCTGCAGGGCTTGAAAATACCGGCGGGGTAACAATCTCGCACAAAGGCGTGCCTGAACGGTTGTAATCAATAAGCACGTACTCTGTGCCCTTCTTTCCCTCAACGTGCTTCAATGAGGCAGGGTCCTCCTCAATATGAACTCTCGTAATTGGGACTTTTTTGTCCTTTAGCTCAAGCAAGCCTTCTGTTGCGAACGGCTGGTCGTACTGCGTAATCTGAAAGTTCTTTGGCAAATCAGGATAAAAGTATGTCTTCCTTGCAAAAAAAGATGTTTTCTGGATTTTGCAATTCATTGCCAAAGCAAGCTTCAAAGCGGCAATGAATGCATCAGTGTTCAGCCGGGGCTTTGAGCCAGGCATTCCCAAGCAAGTCGGGCACACCTTTGTGTTGGGCTCAATTCCCTCTGTCGAGCACGCACAGAACAGTTTGCTTTTGGAGTTCAGCTGCAGGTGAATCTCCAACCCAATCTTAACCATAATTCTCACCCACCTGCACAAGAAGTTCATCATTGTTATGGTCCGCAATCAAGTGCAACCCCACAGGCATCCCTTTTGCAGTTCCGCAAGGAATGCTCAAGTGTGGCAATCCAGCAAGATTTGCAGGAACAGTCAATACGTCCATTGAGTATTCCTCCAAAGGCGACAGCTTTTTTATTTCCTCAAAAGTCGGCGCAATGATGGGCATTGTCGGAGAGGCAATAATGTCAACCATCTTGAACGCATTCTTGAAATCATTAATCAGCAATTGCCGCACTTTCTGTGCCTGCACATAATACTTGTCACGGTAGCCTGCCATGCGGACAAAAGTGCCGAGCAATATCCTACGCTTTGCTTCTGTGCCAAAATATTTGCCACGCACCTTGCTGAAATATTCCCAATACTCGCCTCCTTCCTCAAGAGGCAAAGTGGAGCCGTATCTTAATCCGCAATACTTTGCAAGGTTTGTTGACGCCTCTGCGAGCGCGATTATGTAATAAGCAGCAAGAGCATAAGGAGTAGTGGGGATACTAACTTCCTTTACTACCATTCCCAGCGATTCAAGCTTTTTGACTGCATCATCAAAGCATTTTTTAACACCAGCGTCAATTTTTTGAGCAAGCCATTCCTTCGGAATTCCGATTGTTATTTTTTTCGAAAGCCTTGGTGGGTCGCTGAACCGTGCACCCTGGCAGGTCTCATCCTTGTTGTCAGGACCTGAAATAATCTCAAGGGCCTTGCTTGCATCACGCACTGTTTTTGCCACAACACCTATTTTGTCCAATGAGTTTGCATAATCAATCAACCCATACCTTGAAACCCTCCCATAAGTTGGCGTCAACCCAACAACCCCGCAGAATGCAGCAGGAGCACTGATTGAACCACCCGTTGACTGCGCAAGAGCAAACCTTGCGAACCTTGATGCCGCGACATAACCCGCACTACCACCTGATGAACCCCCACAAGAACGTTTGGGATCATGCGGATTCTTCGGAATGCAAAAAGTGTTTGCTGAAAAAGTGCCAAAGCCAAACTCGTCCATTGCGGTCTTACCAAGAATACTGTACCCATTTGCCTTGAGCCGCTCCACAACCGTGGCATCAAACGGCGGAATGTACTGCTCTATTATTCTTGAGCCCGCAGACGTTGGAATTCCCTTTGTGCAAATGTTGTCCTTGACCGCAACAGGAATTCCTTCCTGCGGATGCTTGAGCGTGATGAAGAAATTATACCGCTCATTTAGTTTTTTGGCTTCCTCAATTATTTCTGCATTGCTCATTTTGTCGGTGGTCCCTTAACAAACCCTTCCTCCTTGAGTTCGGCATTCTTCAGCGCTTCCTCCCTTGACAGCCCTTCAGCAACAACATCCTTTCTTTCCATTGGCGACAAGAAAACAGGGTGCGTTGCAGGCTGAATTCCTTTCGTTGGCGCTTTGGCTATGATGTCAAATGCCTTGAGAATGCTGTCTAATTCCTTTGCAAATCTTTCACGCTCTTCTTTTGTGAGGTCAAGCCTTGCAATTTTTGCAAGCTTGTCGATAGGCTCATCCATAAGACGCCCGAGGCAGGACTCGAACCTGCGACTTCCTGGTTTCTCCCCAACCTGTAAGTCGTTGGAACCCTTGGCGGGTAACAGCCAGGCGCTCTACCTGCTGAGCTACTCGGGCAGGCAATGAAACAAGGTCTGAACAGTCTATAAAAAGGTTATGGCTCTCAGGGTTTTGCCACGTCAACAACAACCGGATTGACAAGCCTCTTGTAATCCTTAAGGCTCATTGAAATGCTCGTGTCATGCCTGCCTGCATTAAAATTTATCACGGGACTATCCAACGACTTGTCCAAATAAACAGGAATGCCTGCAAGATTTCCAAAAGGATGAACGCTTCCAATCTCACAACCCATTACCTTCAAGACCTCCTCTGGCGATGCAAGAGAAAGGCTTTTGCAACCAATTATTTTCTTAACTTTTTTGAAATCAATTTTTTTGTCTCCTGCAATCACAACCATCAAGTATTTTCCCTCGCTGCGAAAAACCATTGCCTTTGCTCCTGATTCCAATGGGGCATTCCTGACTCTTGCAGCCTGCTCAGAAGTGTAAACCGGCTCGTGGGTGAAGCATTCATAAGAAACCTTGCCGTCATCCAAGAACTTTTTTATGTTTTCCAATACGCTCATGGCTCAAGTCGTTCAGGGTCCCTTGGGAATAGCACTGCTTCCCTGATGTTTTCAAGCTGGCAGATTGTCTGCACAAGCCTATCCATGCCAATGCCAAAGCCGCCGTGAGGCGGGATGCCATACTTGAAGGCGTCAAGATAGAATTCAAAAGAATCAGGGTTCATTTTTCGTTCAATAATTTGCTGTTTCAAGACTTCATAGCGGTGCTCTCTCTGTCCGCCTGAAGCAAGCTCAAGACCTCTGTACATAAAATCAAATCCCCTGCTGTATTCACCGTCGTTCATTATGTAGAACGCCCTGACTTTCGTCGGGAATTTCGTGAGGAAATAAGCACTTGCACCAAACTTTTTCTGTACAAGCTTGCCAAGCTTTTTCTCATCCTCAGAGCCAAGGTCATCGCCAAGCTTCATCTTTGAACCAGAGGCATTAAGCATCTCAACGCCTTCTTTGTAAGTGATCCTTGGAAAAGGAAATTTGGGAATGTCAAGCTTAATGCCAAGCAAAGCAATCTCTTCTTTGCACTTTTCCTCAACCTGCTTCATCACGTACATAAACATTCTTTCCAAGACCTTAAGGACATCATCCTCGTTATCAATGTATGCCATCTCAAAATCAAAATGCGTGAATTCAGTCAGGTGCCTTGTCGTGTGTGATTTCTCTGCACGGAAAGTGGGACCGATTTCAAACACCTTCTCAAAACCCGCAGCAAGCATCATTTGCTTGTACAACTGCTGACTCTGACTCAAGAATGCCTTTTTGTTGTAATAAACAACAGGGAACAATGTTGCTCCTCCCTCAGCGCCTGCAGAAATCAGCTTCGGAGTCTGCATTTCAATAAAACCCTCTCCTATCAGGAATTCCCTGATTGCCATATTGACCCTGCTTCTGATCTTGAAAATAGCAAGAACTTTAGGATTCCTCAAATCAAGAACGCGAAAATCAAGGCGCTTGTCAAGGTTTGTCTCAATCTTGCCAGTAAAATCAATCGGAAGGTTTGGCTGAGCCGCACTTATAACCTCGAGCTCTTCCAACTTCAGTTCTTTTGCCCCGCTCTTGAGCTTGCTCGCCTTCACCTTCCCCCTCACTGCAATCACGCTTTCCTTTGTTATTCCCTTTATGTCCTTGAAATGATGATTGTCAGGGGTTGCTACAATCTGCACAGTGCCAGAACGGTCGCGCAAAGTGATGAATGCAATCTTGCCCATTTCCTTTGCATCAGCAGCAAAGCCAGCAACAAGAACTAAATCTCCCTCCTTCTTTTTCTGCACGTCTGCTGCCTGAATCCTTTTAGCAAGCGATAATGCCATAATTGTGAGCGAATAAGGGCGTTATTTAAAGGTTTTGAACTATTTTTTCTTCATCTTTATCTGCAGTGCAAGGTCCTCGAGCTTTTCAAGACCATACTTTATTGAGTCAAACTTCCTCCTGATAGGAAGATTCCGGAAATCGAAAAGCATAAGTTCTTGATGCAACTGAATGACAAAATTCCTGATTTCAAGAGCTGTCTTTGTATCGCCCTTTATTGCACTGTTTATTGCCTTGCGCACAAGCTCGCCTACAAGGTCGCACAAACCAGGTAGGTAGATCTCGATATCAACCCCAAGCTGTCTTGCGGTAGGCAAAGTCTTCTTTGTTAACAACGACAAGTAGCAGGACGCCTCAACATATTCCTCAAGCGCCTCAAGATATGCCCCAACGGTGGCAAGATGAGCGTCCTTCCTTGTGATTTTCTGCAATTTTAATATTGTCTTTTTTGCATTCGAAAGCTGTTTTTTGGCTGTTCCTGCTTCATTCCTGTGCAGAGAATAGATTGATTTCTTGCTGGAAGCAAGCACCTCGCGCGAAAGCCTTATCATTTCCTCCCTAAGCAAATCATGAAGAGCCATCTGTTTGCGTATTGCTGCAAAAGCCTTCTTGTCAACCTTCATTTTATCCCGACGAAAGTTTTATATAGGAACGTATTTAAAGTTATCGCAGTAAAAGAGCTGATACAATGGCAGCACCAACCGTGTTAGGAAATGTTCTTTTGTTCTTCCAGCGTATTGGCATTTATGACGTTGTCCTGCCGTTTTTGCTGACATTCACAATCACGTTCGCGATATTTGAGAAAAGCAAGATTCTCGGCACAGAAAAAATTGATGATGTTGTGTACACAAAGAAAAACCTGAACGCAATGGCAGCATTCGTGATAGCATTCCTCGTTGTCGCCTCAGGAAAGCTTGTTGAGACAATTACGCGGGTCAGCTCAAACGTTGTTGTCCTTGTCCTGTTGGGAGTGTTCTATCTGCTACTTGTCGGCACTTTCTGGGCGCCAAAAGACAAGGAAAAAGAGCCGTGGACAGGGCTTCAGGGAAAGTGGAACACAACATTTATGGTAATCATGTTTGTAGGGATCATAATCATATTCCTGGATGCAATAAGAGATGCGGCAGGAAGAAGCTGGCTTGACGCATTATGGGATTATTTGAGCCAATTCTGGACATCCGCTGCTGTGGCATCGATAATTTTATTAATATTCCTTGTTGTGTTCGTGTGGGCAATGGTCCACGAGCCAAAGGAAAGGGGGAAAAGGAGGCAAAATCAGAAGGTGAGTAAAAAAAAATCGAGGTGACTTATGGTGTTGTTCCAATTTTATGGAGGATACCGCGGCTGGGGAGGGTATTTCAGCAACTTTGTTTACTGGCTTGATTACTGGGGCGTCAGGGACATAATACTACCGTTCATACTCATATTCACAATATTCTTTGCAGTACTGCAGAGAATACACTTGTTCGGAGCAAAGGACAAGAAGTACAATGTCGCGCTGTCTCTCGCAATAGCGCTTCTTGTTGTCATCCCACACGCGACAGGAATGTACCCACCGCATGCAGACGTTGTTAACATTATCAATGACTCAATACCCGAAGTGGCACTGCTTGTCATTGTTGTGGTGCTGCTATTGATGATGCTCGGGCTTGGTTTTGGAAAGGCATACGGTGTTGCAGTAACAGGCTGGGTTGCGCTTCTTGCAGCAGTCGTGCTGTTATTGATTTTTATCAGCGCAATAACACCACTCCCAATACTGAGCTACATCGACCCAAGCATACAAGCATTAATCGTAATACTACTCATTTTTGGGCTGATAATATGGTTTGTGACCAGAGAGCCTACAACAGAAAAGAAGAGCATTTTCAGAAAGCTGCTGGAAGAAATACCATACAAGGGAGAAAAAGAAGAGGAAAAATAAAAATAAATGGTAACGCCGCTTGACATTGGACTATTGCAGAAGTTTGACATAATCTTCCCCTTCCTTTTCGTGCTGATAATAGTTTATGCAGTACTCGCAAGGACAGAATGGTTCAAGGACAAGCAGTTCGTGGCCGTGATGATAGCGTTCGTGCTTGCAGTAATGACGTTGTTCAGCAACATAGCAGTAAAAACAATTAACCGCATGGCTCCCTGGTTCATTATCCTAGTAATATTTGCAATACTGCTGATGCTCGTGTATCAGGCAATAGGCGTGCAGGAGGCAAAAATTGTTGAAGTTATCACAGGAAAGGCATACGGCAGCACGTTTGCATACTGGGTGCTTGCGCTGATGCTCATCATAGGCATAGGCTCTCTCACATCAGTAATCTCTGAAGAAAGGCAGTTCACAAAGCTCGCGGCAGGAGAGAATATCACAGAAGTCGCGGCAGCAGGCGAGCAGGTTGGATTCTGGGCAACAATCTTCCACCCCAAGGTTCTCGGACTTGCGCTCATCCTTTTGATAGCAATGTTCACCATCAACAAGCTGTCATCAAAAGATTAGCTAAGAATTTCTTCAATAAATAATTGCTGCTAAAACAGACCCCACGGTCGCAGATACCAATAATAATGGAAGTTCTTTTTCTTTATTTGTCACGAGCTGCTGAATAAAAAAGAATTAAATTACGCATTACTTCTTTTTTGCTAGTGCCGGCTTTGCCTTGACCGTCTTTGTAATCCTGGAAAGCTCTGCCACAGAACCAGTAAGCTCAGGAAGGACCTTCTGGAAGACCTTTTCCATCGCCTTTATCTCAGTGCCGACATCAAGAAGGTTCTTGTCGTACTCAGAAACCTTGCTGACAACCGCCTTGTGGAGGCTGTCTATGTCTGACTTTAGGTCTGAAACAGACTGCTCAATCTTGTCAAGCCGCGACGTGGTTGCATCCTTCCACTCATTTAGCTTTCCAAGTTCGCGGGTGAACTCAGCCCACTTCTCTTCAATAATAGATTCTGCAACTTCCTCAAACCCCTTCGGCGCCTCTCGTGCGCCGGGAACAACAGGGGCTGGAAATTCGCCAGGGCCCGCACTTGGAGATTCTGGCATTGGCTCTGCACCGCCTCTCATCTCTGCCTGCGCCATCGCGTCATAAATCTGTTGCGGCTGGTAGCCCTGCCTCTGCAGGGTCTGTATTATCTGGTTGTTGGTAAGCCCCTGTTGCTGCATTGCCAATACCTGGTCTGTCGGGGTTTCAGGCGGCATCGGCCCTGGCACTGGATAGCCCATTGGAACAGGATAGCCGACTGGCGGTGCCTGCGGCTCTGCAGAAGGCTTTTTCTTAAAAATATCCAAGATTCCCATAATAACCACTTTTTGTGTCTTTGCTCGTCAATCTGCTTATTAAATGTTTTGGTCTTTTGAAGGCAGTTTAAGTTTTTCTTCAACCACTTCCCTCGCAATCTTCTCAGCGTAGTCTGCCGTCACGAACTTCACAGGTTCCCAGAGCTCAATGTAGCGCTTAATCACATCAATGTCTGACTTGCGCGCAGTCAGCCTAAGCTCTTTTATGACTGTCACAACCCTTTCTTCGATCTCTGCAACCTTGTGCCTGAGCTCGTCAAGCTCCTCATTTGACTCCTTGATTTCTCCAAGCGCCTTCCTGTGATTGGCAAGCATATTCTGCTCGATGAAAAGCACTTTTTTGCGGAGTTCATTAAAGCGCTCTTCGGAAACCCGCATCCTTGCGGCGAGACTGTTGATCTGCTCAATAATCCCTGTTATTTCTGGCGTAGGTCCTGGAGCTGGCTTTACGCCGCCAAAAAGCCCTTTCTTGTGAGGCGGTGACGGCACAGGACCAAAGAGCGACTGGTCTGAAAGCGTGGCTGCTTCGTCTGCCATAGAGCAGGGAAATGGGAGGATATACTTTAACTTTGTGGTGCTCTTGCAGAGTGGTCAATTATATTATAAAATATATTTTTTCTTATTTGCTATTTTAAGAAAACATAAAATATATAAAATCATACACCGCTCAGGCGCTGTCGGAGTGAAAAAACCGATATCAGCCACCATAGAGGAAGACCTGATTTCTTGGATAGACCGCAAGGTCTCCAAGGACCGCAGGAAATACCGCAACAAGTCCCATCTCATTGAGATCGCGCTCGAAAAGATGCGCGAGGAGGAGGGCTGATGCCACAGAAGTGCGGCTATACAGAGGTAATCCGCGAAGGTGAGGAGATAACAATCCGGATAGACTGCGAGACGTGCCCATTCTTCCCATCGATAGAGGACGATGCCCGTGTGATGGCTCTTGTCATTGAGGCCCTCGCAGAGGCAGGAGCTGCCACAAGGATAGTCCTTGTGCAAAAGCGAGATTACGAGTACGACTACAACCAGACGGCTATGCTGCTTGAGATTGCAAAACTGTACAGGCAACTCAGCAGGGAACGACTTTCCGCAGGGTTGCTTGCAGACCCCCTCACACGAAGGTTTGTTGAGGCAAAATACATCGAGCTCCAACACATAATCCACCGTTCTCTGAAATCAGACCCCCTTGGCGCCTATGTGGAGCTGGTAAGAATTGCCCGCCGGGAACGGACCCAGCTCGAGCAGGGCGCCATACCTCGAGAAGGTGTACCCTGCATCCGAACTTTCTTGGGCTTGGTCGAGACCCTGGTCAGCCGCCTCGAAAAGACGCGGCTTATAACCTTGGCCAAGCCCGCCCTGGCGGGTTACACAATAGGGGACCGAGCGCCATACCGCACGCTTTTGTCTCCCATGATAAAACCTGACTTTATGTTCACGAAGCTCCAAGCAAGCTACCCTTCCGAAGGCGAAGAAATTGCCAGCTACACTGTTGGCGAAAGCGATGTCGTAATATTCTCAATCCCAGAAACAGTGCAGTACCTTTACCACATTTCTCCGCCGGAGTTCAAGCTGAACGAGGAAAAATACGAACTGCTTGACGCGGCTCGCAAGATACTATCAGAGCACAAACCAAAGAGAAGCGAGTTCGTTGACCCAGAAAGGATGAGGCAGGTATTCAGCAATGTCGGGATGGACCTGCTTGAGGAGCTTGCCGGCTACAGGAACATAAGATTGAGAGAAAAGGAGCTTGAGGAGCTTACAAAAATACTTGTCAGGTACACTGTCGGCTTCGGCCTTGTCGAGGTTCTCCTTGAGGACGAACAAGTGCAAGACATAACAATCAACAGCCCTATGGGAAGGACGCCGATATTTCTCGTGCACGGCGAGTTCGGCGACTGTATGACGAACATAATGCCAACTGTTACAGAGGGCGAAAGCTGGGCGTCAAAACTCAGAATGATTTCTGGCAGGCCCCTTGACGAGGCAAACCCAATAATGGACACAGAGCTCCTGCTGCCAACTGCGCGCGCAAGGGTTGCCGCAATAACAGAACCTTTAAACCCCACAGGGCTGGCGTTCGCCCTCAGGAGGCACAGAGACAAGCCGTGGACTCTGCCTCTGTTCATCAAGAACCGCATGATTACTCCCCTCTCTGCAGGAATCCTTAGCTTCCTGGTTGACGGCGCAAGGACAATGCTGATTGCAGGAACGCGCAGCTCAGGAAAGACATCGCTGCTCGGCGCGCTGATGGTGGAAATAATGCGCAAGGGTAGGATTGTAACAATTGAAGACACTCTTGAACTGCCTGTTGACGCCCTAAGAAAGCTCAATTACAACATTCAAAGCATTCAAGTCGCGAGCGCCCTCACTCGCGGAACAACAGAGGTAAGCGCGGACGAGGGCATCAGGACAACACTCAGGCTTGGCGACTCCTCACTGATAGTCGGCGAGGTCAGGAGTGTTGAAGCAAGGGCATTGTACGAGGCGATGCGGGTCGGAGCCCTGGCAAATGTCGTGGCAGGAACAATCCACGGCGACAGCCCTTACGGCGTGTTTGACAGGGTGGTGAACGACCTTGGCGTGCCAAGGACGTCATTCAAGGCGACGGATATAATTGTAGTCGCAAACCCTGTGCGCACCCCTGACGGCCTGCACAGGGTTAGAAGGGTGACCCAGATTACGGAAGTCAGGAAAAAATGGGAGGAGGACCCTCTGGCAGAAAACGGGTTTGTGGACTTGATGAAATATGACAGCAAGGATGACATGCTCCAGCCAAGCAGGGACCTGCTTGCTGGCGACTGCGATATAATCAAGGCAGTCGCGGGCTCTGTCAGGGAATGGGCAGGCAACTGGGAGGCCGTCTGGGATAACATACTGTTAAGAGCAAATGTCAAGCAGGAGCTCGTAAGCGCGGCAACAAAGCTCAAAAAACCTGAATTGCTCGAAGCGAACTTCACAGTGATGGCAAATGACGAGTTCCACCGCATCAGCGACAGAGTCCGTGAGGAGCTTGGAGCCCTTGATAGCAAGAAAATTCTCACAGAATGGTGCGAGTGGCTCAAGCGCGCAGCAAAGAGGCCTGTGCTTCTCCAATGAACAACTCAGCCCTTCCCCAGGATCTTGTAAAAAAATACAAGCAGAAATTGCAACAGCAGCTTGAGCTTTCAGCCGCAGAGCCGCTTCCGGTAATCAGCAGGGAATACCAGACATTCAAGCAGGAAGCAATGCCCGGGCATATGAGCCTTTACGAGAAGGCGTGCGCGTTCGCCGGCAGGATATTCAAGATAAACGTTGATCCCAAGCGCGCCCAGCAATTGCAGGAATCAATAGATATTGCCCACCTTAACATCACGCCATCGGACGCCGCAGCATTCAGCATCCTCTTTCCAATAGCATATATCGTATTGGGCACAGCGCTTAGCCTTGTTCTTGCGACGTCGCTCTTTTTCACAATGTTCTTCCTGATTTCAGGCGTTGCATTTATGTTTGTCCTCGGTAAATACCCTGTCTATTTGGCAAACAACTGGCGGATGAAAGCCAGCAACCAAATGGTGCTCTGCATCTTTTATGTCGTCACCTACATGCGCCACACAAGCAACATCGAGCTCGCCATAGAGTTCGCGTCAGAGCACCTCACGCCGCCGCTTGCACTCGATTTAAAAAAGGTTTTGTGGGATGTGGAGACGCAGAAATACGAGAGCGTTAAGGAAAGCCTTGATATGTATCTTGAAACGTGGAGGAAGTGGAACAGCGAGTTTGTTGAGGCATTCCACTTGATAGTAAGCTCACTTTACGAAACATCAGAAGACCGCAGGCTGGGCCTGCTTGACAAATCGCTTGACGTAATCCTTGAGGAAACGTATGAGAAAATGCTGCATTATGCGCAGAACCTAAAAGGACCAATCACAATGCTCCATATGCTTGGAATAATCCTTCCGATACTCGGCCTTGTAATACTGCCATTGATGGTAAGCTTTATGGCGGAAGTAAAGTGGTATCACATTGCAACTCTGTACAACATTGTGCTCCCTGTGCTTGTTTATATCCTTGGCAAAAACATCCTAAGCAAGCGACCGACAGGCTACGGCGATACCGATATAGCAGAACTTAATCCCGCACTCAAAAAATACAGGAACATAATCATAAAAATTGGCAAAACAGAACTTCAAATCAATCCCGTATTTATATGTACGCTGGCAGGCTGCTTACTTTTGCTTATCGCGCTTACGCCATTAATACTGCACGCAATGCAACCAGACCCCTCGTACGACATACCGCTCACGCTAGGGCTTGACCTACCGTGGCACGTTCTAGAGTACCGCACGGACCCTAACACAGGGGCGATTGCTGGTCCTTTTGGCATGGGTGCATCGTTGCTCAGCCTAGCCTTTCCCCTTGCACTGGCTTTCAGCATAGGGCTTTATTTCAGGCTTAGGTCGCAGAACGTCATCAAGATAAGGGACCAGACAAGAAAGCTTGAGGATGAGTTTGCAAGCGCGCTTTTCCAGCTTGGAAACAGGCTTGGCGACGGCCTGCCGGCAGAGATTGCATTTGCAAAAGTCGCGGAAGTGATGCCTGATACTGTCAGTGGCAATTTCTTTAGCATAGTCGCGACAAACATTGCAAAGCTTGGCATGGGGGTAAAAGACGCATTGTTCAATCCGCGCACGGGCGCCCTTGTGTACTTTCCGAGCAATGTAATCCAGAGCTCAATGAAAGTGCTTGTTGAAGGCATCCGCAAAGGGCCAAAGATTGCAGCACAGGCACTGCTAAATGTCTCAAGGTACATAAAGGAAATCCACAAGGTAAATGAAAGGCTCAAGGACCTTATGGCTGACGTGATTTCAGACATGAAATCCCAGATCAACTTCCTGACTCCTGTAATCGCAGGAATAGTCATAGCAATCACGAGTATGATAACATTCATCCTTGGAACCCTTGCCGGAAAAATAGAAACCCTCAGCACTGCAGAAATCGGAGGAAGGATGACGGACATTGCAGGAATGTTCGGAATAGGAATCCCGACATACTACTTCCAGATTGTTGTCGGGCTCTACGTCTTCCAGATAGTATTCATCTTGACAATACTTGCAAACGGCATTGAGAACGGCGCTGACAAATTACAGGAGCGCTACAGCCTTGGAAACAACCTTATCAGGAGCACGGTGCTTTACTGCGGACTTAGCTTCATACTGATAATTATTTTTAACCTCATCGCAAGCAAAGTTGTCGGAGTGGCAGGAGTTACGATAGGGTAAGTCTTTCAATAATGGTCAATAATGGGAGGAGAGGGATTTGAACCCTCGATCCCACGGTCTTCAGCCGTGTGCTTTCCCGAGCTAAGCTACCCTCCCGTACAAAAAGCCTTCACTTATGGCGGTTTAAAAGTCTTTTGTTTCAAATCTGGCTGAAGCGCTTCTGCCCCGTGTATAGTTCGTAAAGAACATTCTTCAAGTCCTTTATTTTTATTCGCTTCTGCTCTGTCGTATCACGATCACGCAAGGTCACGTCTTCATTCTTGAGGCTATCAAAGTCTATCGTTACAGCCCACGGGCAACCAATTTCGTCCATCCTTGCATAGCGCTTTCCAATGCTCCCTGACTCATCATAAAATGCGTCAAAGCACTGCAGTACTTCATGAACCTCTTTTGCCTTTTTCTTGAGCTCATCCTTGTTGCTCAGCAATGGAAAAACTGCAACCGTTAACGGGGCAAGTAAGGGCTTTATTCCAAGAACAATGCGCTTTTCATTGTTCTTTTCCTCTTCCCTGTAAGCGTGCTCAAGAACCGCATAGAATGTACGGTCAAGGCCGATTGAGATTTCCCACACGTGCGGGATTATTTTTTTGCCGTCAGGATAAACATAGCTCAAGTCCTGCTTGCTTCCTGACGCATGCCCCTTGAGGTCGTAATCTGTGCGGTTGTTGTTTGCCACAAGTTCAACCCAGCCAAGGCTTGTTTCGACTTCAAAATCCCATGTTTCTTTTGAATAGAACGGTCGCTCATCACTTCCCACTTCCCTGAAACGCATTTTTTCACGCGGTATGCCAAGGGATTCAAAAAAGCGCTGCGTGTGAGCCAGATAGTATGCAATAAGCCTGCCTGACACGACGCCCTTATCAACAAGCGAACGAGCCAAAACGCTTTCAGTTCTGTCAGCGCCAAGACGCATTATCTGCACAGGGTGGTCTTTTATTTCATCAAAGCCCTCAACGTCATTGATTGTTGCGGGGTCAAAGAAGACCTCTGCCTCCATTTGCGAGAACTCAACCTGCCTGAGCAAGGTCTGCCTTGGGGAAATCTCGTTCCTGAAACTCCTGCCTACTTGCGCAACACCCTGCGGAAGCTTTATTCTCATTGTTTTCATCAATCTCTGCCAGTCGCAGAAAATGCTCTGGCAGGTCTCAGGGCGTAGGTAAGTGTCTGCCTTTGTTGAAACACCTACTTCTGTGCGCACCATCATGTTAAAACGCCTTACCGGGCTCAAGGAGCCCTTGCATTTCGGACAGACAAGCTTATGGGTTTGTATTTCCTTGTCAAACTGCTCATTGCTCATTGCTTCAGGATAATGCTCTCCTGTCACGTCCTCAAGCAATTTGTCTGCACGGTGGATTGTGTTGCACTTTGTGCACTGTGTGACAGGGTCGTTGAAAGAAGCCAAATGTCCTGAACTCTTGAAAACATCAGCAGGCATTATCTGGCAGCCATAAATCTCAAGCATTCCTGTCTTCTTTACCAACTCCTTACGCCAGACATCAATGATTTTCCTTCTTATTGCCGCGCCGTAAGGGCCGAAGTCATAGAATCCTGCAGGAGCATTTGCATAAATCTCACTAGCAGGGAAAAATATGCCCCTGCGCAATGCCCAGTTGACAACATCATCGTATTTGCTCATAACCTGTTCGGGGAGAAGGGTTGCTTAAAAAACTTTCCAGAATACTACTTCGTCAGCCATCGCATTTCTTCCTCATCAAGACCAAGCTCTTCTGCAAGAAGTTTCGCGTGTTCTGGCTGGTTTTTTGCAATAACCTGAAGCATTGGCAGTGTTTGCTGTATTGCTGTCGAGAGCGAGCAGTGAGTTGCCTCTGCAACTTTTTGGGCAATGTTCTTGCGCTTGTTGTAAATCATGTTTGCACGCCAGATCTTAAGCAATCTCGTTGTCTGCTCATATTCAGGCGGGCTCTTTGACTTAGCATCCTTTGCAACAGCAATCCCTGCTGTTATGAGCTCGAAAATATGGCTGAGGAAGCGCCAGTGCTGCTGCCTCTTAATCCTTCCCCTGAAAACATCCGCCCTGCTCAGAACGTCATAAGCCCGCGCCCTATCATGCGGATCAGAATATTCCTTTGCGAGATTGTGGTCAATCCAGTGAAAAATCTCATCAATGTCCGTGTCTGTGTTGTCAAAAGCGCCCAAAGCAAGCGCAGGGTCTGAGTTCCTGAAAACCCTGATAAGCGCATTCCTCATTTGTTCAAGCCTATTTCTCTCACTAAGAATTTCAAGACTTTTCTGAGTTATCCTTCCATCTTGACTTAACAATTGAAGGTCATTTATTGCAGAACGCAAGTCGCCACCCGAACGCCTGGCTATTGACTTGAGGGCAGTAGGTTCTGCTTTAAGATTTTCCTTCTGGCAGACCTCTTGAAGTATTCCCGCGATTGCATCAGCAGAAAGCGCTGGAAACTCAACAAGCACAGACTTGCTCCTAAGCGTTGAGAACTTCTTGTCCCACGGGTCCTGAGCGGTCAGGATTATGGGAAAGCTTGATTTTGCAATAAGGTCAACAAGCGCAGGAATGCCTCCACGGTCGTCTGTGCCTGAAACTCCGTCAATCTCGTCAACAAGGAAAAGCTTGCCTGCAAAAAACAATGACCGCTGATTCAATGCGTTTCCAAGCCGTTCCTTAATCTGCTCTTCATTGCGAACATCAGAGGCATTAAGCTCAACAATCTCCCAATTCAAGTCCTTTGCAAGGGCATGGACAGCGCAGCTCTTGCATGTTCCCGAAGGACCATAAAGGAGCATTGCCTTCTTTTTCTGCCTTGCAAAATTTTTAACAAACTTCTCAAGCGCGACAATTCCGTCAGGCTGCGGAACAGACTTCAAAGTAGAAGGCCTGTGATGATGAATCCATAACCGACCCTCTCCCATAAAAAATACCTTAATAACGCTTATTTATAATACTTATTGGCTAGAAACCTATAAAAACAAGCACTGGTTGACGCTTTTCAAATGAAAACCGTGCCTGTAAAGTTCATCAGCGCAGAAGTTGCATCATACAATGCACGTGATGAGCACCTTGAAATCAGGATTCTGCTAAATGACGGAAAGGACAAGCAAATGATAAAGCAGCTTCATATCGAAGACCCTTCAGGACAGGCGAATGAAATCCTTAAGGAAGTCAGGGAAAAACTAATGAAGGCACTCGCATCAGGACCAAACTATGACGATAATCCCTTAAGCGGCATTGTCAACATAAGATCATTGCAGGATGAGGAACTCGTGGAAGAACGGCTTGCCAAATTCATTGTCGCGCTCAGGGAAAAGATCAGGAATGCAAAGAGAAAAAACATAAGCTATTATGACCTTGAACAACAAATGAGACTCTTAAAGACGGATTTTGGCTAGAATTCTATTGTAACTTTTATTTTCGGAGCGATTTCCTCAAGCGCTTTGCCTTTCTCGATTACGGCAGCGCAGGATGTTGCCTTGAGGTCTGCAAGCGCAGGCAAAATATCGATCTCGGCCTCGTAAACAATTTTCTTAACAGGCGCCTTTATCGAGAGCTTTTTCTCTGATTTCTTCTTCCGCACAGCCGCAAGAATTGCAACAACTACAGCTCCCACTCTGTCTGCTTCCTCGTACTTCTTTGGAACATTAGGCCATGACGAGACATGAACACTTGGGTATCCTTCCTGAGCATGTAAGTATTTGTGATAAACCTCTTCCGTGATAAATGGCGTGAAAGGGGCAAACAAGCGGACAAGCGCGCTCAGGCATTTTGCAAGCGCTGCCTGCGCGCTTTCCTTTTCCTCAAGCTTTCTTGGCTCGTACAACCGCTGCTTTGAAAGCTCAAGATAGTTATCGCAGAAATCGTTCCAAAAGAATTTTTCAATAACCTCCTTTGCGCGCGAGTACTCGTAAGCATCAAAATGCCGCGTTGCTTCCTCAATCGTTACTGCAAGCCTGTGCTGAATCCACTTGTCAAGAATTTCTGTCGGCTCCTTCTTTGACAATTTCTTCAAGTCAGCATCCCTTAGGTGCATTGCAGAGAATTTTGCGGCATTCCACAATTTCGTGACAAACTTGTCGCCCGCAATAAGCTCCTTTTCCTGGTAGGTGATATCCTCCCCCAGCTTGCAGCTACCTGCCCAATAGCGAAGGGCGTCAGCACTGTATTTTGCAAGGATTGCCTGCGGTTCTATCACGTTTCCCTTGCTCTTGCTCATTTTTTCGCCAAGAGGGTCAAGCACATATCCTGAAATCATGATTTCCTTCCACGGGTTGCACTTGTAATGCAAACGACTTTTGACAAGCGTGTTGAAAAGCCAGAAAGTGATGATATCATGGGCTTGCGGTCTCAAACTCATTGGGAAAATTTTCTTGCGGTATTGCTCAGGAACAAGCTGGACTGCAAGCTGAGGGGTCATGCTTGATGTTGCCCAGGTATCAAGCACGTCTTTTTCAGGAACAAACGAAGTGTTCTTGCATTTCGAGCAGGATTTTGCAGGAGCCTTGTCCTTCAATGGATCAACAGGAAGCTTGTTCTCATCAGCAAAAACAGGCTCATCACACTTTGAGCAATACCAGACAGGGAAAGGAACGCCGAAAAACCGCTGTCTTGATATGAGCCAGTCCCACTGCAAGCCCTTTACCCAATTATCATACCTGTGCTTCATGAATTCAGGATGCCACTTGAGCTCAGCACCCCATCTTAACAAGTCCTCTTTCAAATCAAGATACTTAATGAACCACTGCTTGCTGTTTATGATTTCGATTTCTGTTCCGCAACGCTCATGCACTTTGACCTCATGAGTGATTGGTTTTTGCGCTTTAAGCAAGCCTGCTGCCTTCAAGTCGTCAATTATTGCCTTTCTTGCCTTGTGCAACGACATTCCCTTGTACTTGCCTGCGATTTCAGTCATGCTGCCGTTTTTGTCAATTGCCTGCTTTAATGGCAATTTGTGAGCAAGATACCAAGCAATGTCTGTCGTGTCACCAAATGTGCAACACATCACAATGCCTGTACCTTTTGTAGGGTCTACCCGCTCATCAGCAATTATGGGGACCTCAAAGTTAAACAACGGCACCCTTGCCTTTTTGCCAAATAAACCCTTGTACCTCGCATCAGTGGGGTGCGCAAACACCGCGACGCAGGCGGGCAAAAGCTCAGGCCGCGTGGTTGCAATAATCACATCCTTGCCACCAACTTTGAAAACAACATCATTGAACGTGCTGTTCTTTTCCTCATCCCTGCACTCAACCTGAGAGATTGCAGTACCACAAAGCGGGCACCATAATGCAGGAGCCTCCTTGCGGTAAACCCTGCCTTGCCTGAACAAATCAAGGAAGGACCATTGGGAAATCCTTCTGCAATGCTCATTTATCGTGCTGTAAAAAAGGCTGAAGTCACAACTCAGGCCGACACGTTTAAAGTCAGAAACAAATGCAGGGCGTATCTCCTTTAGCGTGTCCTCACAGAGCTTGATAAATGCCTGCCTTTCCATTGTTGCGCCTTTGACATTCTTCAGTTTTTCAACGAGGCGCTCTGTTGGAAGGCCATTATCATCTGTGCCGAATGGGTAAAAGATGTTAAAGCCGCGCAGGCGCTTGTAACGGATGATTATATCCTTATGAACATAGCTGCATGCATGGCCTATATGCATTTTTCCAGAAACAGTCGGCGGAGGGGTATCCACGCTGAAGATTTCACCCTTCGCTTCAGGATCAAAGGCAAATATTCTCTCCTTTTCCCAATACTGCACCCACTTGGGCTCCTCAACCTTTGGGTCGTAGCGCTCTGCCATAACGACAAAGGACAGCCAATGTATTTAAAAACGTTATGCCCGCCTCGCACTTCTTTCACGCCTCAAAAAATCGCCAATGTCATAATAGTTCTTGATGTCTTTCCCGTCAAACAAGCCATAACCAATGCATTCATTGCGCTTTGTGAGCACAAGCACGAGCTCCCCTCCCTTTGCTTCATTCTTCGCAATGCTCTCAGGCAGCACAGGGCGCTTGCAGACAAACATCCAAGCGCCCTTTTCGTTAAGCCAGGCCTTTTTTGCATCGGTCTTTGCAAGCATTTGAAGCAAGTCGAGCGACGGTTTTGCAGTATTGTCCTGAAACCTTCCAAGATATGTTCCTGCATAAAGAGGTGGAAGTTTTATTTTGTTAAGAAAAGGCGAAAGTTCAGGAGATACAAGAAAAAAATCATTACCAACCCTTTTAATCAGAGCATCATCAAATAGTTTTTGTTTAGTGAACTGCGCAATGAACCTTTTCATGTTTTCTTCACCTTAGCTATGAAAAACCCTTCTGTTCCTGTCTTGTGAGGCCAGAAGCGCCTGCAGTTAGCAATTGAGCCGTGCAATCTTTTTCCAAAGACTTCAGTAATGCCTCTGTCGCCAACGCTTGCACCAACAGGCTCAAATTTTACGTCATAATTGTCAATCAACCACTGCATGTTCAGCTCATTTTCCTCTGGCTCAAGAGTGCAAGTGCTGTAAACAAGCAATCCGTTGGGTTTAAGGACGCTGATTGCTGCCTTCAGCAAGCTGCGTTGGAACTCGGCGCTTTTCCTTACATCATCAATTTTCCGCTTTGAAAACCACTCCTTGTCGGAAGCATAATTTCCAGAACACGGCGCGTCAAGAAGGACCTTATCAAACATTATTCCAAGCTTTCCTGCCTTGACAGCATCAAGATGGTAAACAGCGCAGTTCGAGACCCCAAGCCGCTCAAGATTGTTGCGCAAAGAAAGCAGGCGGTGCGACTTCTTTTCCAACGCGATTATTGCACCCTTGTTCTGCATGAGCTGGGCAAGCTGGGTTGTTTTTCCGCCAGGAGCAGCGCAGCAGTCAAGAACAACATCACCTGGCTTTGGGTCAAGAATTTCAACAGGCAACTGCGCAGCAGCATCCTGAAGATAAAAATAACCAAGCAAAAACTCAATGCTTGCACCAAGCGAGAATTTTGAATGCTCAACATGGTAACCGTGAGCCAGCCAAGGAATCTTTGAGAGACTAACGCCGAGAGCACCTAAGCGGCTGACAAGTGCGTCCTCTGGAATCCTCAACGTATTAACCCTCAAGGCAGGTGTAAGTTCAATCTTTTCAGGAACATTCTCACCAAGCCTTGAATACCTGTCAAGAAAAAAACTCACACCCGCTTCCATCTAACACCTTGCGGCAAATCCTCAAGGATAATACCCTTTTCCTTTAGCTTCTTACGCAATTCGTCCGCCTTCTTCCACTGTTTCGCCTTTCTTGCCTCTTCGCGCTCATCAATCAACTTTTGCAATTCATCAGGAAGCTTTTCCTCCTTCCTCTTAAGAATTCCAAGCACCTTATCAATGTCCTCAAAAGCACTTCTTAGCACCCTGCCATCCTCTGCGCTCAAGGAATTATTGGCAATCATCACATTGACATCCTTTACAAATTCAAACAAAGCGGCAAGAGCAGGGGAAATGTCAAGATCATTGTCCATTGCATCAGTGAATTCCTTCCTAAGCCGCTCAATGCGTTTGTGCACTTCAGGATTGTGCTTTGGTGAATTCACAATGCCGAGCTTGTCATAACAATCATAGATTCTCTGGAGCGACTGCTTTGCTGCATCAATGCCTGCAAAAGTGAAATTAAGCGACTGCCTGTAATGCGTGCTGAGCAAGACATAACGTATCGCCATATGGTCGTGGCCTTTTGCAAGAACATCCCTTAAATTATAAAAATTGCCAAGACTTTTTGACATTTTCTTTCCATCAACAAGCAGCCATTCATTATGCATCCAGTACTTGACAAACTGCTTTCCTGTGGCTGCTTCGCTCTGCGCAATCTCATTCTGGTGATGCGGAAAAATAAGGTCAACTCCGCCTGTGTGAATGTCAAACTGCTCTCCAAGGTATTTCATGCTCATTGCCGAACACTCAATGTGCCAACCAGGGCGACCTTTGCCAAAAGGAGCCTCCCAGAAGACATCACCATCCTCAGGTGTCCAGAACTTCCACAACGCAAAATCGTTCACGCTTTCCTTTGCGTACTCATCTGCCTTCACCCTTCCTGACGCACCGGCTTTAAGCGCTCTAACTTTGATATGCGCGAACTTTCCGTAATTCTTGAATTTCTTTATTGAATAATATATTCCATCATCGCTCTTGTACGCATATCCCTTGTCAATGAGCTTCTGTACAAGCGAAATCATCTCGTTTATGTGTTCTGTCGCCCTCGAAAAAACATCGGCAGGCAGAATGTTCAATGTTTCAAGGTCTTCAAAAAAGGCATTCTCGTATTTTTGCGTGAATTCCTTAAGGGAAATCCTTTCCTTCTGTGAGTCCCTTATGGTCTTGTCATCAACATCAGTAATATTCATTATATGGGTAACTTCAAATCCCTTGTACTTCAGGTAGCGCTTCAAAAGGTCGCAAAAGACATAACACCTGTAGTTCCCAATGTGCGGATAATTGTAAACGGTGGGACCGCACGTGTACAAGCCAACCTTTGGAGGATTGAGAGGGACAAACTCCTCTTTCTTCCTTTTCAAAGTGTTGTATACCTTCAACGCCATGAAAGGAAAATCACTATGCTTGATTTATATATCTTATGCTTACTGAGGCTCTTCCTTCTTCGGTGCTGACCTTGCAAGGTATTTCAGGAATGACTTGTTCTTCATTCCGTAGTAAACTCCAAGGACGAGCAAAACGCTGACTGCAACGAATAATGCGAGAAGCGCGATGCCTGCCCAAATTTCTGCAAAGGATGCATTGAACACTATTGTTCTTCTGAGCAGGTCGATGCCTATAACCAACGGGTTGTACTCTGCAATTTGCATCAGGACAGCAGGCATACTCTCAATCGGTATGATTATGTCAGAAATGAACAAGAAGATGCTTCCAAGAGCAATCGCTGCAAGCATGGCAGTCTCCTCAGAATTGAAAACATAGCCGATAATCATCCCAAGGCAGGTGTAAAGCACAATCATCAAGGCAAGCACAAGTGCGGCGTATGCAAATGCGCTGAATATCTGCGTGAAAAATATGCCGGCAATCGCAAGGATTACAACAAGCTGTATAACGAGCAGGAATGCTGTTGTCACGAATACAGAACCAATGAACACAAGGTCGCTTGTGGGAGTCATAAAATTCCTGAAATATGCAGGCGAATTGCGCTCAAACAAAATCAGGGTTGGAGCAAGGAGCAGGGCGGTAAACAGCATCACGAGTGCAATGAGCGTTGGAAAAAGATAGTTCAAGTAGCTTCTTTCTGCAACAACAGGCAATATTGTAGTCTGGACAGGCTGAACTATCGCTTCGGGATCAGTAATCTGGATTGCGTTTATAACTTTCTCAATCTCATTAAAGGACTTTTGCAGGGTAAGAATATTTAGCAGCGCTTGGTCAAGGAGTTTGTTGATGACATTAAGCTCATCAAGTGTGAACGCCTGGGCTGAATTGGCAAGGTCAATTTGGGATTTTGTCTGAGTAATTCTGCCTGCTATGTGGTCTATGAGGCTGCTAAGCGTCTCGTACTCTTCTTGCAAAATTCCCTCGGTCGTTGTCAGGCGGTCCTCAAGCTCCTTAAGGTCGTCAATGCTTTCCTTCAGCGCCTTTGAAAGTTGCTCGCCACCCGCCTGTTTTGCCATATCGTTGGCAACGCTGATAAAGTGCTTTGCCTCTGCAAGTGAACCCCTTCCGAGCTCAAGGGAATTGTCCACCCAGTGCTTTACAATGCTCTTTGATCGCGTACGATTTGATATGCGGAACTCGCGAGGGGCTATGTAAAGCTCGATTTCAGAAAGCTCTGCCTGAATGTTTGCAATGCGCTGCCCTATCTCGTCATTCTCCGTCGTAAGCGCAACAAGGTTCTGCCGCCTGTCCTTCACTGACTTCCTGGTGAAATCAACTGCCTGGACAAGGACAGCCGTCAGGTTCCGGCTGAGTTCTGAGGCGCGTGCAGAAATGCTTGTGGTCATCACGTTCAGCACTGTCCAGACAAGGTTAATCTGCGAATAATCGACAGCAAACCGTATTTCATTGGAACCATTCTTCCCTATGGAAAAGTCAGGCGCAAACATGATGCAAGTATGGATCTCGCCACGCCTTATTGCCTGCGTGCAAGTTTCTTCTGTCGGATACCTTGTTATCTTAAACTGCTTTTCAGCAAGCTTGTCAATAAATGAGTTGGAAAGGTCGTTGTAGGACTGCGAGTACGTGCCAATGCGGACCGCGTAAAGATTTGTGTTGTCAAACGCAAGCCCTGCAAGGAAGATTATCAGCAAAGGACCTAGAATAACCACAAGCGCTGAAGCCCTCGCCCTCAAGAGGAGCTTGAGATTTTTCTGTACCAAAACAAGCAGGTTCTCAATCCCTCTTTTGGCCGGTTCAGTGGAGTGGGTGGGTGTCATTTTTCACAAGCGATGCAAATACCTCTGCTATTGAAGGCCTGTCAACCCTCAAGTAAGTGACAGAAATCCTGCTTTTGGCAAGGAAGGCAAGCAACTGCTTCAACGCTTCATGCGGTTTAGAGGTTTGTGCAACAAAACAGTCTTCCTTCTCTGCCATTCTCGAGTAAATCTTGCGGTTCCTGCTACAGAATGCCTTTATCTTAGGGTAATCCTCTTTGTCAGTCCTGAGGAAAATCTCGTATTGCTTTGAATAAATGTCGCGCAATTGCGTTGTGGTTCCAACCTCAGTAATTTTATGGTTCCGCAAGATCGCAATCCTGTTGCAGTACTGCTCAAGCTCTGAAACAACGTGCGAGGCAACAATCACAGTAGTGCCCTGCTTGTTAATCTGAACTAAAAGCGCCCATATCTGGTCACGGATTATAGGATCAAGGTCAGCTGTCGGCTCGTCAAGGATAAGTATTGAAGGGTCGTGCACAATAGCGCAAGCAATATCAAGGCGCTTCTGCATCCCCCCTGAAAGGTTCTGGGCAAGCGTGTGCTGCGCTGATTCAAGACCAACAAGCCTCAACAGGCTGTCGCATTTTGATATTCGCTCTCCTGGCGGGATGTTATAAAGCGCTGCAAAATGCTCAATATTCTCGCGCACACTCAGTTTTCCGTAAAAAGAAGGCACCTGGGCCGCAAAGCCGAACATCCTTTTTGCAGCATCCTTTGCATTAAGCACTGAAACCTCTCGCTTGTCAGGAAGCTGCAACAAAACCTCACCCTCATCAGGTTTTATGAACCCAACAATTGTGTTAAGGAGCGTTGTCTTCCCAACCCCGCTAAGCCCGATAATGCCGAAAAGCTCACCCGGAGGAATGTCAAGGTCAACGTGATCAAGAACAACATTGTTCCCAAAACGCTTCGTGACCCCTCTCAGCCTCACAAGAGCAGGACCTTTTGGCAAAACAGCCTCCTGCGCTTCGCCCAGATACTCGTCAACAATCTCCTTAGGCCAGCCCGCACTTACAAGCAGCTTTTCAAGGTCCTTTCGCTGAGCCCCCCTTGCAATTGCCTGCATTATGTGCTCCCGCAGAGCTGACGCTGTTGCCATGTATGAACCCGAGCCATTTTGTTTTAAAATATAATAGCACTACTCTTAAATAGTCACAGTCGTCGTTCCCGAGTTAAAGGATGGAAATTTATTTAAACCAACAATAACAAACATGTTGTATGAATTGCGAAATGTGTGGAAAGGACACAGAACTCTTTACCGCAGTGATTGAAGGAAGCCAGCTCTGCGTCTGTGAAAATTGTGGCAAATTCGGAAAGGTACTAAAAAAAGTTGTTCCAAAAACAACAACCAAACCAGTAAAAGTCAAACAAGAACCAGTTATTGTAGAACAGATAGTGAGCGATTATGCGCAAAGAATAAAAAACGCAAGGGAAAAACGTAATCTCACCCAGAAGGATTTTGCAAAGCTGGTGGCAGTCAGGGAATCACTCATTCACAAGATGGAAACAGGGCATTTTGAGCCGCCAATTGACCTGGCACGCAGAATGGAAAAAATACTCAAAATCACACTCATCGAAGTGGGTGAAGAAAACTCAGTTATCCCGCAGGAAAAAGGGGAAAAACACGTGGGAATGACAATAGGAGACGTAATAAAAATAAAGCAAAAATCTTAGCGAGCGTATATTGAATACCAGCACCTGCCTGACTGGTCAAAGAAAACCTGCCTAAAATGCTCATTCAGGAAAAAACGCATTTTCTCAATCTCAACAGGACATTGCTCATCATCAGGCGAACAGACAAGACCGCCACCGCAATTCTCAAGCAGGACAGCCCCAACTTTTCCTGAATTCTGCGCGAGATACCTATTGAAGTCAGTGGCTGTTTCCCTGCCATAAATCGGATAATATATCTTCTCGATTTTCTGATCTGTAAAAGCAGCAACGACCGGATTGCTAGTCCAGATTTCACCATCAATTCTTCTATCCTCAAGCCAACGGAAGAATCTCTCCGAAGCAAGGTCAGGGATTCTTGGCTCGTTGTTATGATAAAAAATGATTGCGTGCAAGACAGAAACAACAAAAACAACAACAAGCGAAATTGCCCAGACATATTTTGCGATTTGTTTTTTCTTTTCAAGCCAGTTCACGCAAGTTTCAATGCCAAACCCTCCAAACAAGACAACAAAAGGGAGAAAAAGCACAAGATAACGATAGTCCCTGCAATGAAGCTGCATAAAGTAAGCAAAAGGAAGCAACAGCGAAAGCAGAGGCAGCAAAAATTGCTTTTTCCAATCTCGCGCAGCAGAAATTATTCCAACCACTGCAAATGCATTAAGCACATTATCAAAGAGAATCCACCCAAAATACTGGTACCACGGCTTATATCGCAAAATATTGCAACCCACAACCATCAAAATGCTCTTTTGCGCCTCAAGAATGGGCAAAACCATTGAAGCGTACATCACCTGATTGAACACAAAAAACGGAATTGCAGGGATGGCAAAACCAACAAACAAGTATGCAATTTGCTTCCAGCGCTTTTGAATAACAAGGCAAATACCAAGAACAAGAAGGAAAATTCCTGCAGGAAACTTCATAAGGAAAGCAAGACCCGCAAAAATCCCTGCCAAAAAATTCCTGCCTGAAACAAATGCAAATATTGCAACAAGAACAAGCGTTATTTCAGGTATTTCAGTATATTCATGAAAACCTAAATAAAAAACAATTGAGCTGAAAGCCCACAAAATGCTGGAAATGACTGCAGCACGATGGGAAAACAGCTTTCGGGCTATTGCATAAACAAGAAGTATTGAAATGACTGAAAGCAAAAATTCAAGAATCCTTGCAAACCAAACAATGTTAAACTTCAACCACCAGCCAAAACCAATAATCAAAGGCCAAAGAACAGGCCTTATCGGCTCCCACAACCCAGAGGTTCCACCAGACCACAAGTATTTAGCCATTCCAAAATAAACACCTGAATCCCACCAGACCTCATGCCAGTCAAACAAATAAATCAGCCTGGCAAGAGCGGCAACAATGATTACAGAACAAACCAGCCAGTGCCTCCGCAAGCAACGAATTATGTTCATTTCACAAACCTCGGATTAGGATCATCAAAGCTTATCTGCCTAGGAAACTCCCTAAGCAACAAGTAGCCATAAGGGTATGAAACTGAATGAAAAAGAATGGCGCGATTGCCAGGCGATTCCTGCAGCCAACGCTTGAGGACTTCATAGTCATTTGAGTTAAAAATTCTTGCCGCAACAACTTTTGCCCCAAGAGACCTTGCCTTCTGCACAACCTTTTCCATCTGGTTAAAGCCATCAATTTGGACATAATAAATATTAAGCGGCACTGATTCCTGCAATGTGCTGAAATAATTTGCAGGAGTCTGGTAATACCACAAGGCATAAGGTAAATCCGTAGAATTCATTACCACAATCGGCTCACTTGCTTTAATTTCAACAGGCTGACCGCCAATAATAATCTTACTGCCAACACGTTTTATCGGCGGGCTTCCAATAATGCTCAAATTATGACCCAATGCAAGACTAAGATACTTATCAGTCAAGCATATCACAGAGATTCCTTTGTTTGCAAGATATGCTGCTGCCTTTATTTTTCCAGGATGGTCGCAACAACCCATAACCGCTGATGCGTTCTTCCTCATCGCCTGCTCAACAAGCATATTAACACCATGCGTGTCCATAATCACTGCAAGATCATCCCTGAGGAACCTTGTTGTTGGATACAATAATTTGTCAAGCGGCACCTCAAACCTGAAAATGCCGTTCTCGTCAGAAGCATACCACTTGTCACGCAGTCTGGCAACAAGAGTCCCATAGCCAATAATAGGTTCAATGCCTTCCTTTGCCAACTCATGCATCCTGCCCCCTTCATGCCAGCCGACATCCTGTCTGAGTTCGGATGCATTGTAAGCCAGCCTCTCTGAAAATGTTGTCAGAACCTGATTGCCGAATAAGTCATCTTTTGCCTGCAAGCCAAGCCAGTCCCTTTTCACGCGGTCTGACTGCGTGAGCACTACACCTCCTTGCTGTAGAATAACGGATGTCTCGCCAATAATTATGCGCGAGGCGTTCTGCAAGAAAAGTGCAGGATTAATGTCACTGGTTTCGAACTTCAGGTTTATCTTTTGATACGTTGCAAGGAACTCATCAAGCTTTGCGCGCGCGGTATTGTTCAGCAGTAGCCATCGCTTTGCGGCTTCAAGCAAAAACCCTCTTTTGTTTCTGCCACAATCAATAGACGCAATCGTCTCATAAATTAATGCCTGCTTTTCCGCATTGTTCGTTTCCTGCAATGCACGGTCATACCACTGCAGGCTTTCACAAACCATTGAATCATTCTTAGTAATCCTCCCAAGCATCAGCATCAGGTCTGCACGAGCATAAGAAGACAAGTTTAGGGCAAGCATACTGCTGATGTTTTTAACGAACTGCCCTTTGTCAATGCCGACAGCATCAAGAACATACGCAAAATCACACCCGTTGCCATTTGGGTCTGCACGCCTCAACAAATTCATTATTGTTGCATTAAGTTCATCAGTGTAAACCAAACCCTCTTTTTTCTGACTGTCAAAGATTATTGTCGGTGCTGTTGTGACATTGTACTTAGTTACAAGAAGCTGGACGAGGGGCTCATCTTTGTAGTCCTTATCAATCGAGAGAACAACAACCTGCTGCTCATATTCCTTGCTCAGGTCTGCAAGAATAAACCCCTGCCTCTCGCTAATTTCGTCATCAATCTTGTAAAAGAAAATAATCGGGATATACGGACGGTTGCATTCTCTGTTAAGTTGCTCGATCAAGGCGAGGAACTTCAGCTCAAGGAGGAAGTATTTGCGCTTCAGGTAATCATAGTCCTTTTTCTTGAAAAAACTGAATGCGCTGTAGCTGCCAAGGTCAGCGCCAACAGTCTTTATTTCCTCCTTCAACTGGGCAATACGGGTGTTCATTATCTCACACCTGTTTCCACCAAAGGAATCAGTGAATTCCTGCTCAGCCAAATACGCAGCGGTATTGATCTCATGCCTGTCCATTACATCAGCAATCACGCTTATGCGCACAAAATCAAGCCCATAATTCAGCAGGATGCCAAGCACAAAAATAAGTATTGTCAGAAAGAGGCTGCTGAGAATGATGCGCGTGCGCACCATTTTCATTCCTCCCTGACAAGCGCCACAAGCTCCTCGTAGGGCGTCAGGCCTTTGCGCACAATGTCAAAGTTCACAACAATGGAAGGGGTGGTTGAGATTTCATAATAGTCCTCAAGGAAGCGCAATTCCGGAGAATAATTGTATTCTATTGCAAAAACAGTCACATCAAAACCGCTAACTAACTTATCGAGTATTGCGCCCTGCTCAAGCGACTTTGAATCATTCTGACTGTAATAAAAGAGGATCACAGGAACATCTACTGCGCAATCCTGACTCAATCTGTGGTATAGCGTGTAAGTCTTTATCTGCATCAAATGGAATTTTCGCTTAAGGAAATCATAATTTGCCATGCCAAGGTCCTCTTTAGCAGTTTCTGAACCAAGAAGCTTGCCAAGCTGCCAAAGTTCACGTGACAGCGCAGAAAGCCTTAGCTTTGCAAGGTCACAGTTCTTCTCCATTCCTGCAAACAATTCTTGCTCAATAAGATATGACTCGGTGGCCAGCTCGCTCTGCTTGATGAACTTGTTGACTTCAGAAAGCTCGGGATTGCTTACGCTCCTGCCCACAATTATCCCGGTTGCAAATACCAGAATCAGCAAAAGAATCATTGAAATATATGTTTGGCGCTTTACCATTTTTTCCTTGTACCCAGCGCCTCGTGCAAAATTGCTGAAATCCAGTGTATTGTTGTGACGTACGGCGCGATAAGAGTGTAGACTGCAATGTGGTGTGCATATTTGAAGAACCGCTCATTGAATTCCCTGTGCGCCCAATACATCAAGTAAAGCCCCAAGATTATGCCAAGCAGTATTGGCAGAGTTACTTGCACGTTTTGTGCAAGAAAAAACTTTTCAAAACCAGGAAAATCAAGGACGTGGTTGAAAAAGTAGCCTTTAATGGTAAGGCTTCTGTAAAGGGTTTCATAAAGGTCATTAAGCGTGCCATAACCAACAAGAGTAACAGTCAGAAGCAAAAGAAATATGCTGAGGATATTAAGCGGCATCTGAAACAAACCGTAAATTCCGTGCGCCTTCTTGAAAAGGAGCCTGCGGTACTTCCAATGGTTGACTGCAAACCCGCGATACCACCTTATTCGCTGGCGCCAGAGTTCGTTCCAGCTCCTTGGTGCCTTTGTGTACATTATTGCACGCGGGTCCATCCGCACTTCATATCCATTTGAGCGCAAGCGCAAGGCAATCTCAAGATCTTCTGTTAATCCTCCTTCAGCAAAACCCCCAACTTTCCTCAACACATTTGTGTTGAACATAGACAGTGCTCCTCCGGGCGCAATTGCAAGAGTTCCAAGTGAGGACATCATCCTTCTAACAAAGTTGCTGATTATGTATTCAATGCGCTGAAGTTTCTCGTAAACATTTTTTGGCTCATCAACTTTGACCTGGCCAATCACTGCGCCAAGCTTGGGGTCTGAAAAATGCTTGACTAAGTGGTTCAATGCTTCTGGATGTACCCTTGTATCACAATCAAGGCAGGTAAACAGTTCCCCACCCGCACGTGCAAGGGCGGTATTGACTGCAGCAGCCTTGCCCTTGTTGCATTTATGATGCAAAACCTGAATTGGTAATGCTGGAAACTCCCTTTGCAAGCGTTTGGCTTCTGCCAGGGTATTGTCTGTCGAGCAATCATCAACAAGAATTATTTGCAGGAGCTTTTTCGGATAATTAAGATTGTTCAGCGACTTTATCGTCTTTGAAATTACTTTTTCCCTGTTGAAGCAGGGGATTGCAAGCGTGACTGTTGGCAGCTGTTTTGGCAAATCCTTTCTTGGGCTCGGCTCAAAGACTATCATGTTCAGCCATATAAGCGATATCCAAAGGCTGATAAATGAAACTCCCCATAATATGTATTGTATCATTCTGGCTTTTTGGGTGGAATGACCGCCCAAATATCGACGAGAGCTGAGTGATAAACGTTTTTAAAGGTTTCGTTGTTTCTCAGAAGAAAAAGAAGGTCCTGCTCAGGCAAATCCCACACAAGCCCATCTTTCATGTCCCCGGTGATGACAAGAGCGCCTATCTTATGCTTGTAAAGCAAAGCCCTTGCATTTGTTATATCCTGCGAGTGCCATACTGCTTGAGCAACAGCCCAACGAGTTGCAATACCAGGAGTCAGGGAAGGCCAGTCATCAAGATAGGCCTGCCTTCCAGACCAGTACTCAAGCCAAAACCCGTTGTTGGGGTGCGACAGGAGAATTGTTTTCCCAGGGAGCAGGGACTTTATTGCAACGGCAGCGTCCTTTATTTCCTTTGTTGGCGGTCCTCTTGCCAGGAAAATACCTTGCGTAAGTGTTGAGAAAAGCAAACCACACACAATCACAAACACAGTAAGAACCCTCATGTCATCGAATGCCCATTTCCTGCCTGCAAGGAATGCAAGCGTATTGCCTGCCAGGAATGCTGTGAGCAAGTGGGCAGCTGGAAGCGCGGAAGGGGTTATTAATGAAACCACAAGCGTGATTCCCATTGCAATCATTGCAGCGTAATACTTTTTCTTGAACTGCCAGAGCAGGACAAATCCCATCAGGGCAAGCAGCCAGGCAAAAAGGCTCAGCCCACTCGTCCCCCCAAAGTCGCTTATTGCCTGAACCACAAAAACCGGTTTTCCAAAGGGAGCCTGCTCTTGCTGAAGGAATTGCGGAAGTGCAACAACCACGAGCACGATAAACGCAGCAAGACTGGAAGCAAGCATTGATGCCGGAATCCTTTTGCTCACTGTACGCAAAAGCATTGGAAGCGCAAACGCTGCTAAGGCAGGAATTATTCCGAATGATGAGAGCAATGCAGCAACAAAAACTGCAATGATGACAAAAAGAATGTCTGCATCTGCAGAACGCTTTCCTTTAGGTGGAGAAACCAAGAGAAAAAGCAGGATGAACAGGAAAAGCTCAAGCGACCTTGAAATTGCCTGCGTGAATGTACTGACAAAAAAAGGTGAAATAACAAAAACAACCATTATTGAAAGTACAGTCAAAAGAGGCAATTGCCATCTTTTTAGGACTGCATAGAAGCACAACACAGACAATACCCCAAGAACCAATGGCAAGAGCATTGCCGCTGCCTCAATTCCAAGGAGTTTTGCAAAACCCGCAAGCAAAATGTCAAAAGCATTAGGAACATACCTTCTTTCAGGCATTGCAGGGTCATACTTCGGAATTCCTGACTGCGCAATTATTCCTGCCATCCTTGCGTGACCATAACTTTCGCTTCCAGGCATTAATGGCATTCCATTAAACACCCTAATCATTACAGGCAGAAGCAACAGCAATACACCAAAGACAATTATTGCCTTAACAATCAGTTTTTTCATTCAACAACCTCCACGTGGCAGTATGGCAGCTTCACGAACACTTCATATCCTTCTTCTGAAAACGTCTGTGAGAAGCACTTGCTTTTTTCCACATACTTGAGAGTACTTATTTTATACCTATTCTTTGTTTTTGGCGAGAGCAAGATGACATTTGCGTTGTAGCGCTCCATAAGCTCTGCAGCCTCAACTCCAAGCACTGTGCTGAAAATCCTGCCAATATCGTACAACCTCTGCTTGGCGTCGTGCTGAAGCAGAAAATGACTGTCGATGACATTTTTTCTTTGAGCGAGCTCTGCAACCTTGTGTCCCTCATCAACATAAGCAACAACTGTTGAATCAGCAGGAGTTTGAGTGCGCACCCATTCGTAGGCGTGGATTTCAGCAGGCAAGGGCACTTTTGCTTGCATTGCCCACCCAGCACTCAAGGAAGGAAGAAAGCCTGTGAGTACAAATGCAATCACGAGCAAGATGACCAGCAATGGAACAACCCTCTGAAATCTTGTTGTGGGAACATAATTAAGAAAGAAATCAATCCACCGGCTGAATAGGATAATCAGGAACATTCCGAGCATCATCATCCCCGACTGTATAGGAATGAGCCTGAACCAGAGTAGGACTGCTGCCGCAAGCGTGAATGCTATCAGGAAGTATGTCATCTTGTGCTTCCGCCTGAAAAGATAGCGGTAGACAACGAAAACGCCATAAAGCACAGGAAGTATTCCAATCTGGTAAATTGCTGACAAGATTGTCACCTCAGCAAACTGCGATGACAACAATTGAGAAGGAATGTTCTGCCAAATGACAGCAGGACCATGTGCAAGAATGAAATTCTTGTAAAGCAAAAACTGGCTCCAAAGGACAAAAAAAAGAGAAAACAATGCTATCTCAAGCTCTGCATGCTCTATCTTAACGCGCTCAACAAGGACAAGAAACATATAAAGCGCCAAACCAAGTGCAAAAAGCAGCGCAATCGGGTGCGTGAATGAAAGAATGATGAGTCCTGTAAGATAAAGGTAGCGCCACTTTGGCTCCTGAACCCTCATCAGGGAATAAATAATGAAAAAAAGCAAGAACACCGCGAGTGTGAGCGGCGAGAGCGTATTGATGGTGTAACCAAACCAGACAGGAACAAATGCCGAAAAGACAGCAGTAAACAATGCAACACCCCTGTTTTTTGTAATCCTGAGCACAATCCCAAATATCATTGGAATGAGCAATACTGCCAACAGGTTTGGAATAACTTTTGCAGCAATCCCAACAGGCATTAACAAAGAGAACGCAGCAACAACATAATGAAAAACAGGACTGAAGACATAAGTCCTTCCACCCCAGCTCAAGGGATCTTCAAACAACGGCAGTCCTGTGCTTCTTATGTGTTCTATCTGCCTAAGATGGAAGTAAGCATCGTCACTGCTGAAGCCCTCAGCACTGAAAGCAATCCACAATCTCAGAACAAAAACAGCAACACACACTAATGCAAGCAACCACGCAGTCCACTTCATGATAATTGCAAGCAAAACCCCTTTTATAAAGTCTTCGCAGCAATATTTTTATAGCCAGCGCAACATTTTGTTTAAGTGATGGAGGGCAGGATATCTACCGGAACAGAAGTCCTTGATGAACTACTCGAAGGAGGATATGAGAACGACGCAATCACCACAATTTACGGTCCAGCAGGCACTGGCAAGACAAACCTTGCACTGCTTGCTGCTGTCTCAATGGCCCAAAAAGGCAAAAAAGTGATTTACATTGATACGGAAGGCGGATTTTCTATTGCGCGGCTAAAGCAAATAGTTCATAATCCAAAAAAAGTGCTTAATAAAATAATGTTTTTGCGCCCGACAAATTTCGAGGAGCAGAAAAAAGCATTTGCAAAGCTGAAAAACATCAAAGGGGGGCGAATTGGGCTTATTGTCGTTGACACGATTGCAATGCTTTACAGGCTGCAAAGGAGCAATGAGGATATTCACGAGGTCAATCGCGAGCTTGGAATGCAGATAGGTATTTTGAACGAGATTTGCAGGAAGCACAGGATACCTGTAGTTATCACAAACCAGGTTTATTCTGAATTCGCAACCAATAGGGTTAATATGGTTGGTGGGGACATTTTAAAATACGGAAGCAAGTGCCTTGTTGAGTTGCAGGCGCTTGCCTCTGGCTGGAGAAAAGCCATCCTTAGAAAGCACAGGAGCATCGCAGGAGAGAAGGAAGCATTGTTCCGGATAGTTGACAAGGGGATTAGCGGAAAGTGATTGTTTCCAGGTTTTTATGAGCTATTAGATAGAGCGAGCCAAATGCTTACTCTATTTATTCCTCTGTGAAATCTTCAATCGTGAACTTTGGCTCCTCGTCCTTGCCAAGCTGGCCCCTGCCGCGCAAATACTCTCTCGCAAGCAAATAGAATAGCAGGCCCAATGACTTCTTGCCCTTGTTGTTGCACGGAACAACAAAATCAACCTCGTTAGCCTGGTTGTTTGTGTCGCACAATGCTATGACGGGAATTCCGACAAGCATTGCGTCCTTGATTGCGTTCCTGTCAGGCCATGCATCTGTGACAAGGATAATCTTGACTTCCATATAGCTGTCAAGGTTGGGGTTTGTAAGGATTCCAGGAGGGTATCTGCCGGCAAAAACCTTGCAACCGGTGTTCTTTCCAAATGCCTTGACTGCCTTCCAGCCGTTTTCACGCCTTGAACAGATGAGGATGTCCTGTGGTTCATACTGCGCAAGCATGTTTGCAGCCATCCTTATGCGTTCATCAATTTTCTGGAGATTCAGGACGGAAAGCCCATCAGGGCGCGTCTTGTAAATGAAAGGCTCCATGTACTTTGTGCGGAACTTTGTTCCAATATGTATTCCTGATTTTAAATAAGTGTCCTGCGCAACAAGGAATTGAGGTTCTGCAGTCATTATTGTTCTCCGCCGCGATTAATTGTTGCCTCACGCGGCATTTGCCTTGCACCAAGCAAGTGCAAAAGCATTGGCAATGTATCTGAAACAAAAAGGGCTGTTTATAAAGCTTATGCACTGTTAATCTCCATCAAGGGCTCGTGAATGGCCCCCTTTGGGCTGAGCTGGCTTTTGAAAAGAACAAGCTTGTTCACTTCAAATAGCAATGGCTTGACTTTTATCTGCTTTAACGCGTCAAGGAATTTTTGCTTGTCAGCAACGTATTTCACCCGCGAGATTGTCAAATGCGGCTGGAAGCGCTTTTCTTTGACAAACAGGTTTTCAAGCGCGTTGTCAACAATCTTGTGCAATTCCTCAAACTTCTCGCTTGGTGTCAAGCCAACCCACACCACACGAATAAAGTCCTCAGTGAAAACCCCGATGCCGTTAAGCATTGCCTTGAAAGGCTTAAACTTAATCTCTGAAAGCTTTTGCTTGATTTCCTCAAGCCTGCTGTCAGGAACATCGCCCAAGAACTTGATTGTCAAATCAATATTTTTGGGAACAGTAAGTTTTGCTTCTGGCAACTGTTTTGACAATTCGTGAACATAATCGGATATTTCCTTTGGTATGCCGCACGAAACAAACAAGCGCATAAGAATCAAAAAAAGAAAATGAAACGGGTGTTATTGTTTGCTTTCCTCTTCCCCAAAGCTTTCAGAGTCCTCAGCAACCTCTTCTGCAGACGCTTCCCCTTCTGCTGGTTCTTCTCCTGCAGGAATCTCTGCTTTAGGGGCTTCTTCTGCCGGAGCTGCAACCTCTGCGCCTTTGCCAACCACTTCTGCAAAGCCAACTTTTCTCAGAACCTTTGTGACGCGGATTCTGACTTTGTCGCCTTGCTTCACGCCGGGAACAAAAAGCACGAACCCGTCTTTTTTTGCAATTCCATCTCCCTTTTCGCCGACTGCCTCGATTGTCACCTCGAGTTCATCACCAACTTTTACAGGGGCAGTGTTTTGCCTGTATCCACCCCCATATCCTCTGCCATAGCCGCCTTCGTTGCCATAGCCGCCTTGATATCCTCCGCGTCCTCCATTTCCATACATTTTCCTTTTCACCTACCGATATAATTTATTCTCGCGGATTGCACCGCGATAAACGTGGTTTTGTATACTGTTGTTTTTAAACGTTGTGTATTTGAAAGCCGGTTTGTTGTTTTCTCCAAACCCATGCTACATAACGAACCTAGTTGCATAGGAGTGAGAAATGCCTTATCACCTGTAGGCGCTTTAAGGGGTTTGCAATTTAGATTAATAAAAATCAAACGTCCTTTATCCCGCTGTCCTCGACAACAAATGTTGCCTCTGCTTCAGCAAGGTTGGGCGCGTCAACCATTTTTGCAACCCTTGTTCCCTTCTTCCCCTTGCGCAAGTAAAGCCTGTAAGTCGAGTTGTGGCCGACAATGTGCCCTCCAATCGCCTCTGTCGGGTCTCCAAAGAACACGTCAGGCTTTGCCATTACCTGGTTCGTCACGTAAACAGCAAGATTATACTTATCAGCAAGCTTCATCAATGCATGCATGTGCTTGTTTATCTTCTGCTGGCGGTCAGCCAAAGTGCCCCTGCCAATGAATTCTGCCCTGAAATGCGCAGTCAAGGAGTCAACAATCACAAGCTTGACAGGCAACCCTTGCTTCTTTATCAAATCTTCAACTTTTTCAGCAAGCAATGCCTGGTGGTCGCTGTTAAAAGCCCTCGCAACCC
>JAWCLR010000004.1:38228-52486 GCA_038850615.1 Candidatus Woesearchaeota archaeon | reverse complement strand
CCTGTTGCTGGAAGAATCAGTGTGTTGTTATTGATAACACTATTTGCGCGTGTCATAATCCCATAATTGCTGTCAGTCATGCCGGTTGCAACAATATAATTGTTCTCTATGACTGAATCGTAGTCCACAATGATTATGTAATTGTCTCCCCCTGATGTGTTGAGGTCTATTATGTTGTTTCTTATGCTTATGTTTGATCCTGCAATAATCGGGTAATTGTCTGATATTGAGGCTGTTATGTTTATGAGGTTGTTTGTAATGTTAACAGAATATCCCGCAATGATTGGGTAATTTTCTTCGCCAACAAGCAAGAGCGTGTTATTCTCAATGATGCTGTAATCTCCGACATCTATCGCATAATGTCCATACCAGCTTACCAAGTCTTCTGTGCAGTTTATTGTGTTGTTTACTACTGTGATGTTCTCAAAAGCAGCAATTGCATAACAACCTTTTGTGGTGTTTCCGTATATCCTGTTGTTCTTTATGTTGCATCTGTCAAGTCCCCGCCCACAATATATTCCACTCATGCCTCTGCATTGCACCCGTATTATGTTGTTAGTAATGTTACCTTCGAGTGAATCCCACTCAACAGCAATCCCACTAAAGGAAGGTGTAGTGGCGCTGATTATGTTTGACGCGATAGACGTGTAATTGCTTAAATACAGTTCTATGCCCCGGTTTGGATTATAACCTGTGTCAGATATGTTTCCTGTTATGTTGATGTTGTTTCCAATAATGTAGTTTGTTTCTGCAATGATTATCAGTATGCCCGTGTTTGTGCCGTTTGTGATGATTAAGATGTTGTTCTGGCTGATGTCATTGCGTATGATGTTGTTCAGCGTTATTCCTGTGCTGTTGTATGTTAATCCATTGATTGTTATGTTGTTGTTTGATATGTTGCTCAGATTGCTTGTGTTGATGAATATTCCTGTGTTGTTTATTGAATTGTATAGTGAGATTGTGTTGTGGGCAAGGTGGCTGTAGTTTGATGACGTGCTGTGTATGCCTGTGATTGACGTGCCTGTGCTTTGTATTGTTATTTTGTTGTTAATGATGTTGTTGCTGAGGCAATTAACAGTGTTTGTGCCATAAGTTTTTGAGTTTGTTGTTCCAAAGAGCGTTATTGTGTTGTTTGATGTTGTGGAGTCATTGCTGTCTGTCAGGCTTATTGCGTACGTGGTTGCTCCGGTGTTGTTTATTGTGATGTTGTTGCCAATAATTGTGCTTTCTCCTGAATTCTCCAAAAATATTGCTTGCGCTGTTGAAGTTGCATTGGCAACAATTATTGTGTTTGTTATGTTTGTGTGCGCACTGTTGGATGCATAAACAGCACTAAAGCTTGTGCTTCTTGGTATCAGTATTCTGTTGTTGTCCGCAAGTGTGCTGTTGCTGTTTGTCAGGTGTATCGCGTACAATGTTGCTCCTGTGCTGTTGATTGTGAGGTTATTGCCTGAAAGCAGGCTCGTGCTTGAGGACTCTAATGTTATTGCTTGAATTATTGATGTTGAGTTGGCATTGATTGTTGTGTTTGTTATGTTTGTCCGCGCACTGTTGGAGGCATAAATTGGATAAATTGTTGTGCCTATTGGTGTTCTGATTTGGTTGTTTGTTGTGACTGTGTTGTTGCTGTTTGCAATTCTTATTGCGTAAAGCGTCAGTCCTGTGCGGTTTAGCGTGATGTTATTGTTCTCAACAAGCGTTGTGCCAGATTCTTGAACGTGTATTGCATACACGCTGCCTGTTTGTGCAAGAGCTGAAATGTTGTTGTATGTTGTGTTTGTTCGTGTTGAGTTAATGACTTGCAGTCCATAAGCTATTGTGCTGCCGTAGGCACTTATTGTGCTGTTGTGTATGCTGTTATTCTCTGAGAACAGAATTCTTGCGCTGATTGAGCTGTTCGTGAGTCTTGAATCCTTTATTATTGAATTAGTGATGTTAACTAATGTTATCGTGTCTGAGACATTGATGCCTGCCAGCACTACGTTATTGCAGTTAACAAGCGTGATGTGGTGTGATTCTGGCGCGGTTAGTATTTGGTTATTCGGGCATGGCGGTGAGGTTCCTTTGCCTCCGTAATAGCTTACGTTAATGCCTGCTGCCTTGTTCGTATCATTTATTTCATGGGTTGACCAGTGTTGTATGAGTGTTCCGTCAATCCTTAATGCATCTCCTCCTGCTGTCAGGTTGTTTGTGTCAAGCTTTGCATTGAGCGAATTGTTGACATAAATTGAGTGCGAGTTCAGGCCGTAAGTGCTGATTGTGTTGTTTTCAAGCAGTACTCCTGACGTGTTAGTCAGGTAAATTCCGTGGCTGTCCTGTCCTGTTGACGAACTCTGCTCTATCTTGCAGTTCTTTATCCTTATTCCTGCCGTGTCTTGCGAATAAATGCCATAACCACTACCGCTGCTTCCGTACTTGATTGTGTATCCTGCGCAGTCAAGTGTGATGTTGTCGTCAAGTATGTTGAAGCACGTGCCTGAAGCAGTGACATTGTTGAGCAAGGTGAACACGTGCGATGTCTCGCCGTATGCAAGGTCAAGGTTTCCGCAGTCAGATGCTTCTGAGTTTGAATACGTGGTGAATGATGAAACATTGTATTGTACTATGCCTGTTGTTGCGTTGTATGTCTTGTTCGTGCATCTTGGCGGCGTGCAGGCAATCCAGTAATTGTTGTCTTCCAAATCAACTACTGGATTTACTGCGTCATAAGGTATGGACAGGAACCTGAGTATTGCTGTCTTGTTAAGTTGTTGCCCAAGGGAATGCGATGAGTTCACAAAATGCCTGTTGAAACCAACACCAACAACTTGAGAAAGCAGTGTTGTATTGAATATGTTCAGGGCGGTCGTGTAATTGATTGTTCCGTTTGCTTCATCAATGAACAAGGATGATGTTGCATTTGCAAGATAGCTCTCATTGAAGGTGTTGTTCAGTCCCCTGTTCAGGTATGTTGCGGCAAGGGTTGCGTTCCTGATGCGATTCTGGCTGAAGAAGTTGTTTGCCGCCTCAATCAGGTATATTGCGCTTGAGCCTTTTGCCCTTGTCAAGAGAGTATTTCTTGCAAAAGTGGTGTTTGTTGTGCCGCTTTCTACAAACACGCAGTGTCCAGAGCTGTCGCCAAGGGTTGTTATTGTGTTGTTGGCAACTGCAGAATTATTGCCGCTGAAATAAATTCCATAACTGTTATTGCCTCCTGCAGTAATTACTGTGTTGTTCTCTATCGTGTGCATTGAAGAGATTCCAACATAAGCAGGGTCTTGTGTTATGTAGTAGAACTTTGATAGTTTGAAGCCGTTGTCTGTTTCCCTTCCGCCTCCTGTCACGTTGCAAGTGAGGTTGTTTAGACCGTTAACAAATGCGCTTGCAGGTATTGTTTCTGTTTTTGGATACCCGCACATATTCCGTGCATAACCGATAGTTATGATGACTTCGTTGTTAAGCACGCAATACACTGATTCTCCGCCGATTATTGTGATTTCCCCACCCAAAACATTATTTGCATTGAATCTCAGCAGGGTGTCTTCCTTCCACGCAATGCCATCAGTACAGGCAGTCTGGCCGGCATATGCACAATCAACTCCTGGAGTGGTATAGCATATCTTGCAGTATTGTGTTTCTGATGCGTTCGTACAATAGGGGTTATTGATGTCTGACGGATTGTCTACAAGTGTGCGGCGCATTGATGCTGTTCCGCCGCTGACATAAATGCCAACATTGTCGCTTGAGCCGTTTGTTATTATTGTGTTGTTGTTTATTGTTGCTGAAGAACTGTTAATGAGCAATATGCCATATCCGCGTTCGCCGTGCGTGTTGTTACCTTTTCTGATTCCGCAATTCTTCAGGACGATATTCTTGCGTGAGGTTATGTTTACGCCGTACGTGTCATTGCCACCTTGGACACCGTAAGTAATGTTGTAGCCAGCACAATCAAGGACAATGCTGTCATTGTTAAAGACCATGCAACTGCTGTTCGACACAACATTGTTAACAAGCCTCATGCTGTAATTGATTTCTGCACAGTCAGTCAATGCAGGCAGCAGCGGGATGTTTATTGTTGTATTCTCTGTAACGCTTGTTTTTACAAATTCTCCTGTTGCTTTCTGGTATGTGACATTAGCTGTGTTGTTAATGACTGTCCCATTCGCGTTAATAATTTTTACCAGTACGGTGATGTTAATCACAATAGATGTGTCATTTTCCATATCGCCAAGGAACCATGAAAAATTTGTTCCTGGCTGCGGGTCTGGCTGAGAACTGAGATAAATCACTTGTTCGGGATATGTCTCATTGACCGTGACGTTGTATGCATATCCCTCGCCGTCGCTTGTCACATTGATTTGATAAGTGAGGTTTGTGCTTATATTTACAGGGTCGGGATAGTCTGTTTTTGTCAGGTTGATGTGCGATCCAAACGAGGGCTGTGAGGTATACGACGTAAAGTGCGTTGTGTTGAAAACATATGCAACTCCCTCAGTGTAGCTGAGTTCAGTGCACTGGCTTGCCGGGCAGTTTTCATAAGTGCCATCATCCTCGTAATCAACCAACGGCTTGATTGTATCACCAATAACACCGTACAGCGTAATTATCCCTGTCGTGTTCAGGTATGTCAGGTTTGTGCTGTTGAGGAATGCCTTGTTGTAAGTTATGTTCAGGCGCAGTTTTGACACATTGAACCCTGTAAAGTTGTATGGGATGTTTATGCTGCCGTCAGTCATTGCGAATGTGGTGTTTGAGAAATTGTGCGTGCCGCCCAAGTGCCATATCCATCCGCCTGCAGTGTCGTTGAAGAACGTGTTATTGAATCGCATTGCGTCTGTTGAAGTGCTGAAGTATATTCCTGTGCTGCCTGTGCCGTAAGTCTTTATTGTTGTGTGGTTGAATGAATGGCTGTATGCGCTTGATAATTGGATTCCGTAGCTGTTGGCGCCATAAGTGGTGATGTTCGTGTAGTTGAAGTTGCAGTCCCTGCTGGTACCCGAGATGTAGATGCCGTGGCTGGATGACGCGTTTGTAATTATTATGGTGTTAACAAAAGTGTTGTTGTGGCTTGATGCCTGTATTTGGAGCCCGTTGTTGCTTGTGCTGCTGCCCCTTATTGCGATTGTTGTGTTTGTGAAATTGTTGCGCGTGGCCGCTGATGATGCGCCGACAAGCAGTCCGATGTTGGCGCTTGTTCCGTTAAGCGTGATGTTTGTGTTGCTGACAGTGTTGTAGTCAGCGCCGTCTGCAACGACAAGGCCGTAGTTTGGCGTTCCTGACGCAGTCATTATGATTGTGTTGTTGTTTAGGATGTTGCCGTCTGACAAGGAACGGATTCCCTGCCTTGCAGTGCCGTACAGGATCACGATGTTGTTGGCAATGCTTGCGTTTCCCAATCCGCCTATATCCATGCCGTACGTTGCGCCGCCGTACGAATCAATCGTGTTGTTTTCAATGGTTGTGTATGCCACGCTTGTGCCTATGTCTATAATGTCATTTGCCGGGTTTGACATGTTTATGACATTGAATGCTATTGTGTTGTTGTTGCTTTGGGCCGATGAAATTCGTATGCCGTATTGCCCTGTTGCAGAAGTCATGTTGTTCCGCGTGATTGAGCTGTTTGCTGATGCTGAGTCAAGAAAAATAAAAGTTGATCCCTCTGCCAATACGAACCTGTTGTTTGTAATGTTTGTCTTGCTGCTTGCTAATGCATAAAGACCGTAGTGGCTGGTTGTGCTTGTTGTGCCAAGAGTGCGTATTGTGCCGTTCTCGATCGTGTTGTAGAGCGAACCTCCTGACAAATACACACCCATTACGTTTGTTGATGCTGCAGCGCCTGCGCCGATTATTGTGCTGTTGACTGTTACTGTATTGTTTGTTGCTGCGATCAGGATTCCGTAATTGTAGTTTGTGCTGCCGTTTCCTGCAAAAGTGGTGTTGGCTATTGCGGCGTCAACCGTGCCCAACAGGTATGCGCCATAGTTATAGGTGCCTGTTCCATACGCCCTTATGTCGCTGTTTGTTATTGTGATATTGTAAGCAGGGGTGAGATAAATTCCATAAGTGTTGCCGTTTCCTGTTGCCCTGACAATAACCCTTGAAACAGTTGTGTTTTTTATGCCATTCAATAAAATTCCGATATTGTCTGTTGATGCGCCGTTTGCCGTTATGTTGCTGTCATTGATCAGGTTGTTGTTCGCATCATTCACAATGCTTATTCCACAAGCGCCTGTTAGCATACTGGTATTTGCAGTTATGCTTGCGCCTGTGATTATGTTGTTTGAGGCATTGATTATTGTTATTCCCATCCTACCGTTCAGCACTTTGATTCCCTGCAGTGTGATGTTCGTGGTGTTGACAAGAGACATGGCTTCAAAGGTCTGGTAGCCTATGAGCGTGATGTTCTGGCAGCTGATGAAGTCCATATGCGCTGTCTGCTCTGCGCCAAGAATCATGTTGTTCGGACAGGCAGGCGAGCCGTACGCCCCGCCGAAATAGGTTATATTGCTTCCGTTGACAGTATTGTTGGCTATTTTGTGCCTGCTGTAGTGCTCTATGAGTGTTCCGTTGATACGCAGGCCCTCGCCAACAGAAAAGATCGTGTTATTGCTTATGTTGTTTCCAGTTACGCTGTTCAGGTAAATGCCGGCACCGTCCTTCTGGGTTATGTTCAGGATGTTTTCTTCGATTGTGTTGTTGTCTGCTGCCGTCTCAAACAGGATTCCGTAGCTGGCTCCGCCGAGTACAAGAATTGTGTTGTTGAATACCTTGTTCCTGTACGTCCCTGAGGTCATCCATATGCCGTGAACGCCATACTGCGATGTGGTCGTGACAATCGCATTGTTGGAAATGTTGCTGTCATACACTGTTGTCAAGAGCTGTATTCCCGCACCGTTGTATGAGGAGGAATTGACGCTTATTGCATTTTCGCTTACCGTGTTGGTGTATGTGGTGCTTGTCAATGATATGCCAATGATGTTTGTTGAAGTGCCGTTGACCCTTATTGTGTTGTTGCGGATTGTGTTTCCTCCAGAAGTTCCTGTTGATTGTATGCCGTATATTGTGCCTGTACCGCTTGCATTTATTGTGTTATTTGCGATTGTATTAAAGCTGCTGGCTGAGAGCGAAATTCCATATTCTGTTGTTGAGGTTGCAAATACTGTTATGCTGTTTTCGAGGATTGTGTTGTTTTCTGATGCTGTTAATGCAGCTACGCCTCCAATAGTTCCTGTGCCGACTGCCACCATGCTGTTGCCCAATATCCTGTTTGATGACGCGCTGCTAAGCACTATGTCATATAAGCCTGTACCAGCGACTGCGATAGTAATTTTGTTGTTGGCTATTGTGTTGTTTGCTACTGTTTCAATGCGGATTCCGTTGAGTGTGCCTGTTCCGCCAACAAGTATTGTGTTGTTGGCTATTGTGCTGTTGTGGACAGACGTTAGCATGTAAATGCCGTAATTGGTTGTGCTTGTCCCGTTTGCGATTATTGTGTTGTTTTCTACAAGGGTGTAATTTGCGCGTACAAGGTAAATGCCATGGTTGTTTGTGTTTGTCCCTCTTGTCAGGATTGTGTTGTTGGCGATGGTTATGTTGTATGCAGTATTGCGGGCGTAAATGCCGTAGTTGTTGCTTGTGCCGTTTGTTATTATTGTGTTGTTGATGATAAATCCATTGGTGATGTTTGTGAAATTAATTCCGTATCCGTCGGTTCCTCCTGCATTTACATCCCAGAGCGTGCATCCTGTTATTGTTATATTGTCCCTGTGCGATGCAGTGATTGCGTGCGCATAGTTTCCCCCTCCTGAACCGTATGTGATGTTGTATCCTGCGCAGTCAATCGTGACATTGCTTGAGTTTATTGCAAGGCAGGTTGTGCTTGACGCAAGGTTCTGCGTTAGAACAACGCTTGAGTTGACAAGCACAGGACCTGGCTCGCAGCTGTTAACAACATCCATTACTTCGCCGCCTGTTATTCCTGTTGGCAGTGTCTCATTTATTGTTGGCTCTATTGTCTCATTTGTTTCAGGCACAAGGGCGGTTTCATTCACAGCAGGTTCAGGAGCATGCTCTTCCGGAGCAGTTGCGCTTCCAACCACAAGCTTCATTGGCGCCCTGACAACATTTGTTCCGTCGCTTGCTATAACAGTAAGCGTCCTTTCGCCTGCAAAGCCAGGCATTGGCGCAAATGTCGCAATGGTTCCGTCAACAGACACCTTGACCACGTCCTCTTCTGCAACGATAAAGGTAAGCTCATCGCCTTCTGGATCATTGAAGTAATGTGAGAGGTCAACTGTCAGCTGGGTTTCATAAGGTGTTGTAAGTATGACCTGCGTGTATTCAGGCGGCAGGTTCTCTGTTGGTTCATTCGCAAGCTCCCCTGCTGCAAGTCCGGTAATGCCCCCTGAGAGTTGTATGCTTCCTGTGCCGGCAAGAAGGATGAATAGCGCCCCAATGCCTGCAATAACCATCACAATTATCGCGTTCCGCTCAGAGGCAAGGAATTTCATTGCGCCCCGCCCCCCGTCCAGTAGTGCAGTTTTGCCATTCCTACCTGTCTTATTCTGATTAGTTCTGCGCCTTTGAGTTCTGCAAGTGCTACCGCGACCGTGTTTCTTGAGATTCTAAGCTGGTTTGCTATTTCCATTATTGTAAGGCCGTCAGTATTCTTTTTAAGAAGCTGAACTACCATCTCTTTTTTTGACTGCCTCATCGTAATCAGTGCAATAATGATTACTAATGTTATTTATTTATGTTATTTATTTACGTTATTTATTTATGTTATTTATCAATGTTGCACAAAATGGTTTATAAATGTTTCGGCGTTTTTAACGTAGAAGCGGTTACGCACCGTAAAATCGTGAGCGTATTTCCTCGAATTTGTCTTTTCCGCCGAGCAGGACGGTTAGGTCTGGCATTGTTTCTTTTGCAAGCTCTGACATCTTGTTTGCGAGTACTCGGATTTCCCATTGCGCGTGGCTGTCCTCACGGGTTCTTGAGAAGTGATAAAGCTCGCGCAGGTTGATTCCGACAAGCACTCTTCTTTTGTGAGCATTTGTAAGGCAGTATTCTGCTGCCTTGCCATATTTTTGCCTGAATTCGTTGTAAAGTTCTGCGCTTTTGTCACAAACCCTTCTAAGCGCTCCTTCTGCTCCTGCCTCAATGACATTTCTTGGCACGGTAATTCCCAGCGAAACATCATAGTCCTGCGGGAGAAGTGTAAGCATTCTGTGTCTTTTGAGCTGTCCGAATCCGCTGGAGCTTATCATTAGCTCGTAAATCAGTCCGTCGCTGATTTCAAATTCTCTTGGCACCTTGTCGTAAGGGCCTATGTGTTCAAGGGCTTTCAGGACAAAATCTCTTGCTTGTCCTTTGTGCATTAAGTGGTTTGCGAGTGAAAGGCAGTTTCCGTAGTTCTCATTTGAGCTTGTGAACAATAGCGCTGCAATTATTCTCTCTTCTGCATTATTGACGTGGTAGAGTGCTACGTTTTCTCTTCTTTTGCAATCATAAAGTATGATTGGTGGGTCAAGATGGGTTCTGTTTTTTTCTATTGTTTCTTTTGCAAGCTCTTTCAGGTGTTTTCGTGTGTTTTTGTAGTTGTTGTCTTCAAGCTCTTTTCCAGGGTTTCTTTGCTTGAAAATTTCTGCGTCTGCAAGTTGTATTAATGATGGGGCGAATTTTTCTGCTTCTGCAAACATTTTTTGCGCGATTTCCCTTTCTTCTGCGAGTTGGCTGTACTTGAGCGTCCTTATGGCGTGCTCAAGTGTTTCTCCGTCATAGGACACTCCGAGCTGTGTTTTTGTTGCCAGTGATAATGCGTATCTTGCGTCTTCTTTTGCGCTTCCTTCAAGTAGTGTAAGCAGTTTTTTTCTTTTTTTTTCATCCGCAGCTTCTAGTTTTTCCTTGTTTTTTTCCTTGAGCATTTCAAGGATTTTTTTATTTGTCTTGAAATAAAATTCATTCTGCATTGCAACAAGTTTTTCAAACCTTGCAAGGTCTTCTGGCGAATATTCTGGAGGTCTTACGAAGTCGCCGTCAAGAGTTACGTATCTTTGTGATTTTTCAAGATATCCTGCAAGCCGCCTTGCTTCTACTGCCTCAACTGCAAGGCGGGAGATGTTTGTTATGTTGTAATGGAACATTGCGTTATGCGCTGCTGCGTGATGTCCCATTCCGTGTATGATTGTTTCATTTGATTTTCTTGCCCTTGGCACGTCCTCAAGGGCTTCTTCAAGGAGTTGGTTTATGTCTCTTGGGTCCCTGCTGATTCTCGCCCATGCTGCTGCAAGAGGTTCTGGGGTGAATTGTCCAATCAGTTTCTCAATTTTTTGCCGTGTTATTGTAAGTCCCTGCACAGGATTGTCAACGGAACACCCGCTAAGTATTTCTTTTATTGCATTCAGCTCTTCAAGAATTTTTACTGGTGTGCTGAATCCTGCAAGTTTCACGTCAACCATGTTTTCTCCCCCAACACTGTTTACATCGTCAATAAACTGACAGGCTCTTTATATAGCTTTTGAGCCTCCAAAACATACCTTTTTAAATCCTTCATAGAACACACCTTCTGCAAAATGGGATATGAACTCATAATTACAGAAAAGCCGAACGCTGCAAAAAAGCTCGCAGAAGCATTGGCAGACGGCAAGCCTGTGAAGGAAAACTACAAGGGAGTGCCGTTCTACAAGGTGACCCATGGAAACAAGGATATTGTTGTGGGTTGCGCGGTTGGCCACTTGTTTGGGCTTGCTGAGAAGGAAAAAAAGGGCTTTCAGTATCCTGTTTTTGACATTGAATGGGTTCCTGTTTATGAAATACAAAAGTCTGCCGAGTTCAGCAAGAAATATGCGGATGCCCTAAAAAGGCTTGTCAAGGGCGCTGATTCATTCACTGTTGCGTGCGATTATGATGTTGAGGGCGAAGTCATAGGGTTGAACGTCATCCGTTACATTTGCAACAGGAATGATGCAAGAAGGATGAAGTTTTCAACCCTGACAAAGGATGAGCTTGTTGAGTCTTATGAAAAGGCAGCAAGTCATCTTGATTGGGGGCAGGCAGAGGCAGGCGAAACAAGGCATTACCTGGACTATTACTACGGCATTAACATCTCAAGAGCTTTGACTTCTGCAATCAAGTCTGCTGGAATGTTCAAGATAATGAGCACTGGAAGGGTTCAGGGTCCTGCATTGAAAATTATTGTTGACAGGGAAAAGGAAATCAGGGCATTCAAGCCGGTTCCTTATTGGGAAATAGAGCTCAATGCAGAAGCAAGGCACGGTCCAATTATTGCATGGCACAAGACAGGCAAGTTCTGGAAAAAGCAGGAAGCAGAAGTGGTGATGAAAAAAGTTCACGGTGCAAAAGAGGGCATTGTTGCAAAAGTTGAACGAAGGCAGTTCAGCCAGAACCCGCCACATCCTTTTGACCTCACAACATTGCAGACAGAGGCATACAAGTGCCTTGGAATCAGCCCAAAAGCCACGCTCGCAATAGCACAGGACTTGTACACGGAAGGATACATTTCATACCCAAGGACTTCTTCGCAGCAATTGCCTCCTGCGATTGGCTACAAGAAAATCCTGGACCAGCTTGCAAGACAGTCAAGGTATGCGCCCTTGTGCCAGAAGGTTCTTTCGCTTCCCAAGCTTTCTCCGTATAACGGCTCAAAGACAGACCCTGCGCACCCAGCAATTTATCCCACGGGAGTTACGCCAGGGCACCTGGAAGACCGTGAATTCAAGATTTATGACTTGATTGTAAAGCGTTTCCTGAGCACTTTCGGCGAGCCAGCAATAAGGGAAACAATGAACATTATCATTGAGGTCAACAATGAGCCTTTTGGCGCGGAGGGAACAAGGACTGTTGAGAAGAACTGGCACGTTCTTTACGAGCCGTATGTCCGGCTTGAGGAGGTTGAGCTCCCAAATGTTAATGAGAACGAGAGGGTCAAGGTCAAGAACATACAGTTGCATGACCGTGAGACACAGCCTCCAAAACGCTACACACCATCATCAATAATTCGGGAGCTTGAAAAACGCAATCTTGGTACAAAAGCCACAAGGGCAGAAATCATTGACACGTTATTCAAGCGCAATTACGTCACAGGCGAGCCCATAACAGCGACTGACTTTGGTATACGAGTGATTGAGGTTCTTGAAAAGTATGCGCCTAAAATCATTGATGAAGAACTAACAAGGCATTTTGAGCTTGAGATGGATTCTATAAGGGAGCGCAAGAAGAAAAAGGAGCAGGTATTGTCAGAGGCAAAGGTGGTTCTTATTGAGATTCTTGGCGACTTCAAGAAAAAGGAAAAGCAGGTTGGCAATGAGCTCAAGACCACTTTTACAGAAACAAGGGCTGCAATGACAACTATAGGATTCTGCCCTGTTTGCAAGAAGGGCGAGATAGTGCTCAGGAAGGGCAGGTTTGGAAGGTTTGCAGCTTGCAACAAGTATCCTGAATGCAAGACAACATTCAAGTTGCCATTGTCTGGCCTTGTTGAGGTTGGCAAGGAGGTCTGCCCGCACTGCTCTTACCCGATGATTACGATGATTCGCAAGGCAAAAAGGCCACAGCAGGTCTGCATAAATCCGGACTGCCCTTCAAAAAAGATTCATTTTGAGCAGGGAAGGAAGTGCCCCAAATGCCAGGAGGGCGAGCTTGTCCTCAGGAAGTCTGTCTATGGGCAATTCATTGCGTGCAATAAGTTTCCCAAGTGCAGGTATATTGAAAGGATGAAGAAGGAAGAAAAAGGTGAAGCAGAAAAGCCCAAGGCAGTAGCAAAGCGGAAAAAGAAGACAGCAAAGGCAAAAAAGAAAAAGCAGTCAAAATGATTCTGCATAAAACGGTTGCTAAAACAGGCTCCTTACAGTCGCGTTACCGATAATAATGGAAATTCTTCTATTATTTTCTCCGAACTAGTGCGGCATAACGGAGTTAGCCGCACATGAGTGAGGAGTGTCTTTATCGCCCGCAGGTGTTATTAGGAGTCGGGTGTTGGAATGAAGTTTTTGCAAATCCTTATAAGCACCTGCCTTGTTTCTCCGCCGATGAAACTGCTCGTGTGGCTAACAGTGATCGCACTTCTTGCTTCTTCTGTCTTTGCCCAGTCCGGCTCAATCAAGCTTCTTGCACTTGCAGAGGACAGCAGTGGGAAGTCATCTGGCGCTGTTGCAGACCTTGACCTGCGCATTGAGCCGGGAAAGCAGCGCGTCTTCCTTGAGACTTTTCCGCTGACAAAGATAACAACCCAGATTTCAATGCGTTTTGCTCAACAAGTGGCGTGCAAGGAGATGGACATTGACTGTTCCGACAAGGATTTTTTCTTCACAATCAGGGCATTGCAAGGTGTTGTTGGAGGTCCAAGCGCAGGAAGCGCGGCGGCAGTACTTACTGCCTCATTAATCGCGGGTTTTCCCTTGCGGAACGACACTGCAATAACAGGAACTATAAACTCGGGAGGAATCATTGGTCCTGTCGGAGGCATAAGGGAAAAGATGGAGGCGGCTGCAACATCAGGCATAAGGCGTGTGCTTGTTCCACGTGGCTCGCGCGAACTGAATGATTCCAATACGACAACAGACCTTTTCAAGTATGGCGAGGTGCTTGGCATTGAGGTCATTGAGGTCTCAACGCTTCTTGACGCCCTGCGCGAATACACAGGCAGGGAATTCCCAAACGTTACAGGAGAGCTCGTGATTGAGCCACGATATCTTGAAACTATGAAGGATGTTGCGATTGGCTTGTGCAATAGGACAGAAGCAATAAAATCCTCCCTTGAAAGGCGCGGAAAGAACATCATAGGCATTGAAAATCTTAAAAGGGAGGCTGTCAACATGAACGCAATGGCGGCAGAGGCCTTTGATTCAGGCCAGTATTATGCCAGCGCCTCATTTTGCTTCAGGAGCAATGTTGCTTACAAGCGCGCTCTTGCAATGCAGCGCAACTGGACCGAAAAAGATGTTGCCTCGGCCAGCCTCACGCTCAAAAGGGCGATGGCAAACTTTTCCCGCAAGACTGATTCAATGGAAATAAGTACAATTACGGACCTGCAGACTTACATGGCTGTGAAGGAGCGTTTGGCAGATGTTGACGAGATACTCCTTGAGATTGCAACCAACCTTAACAGCACTGACGACAATATCCAGCGCCTTGCCTATGCTGAGGAAAGGTTGTTTTCTGCAAAAAAATGGGCCAGGTTTTTCAACAATAATGATGTGAAGTTTGTGATGGACTCTGCGAGTATGAAGTCCTCCTGCATGGCAAAAATTTCAGAGTCG
>JAWCLR010000004.1:0-38218 GCA_038850615.1 Candidatus Woesearchaeota archaeon | reverse complement strand
CATTCCTGCCTGATGCCCTTGCTGACGCGCGTAGGGAGCTGGACAGCGCTTACAAGGACCTTGAAAGCGGCAATTACACAACCTGTTTGTACAAGGCGTCAAAGACAAAGGCAGAAGCAGATGTTATCCTCAGCCTTGTCGGCGTTGAGGCTTCAAGGATTGACAGCCTCATCGACCTCAAGCTCGGCATTGCAAAAAACGCAATAATCAGGAGCCAACAAAAAGGCATTTTCCCAATAATCGGCTACAGCTATTATGAGTACGCAGGCTCGCTAAAGCCAATCGACAAGTACTCCTCCCTTCTTTTCGCAGAATATGCCCTTGAATTCTCAAACATGGACATTTATTTCGCGAGAAAAAAGCCAGTAATGCTCACAATCTGGCAGGCAATAGAATCCCACATGCTCTGGGTGCTTGGCGGAATCATTCTCGGAATAATAATTTCAATGCTTGCGGAGGCAGTGCAGGACGCAATAGGGCAAATGGGCAGGAAGAGGCAAGGAAACCGTTGAATATGGCAAGTTTTTTATTCAATGCACGCATCCTTTTGCCAATGGACTGCTCTAATAATGACTACTGGACGTTTGTTGCGGACCTTGAAATTGATGATCTCTCAAAGCTGCGCTCTGCTATCTCCCGCATAGCCTTTGAAGGCACATCATTGGAAGGCAAGGTCCAGAAAATTGTAGTCAATGATAGGATTGATGTCATTCCAAGAGGCGATGATAGTATTCTTCTTTATGATCGGTATAGGAAGCAAAAGGTCTGGATAAATAAGGGAACATCAAACGAAAGTGTATTCAAGAATATTCTTCATGAAGAGCTTATGTGCAGAATTGCGCCTTTTAATAACGTCGAATCATACTATTGTTTCAAGGAATGTACTGATCCTGACTAGTCATTTCCCACAAAACCCGTGCAGCCGTCTTATTGCATTTGCTTTTTCTTTTTCGCCGAGTTTTGCATCAGCAATTGCGCCTTTGAGGATTTCTATTGTCTTGTCATATTGCGCCTTGTTTATCTTGTACGGCCAGCCGTCTTTTCCTCCGTGCGCGAACGAGTATTTTGCAGGGTCTTTCCACGAAGCAGGAGCGCCGTATACCAGTTCAGAGACAAGGGCAAGCGCCCTTATTGTTTTTGGGCCGATTCCTTGCAGTGCGACAAGCTCTTCATAATTTTTTGGCTGCAAGTCATAAGCTCTTTGCAGGGCGTTTTGTGCTTGTGCTGAAAGGTCTTCAAAATGCAAGGCATGGCGTGCTGGCATTGTAATCCTTTTGGTGTTTCCAAAGAATTCTGAGAGAGTGCTCTGCCTTCTCAACAGGATGCCGTCTTTTACCGCGTCAAGGCTTGCTTTTCTTGCTTGGAATGCCTCTTTTGCAGTCATGTTCAGCGTGTTTTCTGTGCGGGCATCGCAGCAAATGGCAGAATGCGGTTCTTCAACAAAGCTATGCACGTTGTCAGAAAGCCAGTGATAGCGTCTTGCATAGCCGTTTCCCTCATTCATTCCCTGCTGCACAACAGCCCAGTTTCCTTTTTCGTCAATAAAGAATGCGTGGTGGTAAAGTTTGTAGCCGTCCTGCACTAGGGCAGTATCGACTTTTGCTGACATCCTGCTTGCCCTGACAAGGTTGTTTGTCATTCTTGTGTGCATGTTGAACTTGTACGTCCCCTTAATTATCTCTTCAGGCGCCTTTCTTGACATGCTTCCTTTTCCGCCGCACACGATTATGCCGTGCTCTTCTGCACTAAGAGCCTCTTTCAAAGCTCCGCAGGTTGTTGTGGTGACTCCTGAGCTGTGCCAGTCAAAACCGATCACGCAGCTTAACGATTGGAAAAAGAAAGGGTCGCTTATTCTCTGGATGAGCCCTGCAGTGCCGTACTCGTTGACAATAAGCGTTGCTATCTCGCGGGAGAGTTTTACCATTCGTGGAAACAGCCATCTTGGGCATTTTCCGCCGTGCAATGGCAAGGATACAAGGCCGGTTTGGTGCATTGAGAATTTTGAAATCCTTTACTTAAAAAGCCCTGCGCGTCTGTGTCCAGTGGCTAGTGCTTTCGCTAATTCTTGACAAAACCCCTGCAAACGCCCCGTGAAGAGCGCTTGCCAGGGAAAAAGAGGTGATTGGTAATGTCTTTGTGTGGAGTATTAAACCCACGCAGGCGCCCGAAGGCACCTGCGCGGGAAAAAGAGGTGATAGATAATGATTTTTGAGCAGTATGATGTTTTGTCTATTACCCCCTTATACCCTCTGATATACCTATTGTAGTATATAAATCTTTCGGTTTATATGCTACTTGGAAGTGGTATCACAGTGACTAAGCAGAGCCCCCTGTTTGCTCTCTCAGTCTGTTTCCTGACCCCCAATAGCCTTATTAATGGGCTTTCTACTATATAAATATTATGGACAATAAAGACTGCATCTGCAAAAAGCCTGCAAGCGTGTTTTTTCCTCATTTGAGCCCTCTTTGCAAGGAATGCTTTAATCAGTTATTGAGGCGCAGGGTGAGAAAAGCCATCAGGGAGCATGGTGAGCTGAAGCCGAACCAGAAAGTGTTTATTGACGGCAGTGGCGCTCTGGCCGTGCTGTTCAAGAGCGCAGTAACAGGCCTTCCCCTTAAATTTGTTCCCAAGAGCAAAGCAGAGGTTATTGTCGTCGGTAAGACTGCAGATGACGAGGCAGTTGAGTTTCTTGAGCAGTTATTCAAAGGCAAAATAACAAAGAAAACCAAAGCCCTTAACATATTTGCAAACATCACTGCAAAAGAGCTTGAGAAGTATTGCGAGCTAAACAGCATTAGGCAGGAAAAGAGGCAAAAGTCAGAGCTTAGGGAAGCGCTTGAGTCTCTTGACGAGAAATACCCAGGAATAATGTTTGCATTGCGGAAGAGCAGGAGGTCAATGCAATGAGGCAGATGATTTTCCTGTTGCTCTTCCTCGTTGCCTGCACAAAGAATATCCCTATTGAGACAGGCCCTGAAATTGAGGTGTATTTTTGCGAGCGCGACAATTGTACAATTATGCTTGCCAATCTCCTCAATAATGCAGGTAAGGCAAAATGCGCCTTGTATGACGTGAGTTTGCCGGAAATACAAAATGCGCTGAAAAACATGGAGTGGAAAACAGAGGACGGCAAGGCGCCATTGATGCATAACAAGTTCTGCGTTATTAACAAGAGTGTTGTCTGGACTGGCTCTTGGAACCCGACGAAAACTTACAAAGCCAACAATGCAGTAATAATACACTCTTCTTCGCTGGCAAGGAATTATCTTGACGAGTACGCAGAAATTCCCGGCGGAAAAAGGCATGTGGTTTACCCCAAAATCATGTACAATAACGCCCTTGTTGAGAATTATTTCTGCCCTGAGGACAGGTGCAAGGAGCACATACTGCCTTATCTTGAGAGTGCAAAACAGCACATTGTGTTCATGCTTGCTGACATTACCGACGAGGACTTCATGAGGCAGCTCAAGAGGACTGACATAAAGGTTGAGGGCGTTATTGACAAGTCAGAAAAGGACGCCCAAAAAGCGCTTCCTTTTGCAGCCCAGGGAAGCATTCATCACAAAGTATTCATTATTGACGACAAAACAGTCATTACTGGCTCTTACAACCCGACAAGGAACGGCAATGAGCGAAATGACGAGAATGTTTTAATCATTCACGATTATGCGATTGCGAGAAGGTTCCTTGATGAGTACGGGCAGCTTACTTTATCAGCTGGTGTTTCCTGAGGAGTTCTTTCAGCCTTTCAAATTCTGGCGAGGCCTTGAATTCAGAAAGCTGCTCAGGGGGCAGTCTTTTTGTGACGTGGAGGGCGATTTTTGCTATCTCTTTCATGTCTTGTGTCACTTCGTCTTTTGCCAGCATTTTTTGGACTTCCTCTGCAGGAATCTCTTCTTCTTTTTTCTTGGAGTCGACCAGTCCCAATGACTCAAGGATTTTGGCCATTACTCCTTTTTTCGGTTCTTCAGGTGTTTCTTCGCCGGGCATTGTTTCAGGCGGTTCTGCAGGGCTTCCTTCTTCGTATTTCTGGATTTCTGGCGGCAATTTCGGTTCTGGCATTTTTTTCTTCCTCTTGAATATTCCAAAGATGTCAGGAAAGCTGAATTTTGACCTGCGTCTTTGGCTTATGTATTGTTCTAGCTCTTTTTCAAACTCTCCTCGCGTCATGGCCATTGCTTTTGAATTATTTCTATTTATTAATGTTTGTTTTTAGTTTTATTGAGAAACTTCATTTTATAATACGATTAGAATATTATACTTATTAATATATTTCCAAAAACATCATAATTATTATAAACAGAACATCTCCTAATGTAAAATATATTTCAGAGTGATTATTTGTTTTTCGAATTGTTTTCTGATTTTCGGAAACCTCATTGCCGCAGCAGGATGCGGGAGAACAATCGTTTTTCTTCCATAAAGCACTGGCTCGTTCCTGAGCGCTTGAGCGAGTTTTCCCATCAGCACAACAATTTCAGGATTGACTATTTCTATTTGTTCAAGCAAATACGGAAGGCATGCGGTTACTTCGTCCTTTGTGGGCATCCTGTTTGCCGGTGGAAAATGCTTGACAACAGACGTGATGAACACCTTCTTGCGGCTTATTCCAATCTTTTTAAGCTGTTCTGTCAGGAATTTTCCTGCCCTGCCGACAAATGGCTTCCCAGTCTTGTCTTCTTCCTTGCCAGGTGCTTGCCCGATTATGAAGATTCTTGCATTGGCAGGCCCTTCTCCAGGCACTCCTTTTCGTGCCTTCTTGTATAGCGGGCAGAGTTTGCACTTTGAAACCTGTCTCGCAATTGTTTGGAGTGTTATTGCGCTCATTCTGCTGCTTTTTGGTTGCTGTTGATAAAGTTTATAAACATTGCTCGTTCTTTTTGCATACATGACAGACCAGTTGCTTGTGGGAGCATTTCTTGGTGGTGCAGGCGGGCTCTTGAGGGCTCTTGTGGGACTTGGTAAGAGCATTGCCGCAAAGAGAAGAATCCGCTGGGGTTATTTCTGCATCACGGTAATAATGGCTGTCGTGATTGGCAGCATTCTTGGCTTGCTGACAAGCGTAAGCAGGCCGATTTCCTTCCTTGCCGGCTACTGCGGCACAGACGTTCTTGAAAGCCTTGGAAAAATCATAAAGATAGTGCCAGTTGAAATCAAATGAGGCGCGTCTTCATTATCCACGGATGGGGCGGGCATCCTAATGAGAAATGGCGTCCGTGGCTAAAATCAGAGCTTGAAAAAAGGGGCTTCCAAGTCATTATGCCACAAATGCCTGACACAGACATACCAAGAATTGATGCGTGGGTAAAACACCTCAAAGATATCGTCGGCAAGCCTGACAAGGACACTTATTTTGTGGGGCACAGCATAGGCTGCCCTGCAATCCTCAGGTATCTGCAGACAATCAGCACCCCTATTGGGGGCGCTTTATTCATAGCAGGATTCTGGCAGTCGATACATGAAGAAAAGCTTAAGAACGACGAGGAGCTTGCCATATTCAAGCCATGGCTGACAACCCCTATCAACTCGGAAAAAATCAGGAAAGTCCTGAAGAAAAGCATTGCATTATTCTCTGACAATGACCCCTGGATTCCGCTCAGCGAGGCAGAGGCGTACAGGAAGGAGATTGGTGCAGAAATCGTCATTGAGCATAACAAGGGGCATTTCGGCGAAAAAACATTGACAAAGCTTCCTGAGGCTTTGAAAGCAATTGAAAAACTCACTCGCTGAACAAGTCCTCAAACTCCCTTATCTTGCGCCTTGCCTTTCCTGCATACATTGCCTCGAGCCAGTGCTGCTTGTCTTTCCTGCTGGCTTTTCTCCACACGTGCTGTGCAAGGATAAACCTGACCAGTGCAGAAACAGGGATTTCCTTTTTCCTTGCTTCTTTCTTAAGCGAATTCAGAATTTCTGGCGGAATGGTTGCATAAAGCCGCGCCATTTTTTAGTAAATCTGCCTGTAGAACGCATCCATCGGCGGGATTGACGACCTTAGGCGGTGCACGACATCCTCTGGCCTTACCCTGTTTGGGATTATTCCATCAAATTCTGTCACTTCAAGCGGGCCTTTCACTATCTTGACAGGCAGCCCGACAGAAGGCTGGAAGTACATTTCTGTGCCGTCCTCAAACTTAACGCGCACCGTCTCAACGCCGTTTATGAAGTATTTGCCGTATTCCTCGTTAACGACCGGCTTGTTCATGTATTCCTGCGCCCAGTCATCAGGCGTCTTTGGGCGGTGCTGGTCATAGGGAAGTGCGAACGGCACTTCAGAAAGTCCCAGCGTGATGCACTGCTTGGCTATGTCAGAGATGTAGCCTGAGCAGTATCCTGTGGCTGTCCTTTTTGCGCGATCAAATATTATTTCGTCTATGAACACGTCATTGTATTTCTTGCCGTCATAAACAACGTCAACAAGGTGTATTTGCCTGACAGGCAGGTATCTCAGCTTGTCCCCTCTTATGAGAACAAGCCCCCTTGGGCTCTTGTAATGGTATGAATCAAGCGTCTGGTACACTGCCCACATGTCGCCCACGATTGTTGTCCTGTTGCGCAATGGCAAATGCTGGGGCTGTGAAAGCGCTTCTATTATTTTTTGCTCCTGCTCCTTTGCAAGCCGTTCTGCCAGGTCATCAGCAGGCTTTGCAGCCGGCTCTGGAACAGGCTCCTCAGCAGGCGCTACTGCAGGTTCTGCTGGCTCTGAAACCGGCACAGCAACAGGCTCAGAAGGCGCTGTTGGCTCAGCAGGAACACATGATGCAAGCACCAGAAGCACTAACAGCATAAAAATCCTTTTCATGGTATTGCTCCTGCTTCTCTATTATATTAATCTTACTCTGGAACCATGCTTTCCTGAAAGCCGAGTGAGTTTTTTGAAAGCAGGTTGTAATGGTACTCAATGCCGTTGTCAATGACAGCGACAGGTAGCCCTATTGCAGGGTCGAAGTAGATATCAACGCGTCTTGTCTGGGTCTGGTGCTTCAAATGCACTGTTTCAACAGGGGAAGCCAGCTTTGGGCTGTCTGCAACAACCATGTGCAGGTTTTGGTACTCAACAAGCCAGTCTTCGGGAAGCGGTATCTTGAACTGGACATACGGCAATGAGTATTTCTTGCCCAAAACGCCCATCTGGGCGCACTGCCTCTTTATTTGGGCATCCCTTCCCTCGCACACGCCTACTGCAGTCATGTTTTCAAGGTCAAAATAAAGGGTGTCAACAAAAGGCGCGTGGTAGATGTTCTCAAGCACCCTGAACGGCACCATTTTTGCGCGCTTGCCGCTTACAAACCACTTGTCATTCTTGTAGGTGAACTTGTAGTTCTTGACATTGCTCCTGAACATCGCTTGGTATTTGGCAATGCTTGGCGGTGCCTCAGCCGGAGGCTCATAAGGAACTGTTTCGCTTGTTTCAGGCTGCTTGCCGACAGCAGGCTCTGTCTCTGTTGCGGGTTTGTAGACGGTTTCCTCAAACGGCGCAGTCTCACTGACAATAATCTCGTTTACGGCAGGCAAGGGGGGTTTATTTTTAATAATTACCTGCTCTCCCTTAGTTATGGGCACGAACTCCTTTTCCCTGCAACCTGTAAGCAGGAGAACGACCAGCACAATTGCCAGAACCCATCGCATACCCCTTCAAACAAGGCAGGCATTTATAAAAGAAGCGATTTTACTCCCCTCTATGCCGGGAAAGGAAAAGAGCGCAGGAGTAATAATATTCAGGCGCGAGGATGGCAAAATCCTTTTCCTTCTTTTGTTCAAGAAGTACAAGACAGAATACTGGGATTTGCCAAAAGGCAACATTGAGAAAGGCGAGGAACCGCTAAAGACTGCCGAGCGCGAGGCAGGAGAAGAAACCGGAATCACTGGTTTGAGGTTCATTCCCGGCTTTGAGGAAAAGGTGCAATGGTGGTACAAGCTCGAGGGTAGATTAATCAAGAAGACAGTCACGTATTTCCTTGCAGAAACAGCGGCAAAAGAAGCAAAAGTGTCTGCTGAGCACATCAAGGCGGGCTGGTTCACCCTTGAGGAGGCAGAAAAGGTATTAAAGCACAAGGACTCACGTGAATTATTGAGGAAGGCGCAGAAATATCTTGAGAAGAGGGAAAAAGAAAGCCTGACAAGGTTCGCATGACGAAAAATTCAGAGCTTGCAAGCATTTTTTATGAAATGGCTGACCTGCTGGAAATGCAGGGCGTGCAATGGAAGCCAAGGGCGTACAGGAATGCCGCAAGGGCTGTAGATGCCGCAGAGGATGTTGAGCTTATTCTGAAAAGGGGTGGAAAAAAGGCATTGCTGGAAATTCCTGGCATAGGCGAAAGCATTGCTGACAAAATAATAGAATACGTTGGCACAGGAAGAATAAAGGAATATGAGCGTTTGACAGGAAAGCTTCCTGAAGGCGTGCATGCAATGATGCACATAATGGGCGTTGGACCAAAGAAGGCGTGGCGGTTGTACAAGGAATTGAACATCAGAAGCGTTGACGAGCTGGAAAAGGCGTGCAAGCAAGGAAAACTTAGGCAATTGAGGGGGTTTGGTGCAAAAACAGAAGAGGACATACTTAAGGGCATTGCAACTCTCAGGCGGGGCCAAGAACGGATTAATCTTGGAAAGGCATGGCTAATAAGTCAGGAGATAATTCAGCGCCTGAAAAAGCTCAAGGAAGTCAGGGCAATAATGCCTGCTGGCTCATTAAGGAGGATGCAGGAAACAATTGGCGACATAGACATACTCGTCATTTCAGTAAAGCCGGAAATTGTTATGAACACTTTTGTCTCAATGCCTGATGTCGCCAGAGTTCTTGCAAGGGGAAAAACAAAAAGCAGTGTTCAGCTCAAGGATGGCATTAATGCGGATGTTAGGATTCTTGAGCCAAGGAGCTTTGGGGCTGCCCTGCAGTACTTCACAGGAAGCAAGGACCACAACATTGCCTTGCGCCAGATTGCAATAAAAAAGGGACTCAAGCTCAGCGAGTACGGCTTGTTCAAGGGAAACAAGCAGATTGCGGGAAAAACAGAGGAGGAGATTTACAAACGGCTTGGCTTGAAATACATCGAGCCAGAACTTAGGCAGAATACTGGCGAGATTGAGGCAGCAAGGGCTGGAAAACTGCCGAAAATAATCGGTTATGGCTCAATAAAAGGGGACCTACACACGCACTCAAGATGGAGCGACGGCATCAATACCGCAGAGGAAATGGTTCAGGCGGCAATTAAAATGGGTTATGAATACGTTGCGTTGACCGACCACAGCAAGAGCGAGCACATTGCCCACGGAATGGACGAAAAAAGGCTTGCGAAATACATTGCGGAAATTGACAAGCTCAAAAAGAAGTATGCTGGCAGGATTCGCGTGCTTTGTGGTTCAGAGGTTAACATCATGAATGACGGCTCCCTTGATTATTCGAAAAAATGGCTTGACCAGCTCGACTGGGTTGTGGCGGCAGTGCATTCGCGCTTCAAGTCGTCAGAGGAGGAAATGACGAGGCGCATCATTAAGGCTATTGAGACAGGGCAGATGAACGTCCTTGCCCACCCCACGGGCAGGCTTATTGGCACAAGAGAGCCTTATGCCGTGAATATGGAAAAAGTAATTGAGGCAGCAAGGGAAAACAATGTTGCGCTGGAAATAAACGCGTTTCCCTTGCGTCTTGACCTCAAGGATTCTCACATAAGGATGGCTGTTGAGGCAGGAGCGAAATTGTGCATTGGCACTGACTCGCACAACACAAACCATCTTCCAGTTATGAAGTTCGGGATTGCGCAGGCAAGGCGCGGCTGGGCAGAAGAAAAAGACGTCATTAACACGTGGCGCTGGAATAAATTGGAAAAGCATATAAGCAAGTAGGCAAGAGGCAATGATTATGTCGTTCAAGGAAACAATCAAGGAAAAAGTTCCTCCCCACCTTCAGGATACGCCTGAATTTCCTATAATACTGAAAATGATTGATGAAGTAAAGATTTCAGGCCCTGAAAGCCTGAGGCACTGGCTTAATGTTGAAATTGAAAAATGCAAAAATGACTTGAAGGAATTTAGCAAGGCAGGTTCAACAATGAATCGCAAAAGAGCGGAGTGCGCCAACAGGATTGAGCTTCTAAAACTGATTCAGGAAAAAATACTTCCATACGTGAAATAAATGATTAAGGACATCACGAAGAACAAAATTCTTGCCAGTAAATGCAATATTTGCAGGAACTTTTTCACGCGCGGCATAGGCTTGATGTTCAGAAAGGAAATCACGCCAACAGTCCTTGCATTCAGGAAGCCAAGCACTGCATCGATCCACACCTTTTTCATGCGCAAAGGCATTGACGTATTGTTCTTGAACAGCAACTGCAAGGTAAGCGGCATTGTGAGGGCGCTTAAGCCGTGGAAATTCCACGCTCCAAAGCGCAAGGCAATGTTCATCATAGAATTTCCTGAAGGCGTCATTGCAAAATCAGGTGTTTCTTTGGGCGACATCATCAATTTTAAATAAACCTCGTAATTCCCTGTTTGATGCCATACAACAATCAGCAATTAAGTAGGGAAACCCAACGGCAGATTCTTAAGGAGGTCTGGAGCAATAAGTTTGAACACAGGACTGGAATTCCCCCATGGTCATTCGTAACGGTATCACATAATTCGCAATACCACGCATCGCTTTTTTTCACGCCAGTTGCACTCGAGGAGAGAGTCAAGGAATGGTGCCAGAAGCTTACCCGCGAGCACGGCATTCATTTCCGGTATGAAATCCTTGATTTTGACTCTTATTGCAGGGTGTTTCAGTCAGGATTTGCAGGCAGAAGCCCTGAAACACTGCCTTTGCTTCATTACGTACACGACCACAGGCGGGAAATCTTCGGCACAGACGACGTCTATCCGTCTGTGCAGTTCCTGGAAGCAGGCAGGGTGATTACAGAAGTGGATTTTGTCGCCCCAGGCATGCTCGTGAAGGTTGATGAACCGCTAAGGCAGAAACGCAATCGTTCCCAGCACCGCAAGCGAAAGCATAACAGCCTGCACAGGGCCTGCGACTTTATTGAGCAGCATGATTACGGTCATTGTAGGCGGGTAAGGCTTGAAGGAATCCCTCTCGGCTGGGACGAATGGGAAATTGCGCTCTTTGACGTGGCAAGGAAAAATCCTGAAGAGAAGTAATAAACTTTAAATATGGCGCAAGAAGTTATTCTCAACCAAGGGCGCGTAGTTTCAACGGCAAAATAGCCGGCTCCAGACCGGCGGTTCTCGGTTCGAATCCGAGCGCGCCCATTTCAATCCTTAAGAAAAATTTATTCAAGCCCTACCATCTTTTTGAACTGCTTCCGGAAGAGTATCAGCGCGAGCAGCACAAGAACGATAATCGAGTATCCTAATACTTTTGCCGCATTTCTTTTCCACCAAGTCGGTATGATGTCCGGCTCGACTACGAGCTCAACAGGATTGCTCTTGACAAGCCCGCCTTTCCCGTCATCAGCGAGAAAGACAACCCGTTCTGTGCCGTGCCAGCCGTAGCGGGGTGTGAATACCGCCTTGTCGCCGACGAACATTATCTCAATGTTTTCAGTTCTGCCCGAGCTGTAAGTTAGGGGGTCTCCGTCTGGGTCCTTGAAGTACTGCGAAAGGTCAAGGGTGTGCTGGGTGTCTTGCTTCCACACCTGAGGCGGAATTCCTATTGTTGGAGTCCTGTTGACCTGCACAATAATGGCGAGAGACACAAGCGCGATGAGTGCGACAATTACGAATATCGCCGGCAAAACCCAATTAGCAAGCATTCTTTTTTCTTTCTTTGCCTTTTTGCCTGGCTTGCCTATGATTGCGAATTCTCCAAGCCCTTCTGCGCTTGCCGTGTAATAAACGTACTTGTGGTCTGTGCTTACAGGCTCTGCGACTATGCTGTTCCACCTGTCTGCTCCAAGGTGCAACAGCCTGATGGAACTCGGAGCCACATTGTGCCTCTGCATCCAGGACTTCCTGACTTTAAACCTTATCCTTGCCTGCAACACCGCCTCGTTCTCGACGTTTGCGCTGATGACAAATGTCTGGTAGACGCAGTCAGCGTACGGCGGAACAGAAGGCCTGCTTTGCCTTGCTGTCACGACGAGCTTCTCAATCACGTTGTTAAGCTTGAAGGCGGCTTCTGAAAGCCCTTTCTTCCATTTTGTTTCAAAATGCAGGGGCTTGTTTGCCAGCGCAAGCTTCCATTTTCTGTGACAGAGCCTCTGCCTTCTTATGCGATGCAAAACAAGTATTATGAGGAGTATAAGGATTCCTGAAAGCACGTGTAATGCGTTCTTTGAAAGAGTTTGGTTGTAAACAATTCCAAGCGCGACTGCCGCGAGTATTATAAGCACGAGCAATAATTTGAGGAAGCGCTTGCCTGTTGCCTTGAAACCGGGCAGCACCGAGTCCTTTGATATGACGAGGTTCTCCCTCCTGAGCTGCTTTTCGTATTCCCTCTGCGCCTTCAGCCTTTCGCGCTCAAGCTCCCTTTCGCGCCTTTCCTCCTCTTTTTCTTTCTCTTTCTTTTCTTTTTCCTTTTGCTCTTCCCTGCGCTTTATTTCCTCTTCTCGTTCCTTGCGCTTTGCTTCCCTTTCTGCTTCCCGCTGCTTTCTCAGGCGCTCGCGTTCTGCCTTTTTTTCAGCCCTTCTTGCCTTTGCCTCGGGCGTGTTGTATCTTTTCACACCCCAAACGACAAGTATGATAATAACGACAAGCAGGACTATTGCCGCTACCGTGTAAGCAAGGTATTCTGCAAACAACTTGTCCACAAATGTCGGGTTTTTCAGTACAACCGTGAGCTCCTTTGTGTATTCTGTGCCTGTCTTGTCAACGACCGCAATGATCTTTACGGGATAGCTTGTTTGAGTTGTTGTTTCCGTCGGCTGCATCACGAGCTTTATTGTTGCCGTGTTCCTTGCAGGCACCACTATCTTTTGTGGTTGGAGCGTAATCCAGTCAGCGCCCTCGACAAAAAGAGAGTATGATGTTGGGTTGTCGCCGGTGTTTTCAAGCTTTAGCTGCGCTTCCTGAGGTTCCACAAGCGCTCTTATCTTATCCACGCCTGCAGCAATGACAGGAATTCCTGGGTTGTTGACGTGCAAGTACATCTCTATTTCTGCAAGGAGCCTTGTCTTTTCTGTTGCTACCTGAAGGATTGGCGTGAAGTCTCCTGAGAGCGAGCAGTCCTTTGGGCTAACTGTTATTGTTATTGTTTCATTCTCGTGTGGCTCAAGCAGTATTTTTTTGTCGCTGAGCACGGTCTCCTCAGGCGAGTTAGTAACCTTCAGCAAGTATGTTTCTGCGAATTCTGCAGGATTTTGCAGCAGGAAGACAAAGTCAGCCGAGCTGCACGGCATTATTTCCCTTGAATATTCGATGGGAATGAGCACAAGATTGTTTGGCGTCTGGACGATTATGTCCTGGGTGAGCACGAGCTCAAGCTCCTCTGTTTGTATTGCGACTTCAAGCGTCTCGTCTTCTGCGTCGCACGGTATTGAGAAGAATTCCTGAACGATTTGGCTCTGGCCCGGCTGGAGCACGAATGATTTCGGCTCAAACGCAACCCATTTCTTTGCCTTGCCTTCAGCAACAATGTCGTAAGCGCTTAAAATGCGCCCTGTGTTCCTGACAAGTATCTGTCCTTCTGCAGGACTACATGCAAACGTTGCAATCCTAGCAGTGCCTGTTGCTGTAAAGTCCTCGCCAGAAGGCGCGTATTTGTCATTTACGAGCGCATAAGGAACATCTTCCTGTGCAGTAACGCAGAATGCGAGCAGGAACACGACGAACCATGCCAGCGCGTTTATTTTTCTCATTTTGCCTGCTCCTGTTGTGCAATATGGCTCAAGCGCAGGGGCGCACAGGAGAAAAAAAGGAAAAAGCCCCGCAAGCTCTTCAGTAATAAGCTTGCGGTTGCTGCTGCTCTCCCTCATCGCCACCCTTGAGGCGGCTGAATCCGATTATCAGCCCCAGGATGACAAGCACGACAACGAGCAGTATGAGGCTCCATTCAAGGACTGACCTCAGGGCGCTCTTGCCGCTCTTCTCAACATTTGCAGTCAGTGTTATGCTCTCAAGCGCCTGGCTGCCTGTGCTGACAGTCGCAGTCACGACCTGAGCCCCGACAGGAGCATTCTTGGCTGCTGTGACAAAGACATAGACCGTCTGGGTCTTGCCTCCGTCAAGCACAAAGGTGCTTGTTGGGGATATCTTGACTGTTGCCCACTCGCCTGCCTCAACGCCCACCGTGTAGGACTTGCTTGTCCTTGCGGAGTTCGTTATTGTGATTGGGAATACTGCAGTGCCTCCTTGCGGGAGGGTTTCAAGCTGGCTTCCGAGCGCGATTGTTGTCTTTGCCTTTGGGGACACTGCGGTGTCCTCGCAAGTCTCGTCGCCAAGCACTTCTATCTGTTTTGTTGCGCGTTCCTTCCTGAAGCCGTCGTTGTATGCTACCTCAACGTTCACGTCATAGACGCCTGGCTTTGCGCACCTTGGTATCCTCAGGTAGAGCTCCTCTGTCTCTTCCTCTTCGTCGCCATTCTCGATTTCGTCAATGTAGTCTGAAGCGCTCACTCCAAGCTGGGGGATGCTTACCGTGACCTTGACGTCTTCCTCGTCTTTCTCGCCAACATTGCGCACCCTAACAACTCCCAGAAGCGCGCTTCCTGCCTTCACATAGCTGTCAGGATTGAATATTATGTCGCGTATCATCATTCCGTGCCTTGGCACGTCAATCTTGATGTTGTAGTTCTGGATGAGCTCATCACCGTTCCTGTCTGAGAATATCAGGCGGAGCTTGTAGTCGTCCTCCTCGAAAAACTCGTGAATGTCAATTGAGAGCTTCTTGCGGTAAGTGACTCCTGCGTCTGCGTCAAACGTGCTTGTCACATCATATGCAGGCAGAACGTCATTGTGTTCGTCGCCGCTGAAGAATGCGTAAATCTGCATATCATCAATGTCCTCTGAAGGGGTGAAAACAACCTCAACTTCTATCTTGTCGCCCCTGAGAACGTCAAACCTGTTGACCGCGTTCGGCTGCAGTTCAACATCGTCAACCTCTACCTTGTCGACTGTGAGCGGCAAAGCGAGGGCTGTGGCAGCCAGCATAATGGCCATCACAAGCATCAATGCGATTTTGAGTGGATTCATCTTTCTTATACCCCCATTGTTTTTGTGGTTGTTGTTGATTTGGAATGTCCGGCCCGTTTATAAAGCTTTCGTTTTTTTATCTATTCCTCAGTAGTGAATACCTATTTATGAGTAGTCAATAACCTCTATTTCTCGGTGCACTATGCGCTGTGTGTTCTCGTTGTAAATCTGAATCCTTACCGGATAAACGCCTGGCATTGTATCTTCTGGCAGTTCAAGGTATGCTGTTGCTGTTGCCTTTTCGCCTTTTCCAAGGTCAAGCGGGCCAAATGACGCCTTGACTGCAAGGTCTGGTATTCCGACTATGACTTTTGTGTTTTCAAGCTTTTTTGTGCCTGTGTTCTCAAAGGTTATTCTCAAAGCAACTTGGTCTCCAGGCTGCTCGTCAAACGGGTTGTTCATGAATATGTTGTGTATGAAAATGCGCAGGTAATCCTTGCTTTCAGGTGATGGCGATGGCGTTGGCGTTACAGGGGGTATTACTGGCGGAATTACAGGCATCTCTTCTGGAACCGGTGGGAAGTCAGTGCCTGCTGGGTTTCCTGGTATGTTGTCAAGCGGTCCGAAATCGTCGTCAAAGGGGTCAAACCCGCCTGTGTCTTCAGCAGCGCCTTGGTCAGTGGCGCCTTCCTGTTGTTGGTCGTCAAAGTCTCCTGGGTGGAGGTCATCAATGTCACCGAAGCTGAAGTCATCAAAGTCGCCGAAGCTGAAGTCATCAAAGTCTCCTGAACTGAAGTCGTCAAAGTCGCCGAGGCTGAAATCATCAGCGACTGCGAAGAATCCTGATATGGCTGCAATTATTACGAACGCTGCTAGCATCCCTATGTTCCATGTTCGTGCCTTCATGCGTCACCTGCAGTCAAAATATTTTAAAAAATGAAAAAAAAAGTTTTGCTCACTTGGCTTCTGCCTTTGGCTCGAGCTCAGGAGTTCCTGCGTACACAGCGCCGACAAGGACGTGCTTTGGAGTTCCGCGGACTTCGCAGTTCTTCACATTGCCGTCATTGTATGCATCCCAGACCTTTTCGTCAAGGTATGGCGCAGGTGAGCCAAGCTGTCCGAAACTGCCGCCTGCCAGCTGCAGGTACCTCAGCACCTTTGCTTTAGGGTCCTTTACGTACACGAAGTGGTTCAAGACTGCTTCGCGCGGTATTGTGCCCTTCACATCGTACCTGATTGGCTCTGTAGATGCGCGCCTGAGCAGTTCAACCTTCTCGTCCATGCTGAAACAGGTGAACTTATTTCCAGGGCCCATCTCGTACACATTGTGCGCGCGCTCTCCAAGGTCAGATACCATTCCGACATAGAGGTACAAAGTTGACTCGTCAAACGCCTTCTTCAGCGCAGCTTCGTACTTCTGCACTTTCTCTGGAGGCGCGTCCTTGTTTTTCTGGAGCTCCTTGTATTCCTCAATGAGCTTTGCAAGTCCTTCGTTCTGCCTGCCGCCAAGCGTAGCACAGCCGCCAAGGGCTATTGCAGCGCCAGCTCCCATAATGTTTTCAATAAATTCACGTCTTGTATATGCCATTTTCATGACCCCCATATTGTGAATATAATACTACTGTTGAGTGGTATTTTTAAAGCTTCTTACTTTGATGTGCCGTAAACATTGACTCCAAGACCCGCAAAGTACTCTGTCTCGTCTTTGCCGGTGCTGTGCCCATCTGCATTTACGCGGAGCGCGCCTGCCTCTCCTGTCAGGTCAAGGGCAAAGTTCTTTGTGCTCAGCACGCGGATGCCTGCCTCGAATTTTCCGCCATAGCATTTCTCTTCTGATTCCTTGCGGAGCTGTGCAAGTGCTGCCCCCCTGAGGTATCCCCAGTCTGCGTGGTAGCCAAGCCCGAGCTCTGCAGCGACAATGCGCTGTTTCAGGCCTGCCATGTCTTCTGTGAAGTATGACGCGCCTCCGTGCAGTGCAAGGTTTGAACCGACTTTCAAGTGCCCTTCTGCGTCAACATTTGTCGCCTCGTGGCTTCCTTCAATATCTCCTGTAACATCGCCTTTACGGTGCGATATTCTTGCGCGAACATGGTTGAAGTTCTTTGTTACTCCGACATAATCCTCGTTCTCAAGCCCTGATTCTCCGACAGCCACCTCTCCTGTCACGCCTGTGCTTTTGTTTCCTATTTTGAGCTTGCTGCTATTGCTGTCCTTGAACTCATAATCGCGATTTTCGGCATTGAGCCCAGTCCTCAAAAGCAGTTTTCCGTTCTTGAAAAGGTTGAAGTAAAGGTCAGCGCCAAGCTCCCCCCTTACGCCTTTTCCTGTTGCAGTTATGTCGTCGTCCATATCCTGGTCAAGGTAGAATGCTGTTCCTTGGGCGTACAAATTGGTTTTGCACACGTCAAAGATTTTGCCAAGGTCAACTATTCCCTTTGCCTTGCCTGTGAGCTTGTCCTTGTTGGAGTCAAAATAAGCCTCGAGCCCTGCTATTCCCCTGAAATAAATGTCGCTTCCTGCAGAAGGCGCCTTTCTTTCATCATCTTTAGGGATGACTATTGTGTCTCCTTCCTGCGCCGGGAAGAGGTTTGGAAGAATTTCATCCGGCGCATCCAGAAGCGCTTCAAGTGCAGTGTCTTTTGGCGGCTCTGAATGAGCTTCAAGTTCAGGCGCTTCCAATATTGCAGCATAAGCAGGCAGTGCTTTTTCAGTGCGGACTGCCGTTGGCCTGTTAAAGCAGGCTTTTGCCAGGTCAGCATGAGTTGGCTTGTCTTTTCCTGCGGCAAACAATGCAGTGGTTAACGCGATTCCTTGTGCTATCCTGCCAATGACTGAAGAACGTGGCTTGTTTTGGTTGTCCATGTTAGAGTACCCCTATAATTATTGTAAAACAAGTATTGGCAGGTCTTTATAAAGCTTCGTATTTATCACTACTTTGTAGGAGTGACCTATTTGTGCGTAAGCCTTAAAACAAACGCCAAAGTCCGCCAGCACATGAGGATAGCAATCATTGGCGCAGGACCTTCAGGCAGTTATGCGGGCTTCCTGCTCGCAAAGGCAGGTCATGATGTCACAATCTATGAAGACCACGACAAGATAGGCGAGCCAATAGCGTGCACTGGCATTGTGACAAAGGCATTGTTTGACCTTGTTGAATACAGCAAGGATTACGTCATAAATGAGCTTGAGGGCGTTGATATTGTCGGGCCGAGGGATGAAAAACTGCACATCCCGCTCAAGGAATATGTTATTTGCAGAAAAAAATTTGACAATTATCTCGCGGAAAAGGCAAGGAAAGCAGGGGCAAAAATCCTGCTTGGCCACCGTTACATTGGAAGGGAAGGCAACACCCTTATTTTCAGGCATAATGGAAAAACAATGAAGCACGAAACTGATATTCTCATCGGAGCAGACGGTCCATTGAGCAAGGTTGCAGAAACTTCAGGGCTTGGCAAGAACAGGAATTTTTACGTGGGACAGCAGGCAACAATACAGGCAGAATACAATCCAGGGGTTTTTACTGTCTGGTTCGGCAGTATTGCTCCTGGCTTCTTTGCTTGGAGCGTTCCGGAAAGCAGGGAGCTCTCAAGGGTTGGTGTTGCCACCACGAATGACAAGAATTGTGCAGAATGCTTTCAGCGACTGATGAAGATGGCTGGCGGCAGGATTGTTGCTCGGCAGGCAGCACCTATTCCTATGTATGAGCACAGGCGTAGGGTCCAGAATGGCACCACATTCCTTGTTGGTGATGCAGGCGGCTTTGTCAAGGACACAACAGGCGGAGGCATCATTACAGGAATGCTTTCAGCAAAGGCAGCAGCAGAGAGCATAATTACTGGAACAAGTTATGAAAAGAATCTAAAAAAGCTCAGGAAGGAATTGTGTCTTCACAGCAAGCTCAGGAGGATTCTCAATAGGTTTTCTGACGATGATTACTGCAGGCTGATAAGCTTGATGTCCAACAGAAGGATAAAGAGTATATTATATAGGTATCCGAGGGAGTACCCTTCAAGATTCTTGCTAAAGCTTTTGCTTGCAGAACCGCGATTGATTTATTTTGCAAAGTATGCTTTCGCATAAGAGCTTCAGGAATCGTTATGTATCCGTGCCTATGAGGTACCGTTATTAGCAGTATTCTCCAACTAATGCCTGGAATTCCCACGAAAGCTTTTTAAGCCGACCGCATTCTGCGCTGGTGGGGGAAACAATAATGCCTGGGGATGACGAGCTTTCAATTGATTTTGGCAAGATTGGGGACTGGCTGAAAAGAAAAAAGAAGCAGGAAACAGCCCCTTCGCCTGCCAATTCAAGGCCTGCACCAACGCTTGATGACAAGCACGTTGCAGCCCCCAATCCCGAGCACCCGCCCGCTGAGAAAAAAAGCGATGATGAAATCACGATTGACCTCTCAAAAATAGCTGCTTGGTTCAAGAAAAAAGGCGGCAAGCCCTCTGAACCTTCAAAAGACGAGCTTAGCTTTGATTTCAGCAAGGTATGGGACTGGATAAAGGCACACCCAATTCTCGTTGTCCTTGCGCTTTTGCTCATAATGCAGTTTGTGCCAAACCGCATAGTGATTGGCAACAAGGACTTTTACATGCCATGGGGCGGGATTGCAATGCGGATGAGGTCTGAAAGCCTGCCAATGGCTGACGGCTGGGCGAACAACCACGTCACAACCCTTCTCAAGAACCAGATAGCCAATATCATAAACCAGCAGTACCCGAACCTGCCTGACGAGCGCAAAAACAAGCTGATTGAGGACGAGTGGAAAAAAGCCTACGAACAGCAGAAGGCGCAGATTGACCAGCAGGTTCAGGCGGTTGCACAGCAGATAAGGTCCTTCTGGCAGTATGATGCTGATGGAAGGGCATACACTTACATGCCCGACATTGACCCTTACACTTATTTGCGCCATGCAAGGAACCTGATTGAGAAAGGGCACATTGAGGATGAGGTTAGGGATGGCGTACTTATCGATAATCACATGAATGCGCCGTTGGGCGCTGACATAACGCCTGAGCTCCAGCCGTATGTTCTTGCCTGGCAGTACCGAATAATGAAGATTTTCAATCCTAAGATTACCCTAATGCAGGCAGCAACCTATTACCCGATAATATTCATTTTGCTCGCATTGATTCCTGCATTCTTCATTGGCAGGAAGTTTGCAGGAATGCCTGGCGGGATAATTACTGCGACAATGGTTGCAATAATGCCTGCAATAATAATACGCACTGGCTGGGGCCACGCTGACACCGACGCGTGGAACATTTTCTTCCCATTGCTCCTTACTTGGCTTTATGTGGTCATAATTGATGAGGAAAACTGGAAAAAAGCCGCGGTATTTGGCTGTGTTGCAGGGCTTGTCACAGGTGTGTATGCCTTTGCGTGGCGTGGGGGCTGGTGGTATGTCTTTGACTTCCTTGTTGTCTCATTCGCAATCCTTGTTGCGAGTGAAATTTTTAGGAACATAAGGCAGCCGCAAAAGCTTGTTGAAATAATCAAAAAGCGGGCAGCCCTTGGCATTTCATACATTGTGTCAGCAGGAATTTTTGTCATCCTGCTTGTTACACCCCTTGACTTTTTCACAGCGCCTCTTGGGCCGTTGCGCTTTACTGTCATAAAGGCAGCAGCCCACCCGTCATTATGGCCCAACGTATACACAACTGTTGCAGAGCTCAACCCCACCAACATTTCAGGCGTGGTTGGCTCTATCGGCGGCTGGGGTTATTTCTGGATTGCCATTGCAGGAATCGCAATGCTACTTTTCAGAAGGGAAGCTGACAAATGGAAGCTTGACTTCAAGTATGCCCCACTTTTCATGCTCTGGTTCATCGCGACGATGTATGCGAGCACAAAGGGCGTCAGGTTCACTCTTTTGCTCGCACCTGCATTTGCTGTTGCTTTCGGCATTGCGCTTGGCAGGATTTACAACTGGGCTGTTCGTGTCAGCGTGAAAGATATGCACTTGAACTCAAAAGTCGCCCACATCGTGATGATCTTGCTCATTGTATTTGTACTTTCCAACCAGGCGCGCACAGCATACGCGTCTGCAGGAAGCGACATTCCGATAATGAATGACGCGTGGTGGAATACCCTCACTGCGATTAAGGCGGACTCAAAGGAAGACGCAATCATCAATTCGTGGTGGGACTTTGGCCACCATTTCAAGTATGTTGCTGACAGACCTGTTACTTTTGACGGCGCCTCGCAGAACACGCCGATGGCGCACTGGATTGGAAGGGTTTTGTCCACAAGCAATGAAACCGAAGCTGTGGGCATTCTGAGGATGCTTGACTGCGGCTCAAACTCCGCCTTTGAGGTGATTAATGCGCAGCTACAGGATCCTGTGAAGTCAGTAAAGCTGATTTACCGCATAATTGGCGTTGACAAAAAATCAGCACTTGCGATTCTTGCGCGCGAGGGCATTAATGAGCAAGAAAAAGTGCTGAAATTCACGCATTGCGAGCCCCCTGAGGATTACTTCATTGCTTCCGAGGACATGATTGGCAAGTCAGGCGTGTGGAGCCACTTTGGCTTCTGGAACTTTGAGCGCGCAAAGCTGTGGATTGTGCTCAAGAACCTACCAGAAGAAACAGCAGTGCAGACAATGATGAAGGAGTGGAATTACACGCGCGATGAGGCAGAGCAATTATACCTTAGCGCAGTCGGGCTTGCCAACGAGAATGACGCAAACGCATGGATTTCGCCCTGGCTCGGCATACTTGGCGAAGCGGCAGAGTGCAGTTCAAAGGAAAACGTTGTTGTCTGCGCAAACGGATTCATATTCAACGCATCAAACAACGAGGCGTTTGTCAAAACATCACAGGGCATCGGAAAACCCCAGGTGATAATCCAGCCGACAGATGACGGCGGATTCTCTGAAATAAGGTTTAATGATTCAAACATCGGCCTTGGCGTGATGCTTTATAGGACAGGACCTGAAAGCTTCAAGGCGTACTTTGCCTCGCCAGAGCTGCTTAAGAGCATATTTGCCCGCCTTTACTTCCTTGAGGGCCATGGTTTGGAGCACTTCAGGGAGTTCAACAGGCAGCGCCAGCTTACAGGTGGCGAAATCGTCACTTACAAGGTTGACTGGAATGGCACTGGCAAGCCAAAAGTATACAGCGGGCTTAAGGCAGCAAAGCCAGAACCGGAAACAGCAGAAAAGAATGAGGGCGCAAAGCCTGGCGATACAGTGAGCGTTTATTACACAGGCGCACTTCTTAACGGCACTGTGTTTGACAGCAGCATCAGGGATTGGAAGAAAAAGAACATCAGCATTGATTCCTCATTTGATGCTTACGATCTTAACGCCCCCCTGACTTTTGAGCTTGGCGCAGGACAGGTCATTGCCGGCTTTGACGCAGGAGTCATTGGAATGGAAGTTGGTGAGGAAAAAGTCGTTCAGATTCCGCCAAAGGCAGCATATGGACTTGACCCCAAGGCGCACTTCCTGGGCAACCAGACATTGAGGTTCAGGATACGGCTTGTAAGCATTGAGCCGAAAGAGGAATGATTGAATTAACATTTTCTTACTTGACTGCTTATCCACAACCTTAATAAACAAAGTGTTGCTCTTTTTCAGGCATGGGGAACAAGGTTTTTATCGTCATTGCGGCGTTTAATGAGGAGCATTCTGTGCCAAAAGTCATAAAGGGGCTCCGCAGGGCAGGATACAATAATATTGTTGTGGTTGATGACGGCAGCAAAGACAGGACTTTTGAGGCAGCGCTTGACGCTGGCGCAACAGTGCTCCGGCACGTTGTGAACAGGGGACAGGGCGCCGCGCTCCAGACAGGCATTGATTATGCCCTGCAGGAAGGCGCTGACATCATCGTGACTTTTGATGCAGACGGCCAGCACAGGGTTGAGGACATTCCTGCAATGGTTAAGCCAGTGGCTGACGGTGAGGTTGACATTACTTTTGGCTCAAGATTCCTGAAAAAAGAATCCCAGAAAAACGTGCCTTTTCTCCGCAAACTCTACCTGAAAATAGGCATTCTTGTGCTTTTGCTGTTTTACGGCGTCAGGATGACTGACGCCCACAATGGCTTCCGAGCCCTTTCAAGGGATGCGGCAAAGAAGATCAGGATTACTGCAGACAGGATGGCGCACGCATCAGAGATTGTTGAGGAAGTCCACAGGCTTAACCTGAAATACAGGGAAGTGCCTGTCATTATTCGCTACACAGAGGAAACGCTGAAAAAAGGCCATGGCTCATTCCGTGAGGGATGCCGGATACTTTACACAATGTTTGTCAAGAAGTTTTTGTTGAGGTGAAAAAATGGAGATTTCAGTACTGCAGGTTATAGTCGTTGTTTTTGCATTGTTCGCATGGAGCAGGGCATTATTGCGCCTGCGCGACAGGAAAGTGTCAATAGGCGAATTTATTTTCTGGTCACTGATTTGGGCTGCAGTTATTGTGACATCGCTTTTGCCACAGACCGCAAACATCGCCTCAAAATTCTTCGGCATCAGCAGGCCGATTGACCTTGCGGTCTACATCAGCATCCTTCTCCTGCTTTACCTGACTTTCAGGATTTACGTAAAGCATGACCAGCTTGAGCAGGAAATGACAAAGCTTGTGAGGGAGATTGCAGTCAGGCTGCCAAAAAAGAAATGAAAATCAGCATTTTCCGCTGGATTGACAGGATTATAGGCGCACTGCTAATCATCCCAATCTGGCTCTTTTCATTGCCATTCCCAAAGGCAAGGCTAAAGCCTGAAAAAATCATTGTAATAAAGCTCTGGGCAATGGGCGAAAGCATCCTGACACTGCCTTTAATCCAAGCAATAAGTAAAAAATATCCGAAATCCTCAATCAGTGTGTTGTGCAGGAAAAGGGTCAGGGATGTTTATTCAGGCCAGAAATTCATTAATGAAATCATCAGTGCAGAGCCGTTATTATGGGTTTTACTTATCCCAAAATTAAGAAAATACGATATTGCCATTGACTGCGAGCCATACCTTAACATTTCTGCATTATTCGCGTGGTGGCTTGGAAAGCGCAGGATTGGTTTCTCGCACGGCATAAGAAAACTGCTTTACACTGACAGGATAAAGTACAATGACGAGCAGCACATCACTCTCACCTATATGGATATGGGCGCTCCATTGGCTGTTTCGGGAAAACCAGCCCGCCTTGTGCCAATAGCAACAACAGCAAAAGATGCCAAAAAAGTTGATGCGCTCTTCAGGGAATGGGGTATAAAGAAAACAGACAAGGTTGTTTGCATTGCTCCCGGCGTTGCTGAATCGTCAAGGAGCAGAATATGGCCCTCAAAGAGGTTTGCAAAGGTCGCTGACGCCCTTGTTAAGGAATTTCTTGCCAAAATCATCATCAGCGGCTCAAGAGGAGAGCGTGCTTTTGCAGAGGAAATCGCTAAAAACATGCAGTACACTCCGATAATTGCAGCAGGCCAGACAAATCTCAAGGAATTCGCAGCAATGCTCAAGCGCTGCTCGCTGACAATTGGCAATGATTCAGGACCAATGCACCTTTCTGCAGCAATGGGAACAAAAACAATAGGGCTTTTCTGCCCAAACACGCCTGTCAGGTGGGCTCCTTATGGTCCTGGCAATGATTTTGTTTACAAGCCGGTTCTTCCAAAGCCCTGCATCAACACCCACTTGGGCCAAATGCCTGAATGCAAAGACCACAAGCACATGAGCTTAATCACGAGCAAAGACGTTATTGAAAAGGCAAGGAGGATGCTGCATGGAGGACATTATTAAAAAGCAAATCCAGGACTCAATAAGCACAAAGCAGGAAGTGTTGGCAAAGCTTGTCCCTGACATAGAGAAAACAGCCAGCACAATCATAACTGCCCTGAAGAACGGCAACAAAGTGCTTGTTTGCGGCAACGGCGGAAGCGCAGCAGACTCCCAGCACCTTGCAGGAGAGCTCATTGTGCGGTTTGAGGCAGAACGCAAGTCGCTTCCTGCAATTGCCCTCACAACAGACACGTCTGTGCTCACCGCGATTGGCAATGATTATGGCTTTGATGACATTTTCAGCAGGCAGGTTGATGGCTTGGGCGTCAAGGGCGATGTCCTCATAGCAATCTCAACATCAGGAAATTCCCAAAACATCCTCAGAGCCATTGAGGCGGCAAAAAGCAAGGGCATGGAAGTCATCGGGCTTACAGGTAGGGACGGCGGAAAAATGAAATCCCTCCCAATCCAGAACATAATCATTCCCTCGCCAACAACAGCAAGAATACAGGAATGCCACATTCTGATTATTCACACGTGGTGCAAGCTGATAGACATTGCTTTTGCACGATAGCTTTTTAAACAGGCTAAAGCAGGTATCATTGGGTGAAACGATGGGGAAAATTGTCAGCAGGGAAGAACTTGCAAAAATTGTTTTAGAACTGAAAAAACAAGGCAAAAAGATAGTGACCACAAACGGCGCATTTGACATTTTGCACATAGGCCACATCAGGTCACTGCAGCAGGCAAAATCATTTGGAGACGTTCTGATTGTTGGCGTGAATTCTGACAGTTCCATAAAGCAGTATAAGAGTGATAAGAGACCGATTAATCCTGAGAATGACAGGGCGGAGATGCTGGCGGCACTGGAATGCGTAGACTACGTTACTATTTTCACAGAAACAACACCCTGTGAACTGCTTGAGCTAATAAAGCCTGATATTCATGTTAAATCAGGATACAAGCCAGAGGAAATGCCTGAAACAGAGGTCGTCAGGAAAAACAAGGGTGAAATAAGGATTGTGCCCTTGGTCGCTGGAAAATCAACAACCAACATAATCAGGAAGATTTGTGATGTGTATGGATAAAAGACTGATTGAAAACTTCAGGGAGAAGACAATTCTCGTCCTTGGAGACGTAATGCTGGACAGGTATATCTGGGGAAGGGTGAGCAGGATTTCCCCAGAAGCGCCTGTGCCTGTTGTTGAGGTGCAGAATGAGACTTATGCTCCGGGAGGGGCTGCAAATGCCTCAAACAACATTGTCTCGCTTGGCGGAAAGTCAGTCCTTATCGGCCTGGTTGGTGATGACGCGCACAAGGAGATTCTCATAAAGGAGCTTGAACAGCGCGGAATAGCATCGCAACTTGTCCTTGACAGCCGGCCGACCACCACGAAAATCAGGGTTATGGGCCAAAAACAGCAATTGGTGCGCATTGATTACGAGCACAAGCACCCCATTGACAATGAAGCAGGCAAGAAAATCCTTGAATTGCTGAAAGAAACCCCTTCTGATGCAATCATTATTTCTGATTACGCAAAGGGAATAATCACCCAGCAATTGTATGACAGCATAATTGCCTTGGCTGCAGAGCTTAAAATTCCCGTCTTTGTTGATGCAAAGCCAAGGAGGACAATAAGTTATGCAGGCGCGACAGTGGTAAAGACAAACCACAAGGAGGCGTGCGAGCTGGCTGGCGTTGAGGAGCACAACGGCGAAGGCATAGAAGACATTGGCAAAAAACTGGTTCAGGAACTTAAGTCTCATGTTGTAATAACAAGGGGTGAGAAAGGAGTCAGCATTTTCAGCAGAGATGGCAAAATCACGCACGTGCCCACTGTTGCAAAACAGGTTTTTGACGTTACAGGCGCAGGAGACACTTTCCTTGCCGCATTTGCCCTTGCATACGTCTGCGGGGCAAGCCTTGAAGATTCTGCAATGCTGGCAAACAGGGCTGCAGGAATCAAGGTCGGCAAGATCGGCACTGCAAGCGTAAGCGCAGAGGAACTGAGGCAGGACTTGCAATGATAAAGCAGATAGTGAAGACAATTGCTGTCACAAAAAAGCGCGCATTCAACGTAAGGCCCACAAGAATCTGCATTTTCAAGATTGGCGCTATTGGCGACGTTCTGATGTCTACCCCTATGGTGCATGCCTTGCGCCAGAAGTATCCGAATGCAAGGATTGACTACTGGACAGGGCAGTGGTCTGCAAAAGTGCTTCAGGGCAACAGGGACCTTGACAGCGTGATTGCTTTTGATGATTCAACCTTTTTCAAGAAGCGCGTTGACCTCGTAATAAGGCTCGCAAGGCAGATTGCTGCGCAGCGCTATGATGTAATGTTCATACTTGACAAGCACTGGAGCCTTGGCACTTTCGGCAGGCTCTGCAATGTTCCTGTCAGGATTGGTTTTGACCGCAATGGCGAGGGATTTGCGCACACAATAGCAATACCTTACGGTCCTGTGAAGCACGAGGTTGATTATTACCTCCAGCTTGCCTATGCTGCAAATGCAAGAAAAGTAAAAAATCCAAGGCTTGAGCTTGCCTTGAGCGCGCAGGACAAAAACTTTGCAGAGCACTTCTTCAAGCAGCACAGTCTCAGCCCAAGGAAAACCATTGGGCTTGTGCCTGGCGGCGCAAAAAACCCGGGCCAGAACATGCCCATACGGCGTTGGCCGACAGAGTATTTTGCTGTTGTGGCTCAGGCATTGGCAAAAGAAGGGTGGCAGATTTTGCTTGTGGGCAAGTCCCCTGGCGATGATGACACGTTACCCATAATCCTACAGGCTGTTCCTGACGCGGTAAATGCAATTAGCGACTTCACAATCCAGCAATCAGCTGCCCTTATGAAAAAATGCAGGCTTGTCATATGCAATGATTCAGGGCCGATGCATATTGCCGCGGCAGTTGGCACTCCGACTGTCTCTATTTTCGGCGCCACAGACCCTCGCAGGAAGGCGCCACGGGGCGACAGGCACTTGTGGGTTTGGAATCCTGTTGACTGCGTCAGGGCAGAGGCATACGGCGAGTACAACGAGCCCCATCTTGTGGAGAACATCCTGAAGGTGCAGCCAAAGCACGTGCTCAGGGCAGTGCATAGGCTGCTGAAAAAATGATTGACCTTTCCGAGAACAGTGCGTGGTGGGAGCGTTTTGCACTTATCGCCATGCTTGTTGTTCTTTTGTGGATGGGTCCTGCAAACATCTGGGACAAGCAGGTTGAGCACGGTTATCCTTATGGGTTTTACGCGCAGGACGCCTTTATTTTCATGAGCTACCAGCCTTACCTTGCGGAATCAGGAAGCTGGTCAAACCTTGCGCCTTATCTCTCGCGCGGTTATACCGATGTCATTCAGTCACAGCCGCCTGTTCTTGAAATCCTCAGCGTCCTTTTGGCACAGGCAACTGGCTTTGGCTATTACACAACAACATACCTGATAGTGATGATTCTTGTCTTGCTCGCAGTATTCTGCTTTTATTTCCTCATCCGAACATTCAATCCAAAAGTTGCCCTGCTCTCCCTGCCTTTGAATGTCTTTCTCTTCTCAAACGTATTCATTTCAGCATTTACTTGGGGAAACTGGCCTTTTTTTGCAGGCTCCTCAATGCTTGTGCTGTTCTTCTGGTGCCTGGCAAAAATAAAAGAAAGATGGATGCCTGCGCTGGGCGCTTTGGCAATGGCTGCTGTTGCGTTTGGCCACACTTCTGAATACATTTTCATTGTCCCAATCCTTGGCTTCATGTTCCTTGTTGATGTTGCATCAAGGCAGTTTAATTGGGCAGAATGGAAGCGCATTGCAGGAATGTCAATCGGCTCTGTCATCCTTGCCGGCTATTATTTGATTATTTTTTTCAGCACTTTTTTCCACGGCTATGAACCCCAGTACATGAGCCCTGATGTTGCAGGAATGAGCCTGTTTGTCAAGGTAACAACTCCTGGAGTGTGGCTTGTTCTTGCTGTTGCTGTCGGCCTTTTAATTGGGCTCCTGATGGTCAAAAAGCACCGCGTTGTCCAGATCGGCTTGATGATGTTCCTTATCGGCTTCACTAATTACATTGGCACAGGAAAGAGGGGTCTTGAAACAAGATACCTCTGGCCCATCTACCTAAGCATATTCGCTGGATTGCTGATTTATGCAATTGGAACAAAAATGATAAGGCAATACCTCACCATAAGGACTTGCGCGATTGTCAGCATTGTCCTCACGGTTTTACTCGCAAACCATTATTATGTTGAAACAGGCGGTCCTGGCATTCTTTTCAGGGAGGGATGGAAGGGTATGGAATGGGTTGCAAAGTCAACGCCTGAGAATGCAACAATACTTTATGTTTACGGCGATGCTTATGGCCAGGCAGCCATCTTGTTCAACACGCAGAGGATTTCTGATGTCATACTTGTTGATGATTTTGTCTCTATGGCGCAGTCAGGCGCGCTTAAGAGAAGGGTGAAGACAGAAAGCCTGTTTGACCACACAAACGCCCTGCCTTACAGGAAGGGACTTTTTGATTTTGGCTTCCACTGGACAGAAGACAACGTGCAGGCGCGCGGCGAAATGGACTTTTGCGGTTTTGATTATTACGCTTTTGACAAGGTGAGCAGGATTCAGGGAGCTGCACAATTCAATCAGGTCATTGCAAGCCATTTGGTGCAGAATGCAAACTTCACAAAGGCGTACGAGAATGAAGGTGTGATTATTTTGAAAAACCCGAACCCAGGAGGTGACTGCATTGCAAACTCAACAGTTCAGCATTAAGCAGGACATTTCCTGGCTCATCGCAGGAACAGCAATTATTGGAATAATCCTCAAAATACTTTTCCCCCTTTCAGGCATTGCAGAAATCGCAAGGCTCATTGGCGGCGTGTTCTGGCTTTTTGTCCTTCCCGGCTGGTGCATCATGCTTCCGTGGCGCAATGAAATCGAGCTTAAGGAGCGCATTGTCGTCGGAATGCTCGCGGCAGCAGGATTGTTCGCGATGGCGAGCTATTACTTCGGCATTCTCGGAGTCCATATCAGGATTCATACTTTTCTTTTCCCGATTATTGTGCCTGTTGTTTCAGCAATCCTGTTCTACAGCAAAAGGTTTATGAAGCGCGCGCAGGCTTTGCACTAAAGATGGCAACAAAAAAGGAATTGCATGCTGCAGAGGTTGAGGCGATCACGAAAAGCTGCCCCATGGAGTATTTGTGCAGCCATCCTTTTTTCCTTATCAGGTGGATTGAGAAAGGCCGCAGGAAGCTTCTTGCCAGGACAATTGCGCCAAAGAATGGTGAAATAATTGCTGACATTGGGTGTGAGAGGGGCCACCTCCTCTCCCTGCTCAACAAGCGCTGCCCTGGGCTGCAAAAGCTTTATGGGATTGACCTATCAAGGCACGCGTTGGGCGAGGCAAAAAGGGCTGCTGAGTGGGAAAAATGGGCTGAAAAGGCAGAGCTTATCCATGGTGATGCATGCGACATTCCCCTACCAAACAACAGCGTTGATGTTGCTGTTTCATCAAACGTGCTTGAGCACCTGCACGACCCGCAAAAGGGCTTTGACGAGCTTGTGCGCATAACAAAGCCCGGCGGAAGGATAATCCTCAACCTGCCGAATGAAAAACGCATAATTGCTTTAAAGAAAATGTTTTTCAGGCTCGGTTTCAGAAAGCTTCTTGGTAACCTTACGCTGATAACTCCAGGGCATTTGCATTACCCTGACAAAAAATTTGTGCGCCAATTGTGCAAAGGTAAGGGAATAATCAGGAAAATGTTTTTGGGGCCAAGGATTTCTTTGCTTGGGCTTTACATTTATGCTGTCATTGAGCCAAGGAAGTAGTTTTTCTTCGTCTTACCCAAATGATGAATGGTATTCCTGTTGCGATCAATACTGCCGCAAGCACGGTTATTGTTGTAAGCCTGATGTTAAGGAACAAATTCATGAAGTACAGCAGTACAGGGACTGTTATTGCCCCTGCAAAAAACCCGAAAATTACTCTTTCTATAGGTTCAAGGTCAAGCAAAAGCATCCACATATATCCGGGTAGGAAGAAATACAGCAGTATTGCAAGCGCAAGGCTTAGCCATGTTACAATGCTTGCAGGAGTCATGATTCCTGCAATTAGCGCAGCACCAAAAATCACTGCAACAAAAATGACGAACGTCCTGCATTCCTCAGGAAGTTTCATTTTGCAACCTCCAAGACTGCAAACTGGTCATTCTTCCACACAAGCTTGTGCCCGCGGTTGGCTGATTCATTCATGAAGTATGCCATGCAGGGGTCAACTTGTGTGCCTTTGTACTGCAAAACAACATAATCAACTGCTGACAATGGCACTTCATCATTTGCAGACGCTATTGGCGTGGTTGTTCCTGGCCTGTAAAGCGTTGTGAATGGGAATCTGAGCAATCCCTTGCGCTCAGGATATTCCTGCGTTCCATTGACTTTGCCTGGGCGGACTGAGAATGCAGCCCCCCACTGACCTGCATAAGTTTCAGGATACTGCTGATTGCAAAGTGACACAATATTCTTTTGTGTGAAGCCCAATCCCAAATCCCCTTTGTAGACAACGCGCTCTGAAAGCATTTCAAACTCGTGCTCAAACCCAAATAAATAGAACACTATTGCATCTGCAGGGGTGTTTTCTTTGACCCATTGCAATGCCTGCCATCTTTGTGGTGTTGCCATTCCGCTGCCAGATATCCCTTTAAGCTGGGCAAATGTAGGCGAGAATGAAAGGAAAAGTATGAGCGCAACAATCGCAAGGTCAATCCATTTGAATGCATTTTCAGGAATTTTTGACTTGAATGCCCGCAAAACAGCATAAATGCCTGCCGCGGGAATCAGTGCAAGAAAAGGATATGCGTTATAGTACTGCCTCATTGTTCGCGAGCCGTCAACGCCTATCACAAAGCTAAGGCTTATTCCAATCATCATAATGATAAAAATAAGGAGTGTTGTTTGCGCAGGAGTTGCCTTTCTTTGGACCAAACGCAATGCAAGCACTATGCCCCCGATGATTGCAAGCCCCATCAGCACCCAACCTATTTGCGGCATTGGGAAGTAGTCAGGAATTGGGTTTCCAGCAAGCAGTGTTCCAGCTATATTTTCTCCCGTAAGGCGAAGCAGGTTGAGCAGGTAATACTGGTATCCGCCAAATACTGCTGCAGATGCTGACATCACCGCCCAGGAAAGCGGCAGCCATTTCTTCCTGGTGCGCCACCACATTATCCCCATTGCAGCTGAAACGAACACGTACACGTAAGCGCACTCAATTGGCCCGTGAATCATTAATTGGACAGCAAGCGCAGCGCCTGCAAGTGCAGAGGCAAGCCATGATTTCCTGTCATACAAATACATCAGCATCAAAAGAATGAATGGCACGAATGCAAATGCCTCAAGTGATGTCGTGAAGCCGATTGTGTACTGGAAAAGCCAGGCACTTGTTGCAGGAATCAGCGCGATTGCAAGCGCAAACAATGCCATTGGGGGATTGAAATGCCTTCTGGCAAGTGCATAAACACCCAGGCACATGAAAATCTGGAAAAGAGCCGCAATTATTGCAAAAACATTGTAAACAGGCGCTTTTGTGAGCATTGCGACTGTTGCTGGAATGCTGTATGGCAGTGGTGGGTCTGCGAGCACAGCGTCAGTAATGCCCATTGCCCTGTATGGAGCATAAACCCTGTGCTGTCCTGTGTCATGCACTGACTTAGCCATAAGCGGGTGATAATAATTGTCATAAGTCAGGCTTATGGGCACAACATTGCTGTCAAGGTTTTGCACAAAGGGAAAAACCATCAGGACAAAAGCGGCAAGGCTAAGCACAACAACAGCCAATAACTCCCAGCGTTCCACCCCCCGCATGAGCAAGCAGACCGAGTGATTGTTTAAAAATCTTTCTTGCACAAGGTTTTTAAAGTGCCTGCTGATGCTTTCGTCGGGGAAAACAATGCTTGACCCGAAAAAAGCAGAGGACTACCAGAAGTTCAGGCTTCCAAACAGCTCGTTCCATAAGGCAAAATATGACAGGATAATGCGGGCTGTAAGTAAAAGGAAGTCATTGAGCGTTCTGGAAATAGGCAGCGGGACAGGGGTTTACACGCGCTTTCTTCTTAGGGACTTTGGAAAGGTCACTGCGGTTGACAATGACCCTGAAATGGTCAGGGAGGCAAAAATCCTTTTTCCCAGGGCAAGGATAATGAAGGCTGATGCAACCTGTCTGCCTTTCAGGAGCAATTCGTTTGATGTTGTTTTTGGAGTGAGCGTCATCCACCACATCGCGAACCGCTGTGCTGTTTTCAGGGAAGCTGCAAGAGTGCTTAGGAAAGGCGGGCTTGCAGTGTTTTGCGAGCCAAACTTGTGGAATCCAATGACTGCAATGGTGCAGTTCAGGTATTGCGAGGCAGGCCTTACAAGGAACAGACTGCGGAAGCACGCTGAAAAAGCAGGGCTTCGTGTCATTGATATTGGCACAACCCTTTTGCGCTCGCCAAGATTAAGCAGGTTCACTGACCGCATTCCTGGATGGAGGATTGTGGAACGCGCTGTGGAAAAGGCAAACCTTGGCGTTTCAACCTTTGTGGTGGCTAAAAAATGAGTGAGGAGAAGCCGACGTTGGAAAACGTCAAGGAGCATTTTGAGAAAATAGCCGGCGAGTATGATTTTCACAAGAAGCGCGCGTGGTATTATTATGACTGGCTGAAAAAAATCTGCAAATGGCACATTCCGCTCGCAAGCCAGAAGAGGATTCTTGAGCTTGGCTGCGGCACAGGCGACATCATTGCATTTCTCAATCCGAAATATGGGCTTGGGATTGACATCAGCGAGAACATGATTAAGCTGGCAAGAAAAAAACACCCGCAGAAAAACCTGCATTTTGCAGTTGGCGCGGGAGAAAACATGAAGCTGAAAGAAAAGTTTGACGTAATACTCATGCCTGACGTGATTGAGCACCTTGCAGACCACAAAAAGACATTTGAGCAGCTGCACAAAACCTGCGACACCAAAACCCGCGTCATAATCACGATGATTAACCCATTGTGGGAGCCTGTATTTATGCTCTGGGAAATGCTTGGCTGGAAGATGCCGGAAGGGCCTCACACAAGGGTAACTTACGGCAAGCTAAAGAAAATCTTCAGGATGACAGGGTTCAAAGTCATCAAGCGCAGGTTTTATGTAGCCCTGCCTTTGTATTTCAAGTACATCAGCAATCCTCTGAATTATGTCTTCAACCGCATTCCGCTTATCAGGCGTTTCGGATTAATCGAGGTAATTGAGGTAAAGAAAGCATAAAAATGACTGCAAAACAAGCCTGGAGAAATAATAAGTGGCTTATCATAGTATTTGTTGCTGCAGCAATCTTTTCATTAACGGGTCTTGGAGCCCGCCATTTTTGGGGCGATGAAGTCCATCTGCTCAACCTTGGTAAAAGCATTCCCCTTTATGGAGTTCCTGTTGTTGACAACAGCCTGCGCCAAATTGAGGTGACTTATGAGATTGATGACCTTACAAGGACTGTTTATAATGAGAGGGTTGATTATGGGATTGCGATTGGTGACAAGGTCATTTATACCCTGCATCCCTGGCTGACGAGCTATATTGCCTCAATTCCAATTGTAATCTTTGGTCCTTACAATGAGTTTTTCATCCGCCTTCCATTTGTCTTCATTGGCCTGCTCGCAATTCCAATAACATACTTTCTGGCAAAACGAATCAGCAACAGAAAGCAGATTGCTATCCTGTCTGCTTTGCTTCTTGCAGGCTCTGTTGTTTACTTGCTTGCTTTGAGGAATGCAAACTATTACGGGCTAATCCTGTTCGCAATCCCTGCAACACTGCTGTGCTACTTAAGAACTCTTAATAAGGAGAAAAATGCGTGGTGGCAGTTTGCGCTTTCTGGAGCAATGCTTTTTCACAGCCAGTGGATTGCCTTTATTGGCACAATGCTTGGAATTTGCATTCATTTCCTGATTTTCAACCATAATCTTAAGTCGCTCAAGCTTGTTGCAAAGCCAGTCATGGTCATTTTCCTGCTGACTTTCCCTTGGTTCTTGCTTACGGGACAGTTCAATAAATCAGGAGTTATCAGCACTCCAATGCAGTACTTTCTTTTGTTCTGCATCAGTTGTTATCATTTCATTCTTTGGTTTGTCCCGTTATTGTTTATCCTGTATTCGGCATGGCTTGTCGTTTTCAAAAAGCAGAAAAAGTGGCTTTTCAACAGCGGTTATGCACTACTGGCGCTCACAATTATCGCATCATTCCTTTTTGCTTCATTGAATTATTACACAGGAACCCCGATAAGATATTATTATGGCTTGCTTCCGCTTGCAATGATTTTCAATGCTGCAATCATTGAAAAATTCTGGCAGCAGCTTAACAAGTTTAGCCAGTCAAAACCGAAAAAACAGCAGTGGGTTTGGCAGAAGGCAATTCCGATAGCGCTTGTTGTTTTGCTTGTCTGCACAAATTTCATCCAAATTGTTCCGCTTTTGCCTTTCAAGCCGATAATAAGCAGGATTGCGGGTTCGCAGGATGTTCTTGGCACTGGCGAAGAGGCGCAGCAGGGATTTGTTGCAAAGACCTTGAAGCCAAGAATAATTCTCGGAGAGTACCTTTATGAGATAACGCACAAAGTTCAGACGCCGACAAGAGCGGTTATTGACGCGATTCTTCCCGTAAGCCCAAGAGGAAAAAATATCTTTGTGGCTGCAGGTGATGCCAATGCAATAGGGTATTATACAGGGCTGACTCCTGCAACAAACAACAATAATTATGCAACTCGCAATTATGACTGGATTGTGCTTCCTGCAAGTGATGCAAGAAATGCGCAGATAGACAACAATAAATACTCAAAAATGCATTTTTCATATGCCACAGACCGTTGGGGTGACACGGCAGACCCGGTGCATCATTTGTTCAGGACAACAGAAGGCAGCGGATTTTACCTTTACAGGAGGAAATGATGTACAAGACAAATATCCTGCTTCAGCCGTTCCTTTTGCTAGTTGATATTATTGGCTATTTTTTCTTTTTCTGGCTGAAATTCATGAAACTGGGAGAGCCAAAGCGCATTCTTCTCATCAGGCTTGAGCATATTGGCGATGTGCTTATGACAACGCCGACTTTCAGGGCGCTCAGGAAGCGCTTTCCAAAGGCGCAGATTGATGTTCTTGTCAGGGATTTTGCCGCTCCTGTTGTGCAGAAAAACAAGAACATAAGCAACGTGATTGTGTGGAATGCACCCTGGCTGTCAAGATTGGGCAGGCGTGAGCCTTGGGCAAGTGTTCAGCAGATGATTCGCAAGCTGAGAAAGAACAAGTATGATGTTGCAATTGACTTTCACGGCGACCCAAGAAACATTTTGTTTGCGAGCAGGATTGCAAGGTACAGGATTGGTTTTGGCTGCAGGGGGTTTGGTTTTTTGCTTAACAAGGTTGTGCCTTATGGCAAAAAGCACATGATTGACCGCAATCTTTCACTGGCAAAAGCGCTTGGCGCTGACACGAGCGACAGAAGGATGGAATTGCAGTTAAGCCCTGCAGACGAGCGCTTTGCAAAATCAGCTCTGAAGGGCATAACAAGGCCTGTCTGCATTTCAATTGGTTCTGGGAAGAAGGAAAAGAACTGGCTTGAAGAGCGCTGGGCAGAGGTTGCTGACAGCCTGATTGAGAAATACAATGCAACAATCATACTTACAGGCGGCAAAGGAGATGCGGAAATTGTCAATTCATTGCAAAACAGGATTCAGCACAAGGAAAAAGTCCTGAACCTGTGCGGAAAAACGTCATTGTTCCAGCTTGCTGCGGTGATAAAGTACTGCAAATTGTTGCTTAGCCCTGATTCAGGACCTGTGCACATCGCAAGGACAATGAACACGCCATTGCTCGAGCTTTGTTTTCTTGACGATCCCAAGGAATGGGGTTATAATGAGCCAAAATTCCAGAACATCAAGCGAAACAAGCCCGGCGAGATAAGTCCTGATGATGTTCTTCAGAAAATCAGCCAGATGAAGGTTCTTTAGCGGCCTGGCGTGTGCTTCCACAATCCTGTTTTTGCCAGAAAAACGTACCAGTAAAGATAGAAATTATAAAGCGCGAGCTGGAATGCTATGCTCCTGTCTGCTTTTGTGAACAGTGTTGCGTGGAAAATGTAATAGTAGGCGCAGTAGAGGAAGAACCACAAAAATGCCTTGATAAAATACCACGGCGCAATCTTTGTCACGAGATTTTTCTTAATCATCTGGTCTGCATGTATCCTTACAATGCGCAGTGTTTTCTTGAAAAACACGCGCAATGTGTTCCTTTCTCCCTCCTGGTTGTGAATCATCCTGTAATTGGTTCTTACCGTCTTTCCTTTGACTTTCAAAACCTCGTTTGGAAGCCCTCTGAAGTTGTCAATTGCGCTTTTCCTGAACAGGACTGTCTTGTGCACTTTTGAAAAGAACCCTTTTGTCAAATTCGCATTGGCATACTTTACTGGCCAGATAAAGCTGTAAGCATTGACATCTTCCCTTTCAATCAGTTGGGGGATTATTTTGCGGAGCTGTGGCGTGAGCTGTTCGTCCTGGTCAATCCAGAGAATCCAGTCGCCTGTTGCTTTTTCAAAGGCAAATGGCCTGTGAGGCTCTGCCTCGCCGACATAAGGCCTGATGAAAACCTTGCTTGTGTATTCTTTGCAAATCCTTATTGTTTTGTCAATGCAGGGACCATCATGCACGACCACAATCTCGTCAACAACTCCCTTTAGGCTTTCAAGGCAGCCACGTATCTGCTTCTCGCCATTCCATGCAACAATGCAGGCAGATAGCTTTGTCATGCTGTAAAATCCGTTTGTTGCCTATTTAAGCGTTATGGATTCCCTGCTCGGAAGCTTTATAAAACGACCAGAACTCGAACGCGGTATGGAAACTGTCCTTTTTGTGCACAACAACCCGCCGCTAAAAAGACTTCCAATCAATAAGGGTGTACAAGTTGTTGCTCTTGATGTGTCAAGTTCTGCTGCTCTTGAGTCAGCAGGGATAAGGCACAAGACTGCAAGCGATTATCCTGTTCCTGACAGCAACAAGCGTGCTGTTGATTTTCTCAATGCGTGGTCGTGCAAGCCATTGCTGGATGGCAAGAACATAAAGGAAATAATGGCGTATGATGGGTTCTCATTATGGTGGTGCATGGAATACTGGCTTTATTACAGTTTTCTTTATCGCGACCCCTTAGGCAAGATCATTGAAGCAGTGGATGTTGTGGGCGCGGTTCTCAAGTCAGAAAAGCCAAAGACTGTTGTTTTCATTGATGACGGCACTCTCATCCTATGGGGTAACAACACAGGTTCCAAGGGAGCACGTGTCCGCACACTTGACAAGTGTGCAAAAGCCCTCGTAGGCTTTTTTCAATAGGATGAATTCCCATTCCTTATCAATTTTTGGTACCAAATATCATGCCTTTTTTTCA
>JAWCLR010000003.1:0-65795 GCA_038850615.1 Candidatus Woesearchaeota archaeon | reverse complement strand
CTCCAACGATAAGGAACAGCTTGCATATGATAAGAACCAGCTTTTAACTGAAAAGAAAAAGCTTGATAACTATCTCGCATCGCTCACCGAAGCACACAAGGAAATGCAGGAATTGTACGCTCAGGCAGAAGAAAAGATTCTTGATGACCCTAACGGCGCTGTGGAGTATTATGAGAAGGCGCGCAAGGAGCTTCAGGACCACCAAGACAAATTCTCTGACAAAAAGTATGAGCCTTTTGATGTGACGATTGGCATAATCACACGCAGGATTGGCGATGCATATTACTGCATGGCAAGAAAAGCAGACGAAACAGAAGACACCAATCGCCTTGAGTATTACCGCAAGGCTCTTAAGGCGTATGAAAAAGGCATTTGTGATTATGGCGCCAGAGAGCGTATGGCTCACTGCAAGGTTCAGCTTGGCATTAAACCACTGTTCACACAGCCTTTTGCGTCCCCATGCGCAGATCAGCAAGGTTCTCCAACTCCCCCGCCGGACAATATTATGAACCAGGAGTCAATATAAGAAGCGCTGGTTTTTAGGCTTATTGGAGAATTTCTTTAACTACCTGCCCCAGGATAAGCCTGCGGTCCTGCTGGCGTGGTGGATTGGTGTGTTGGTGGCTCCAGCAGGGTAAGAAGTTGTATTGCGTTGTTGGCCACATCCCTCAGCATTTCTTTTACGATTTGCTGCAGGTTTGGGCGAGGGCCTGATAGGGCATTAAGTCCTGCTGCAACCAATTCATTCCTTGTATTTGTCAGAAGTGCAACAAGCGCTTGCTTTGCGCGCATGAACGTTTCAAGGTTTGCATTGATTTTTGTCAGCTGCGCGAGTTCAGGGGTGTTGGTAGGCAATGATGTAATTAGCCCTTGTACCCTGCGATGCTGAAGCGATATGCTTTCCAGCGCGCTCGTCACTGTGTCTGCTGGCGCTTCCGTGTATTGTGTTTTTGTTTTTGCAGCATCAAATGCTCTTTCCAAAAAGTTCTTCTTCTCATCCATTTTAAAGCTATTCCAAGTCTTTTCTATTTCCTTGTTCATTTCTTCAACAAGAACCGTTACGCTTTTCACCAGTGACCTAAGATTTATTTTCTCCCTCTGCAGTTCATTTTTTATTTCCGCGAGATTTGCTTCTGTGTTAATTGTTAGCACTTCAAATTCTGCTTTTTCCTCTGCTTCCTCGCGCGCCTTTTGCGCCTGGAATTTCTCAACAAGCTTATTTTGGAGTCTTCTTATTTCGTTCAGCTTTGCTGGTATGAATTTGTATTGATTGTTTAAGTACGTGACATCCTTCTGTATTTGTTTCAGTTCTGTTTCGTACGTTGCGCTTATCCCTTCCCAGGCATTCCTTAGTTTTGGCGCGTCAACAGTTACGAGCGGCGTAAGCATTTTCTTGATGCCTTCCAGAATTTCTCTTATTTCTTCCTTGGGCACTTCTGCAGTGCCGGCAAGTTTGGCAAGGGCGCTGCTTGCGTATTTCAATGGCTGCTTTAGCCGTTCAGGCCTTGCTGTCAGCAGGTCGTAAAGAACCGCATATCTATTGTCAACTTTTATTCTCTGCAGCATTGGCAAATGCCGCGAATTAATGCGGGCAATCACAGGATTAAGCGTATTAACAATGTTGCCCAGGGCTGTTACTTTATTTTCTATCTGTTCCGCTGTCCAAAGAAGCCGTGCTTTTACTGTTTCATCCGCGAGTGCGCGTATGCCTGCTTCAAACTCGCGTACTCTCTGCTTCCATTTTTCAATGTCACGCTCCAGCGTGCCGTGCCAGGCCATTGCTGCATTTAGCGCCTGTTCATAATCCTGCAGTGTTTTTACGTGCCTCTGCAGGTTGCCCAATAGCTTGCTTAAGGCATCATACAGCGGAATGATTTCGTCAACCAGCTTTTTTACATATCCTACATCGTACTTGTTTATTGCTGTTGTTTTGTCGAGAAGCTCGTCAATTTTTACAAGGAGCTTCATCAGGGCGTTTTTGAACCTGTCTGTTAGTTCAATCCCTTCTTCTGCCACTTTTTCCTTTTCTTTTTCGCTTGCAACTGCAGCGTCTCCTGCGTCCTCTGCTGTTTTGGTTGCTTCTGTTGCTGCTTCTGCTGTTCTTTCAGGCGTTGTTGGTCCTTCTGGCGGTGCTCCTGGAGGGGTTGGTCTGCGTTTTTCGACTATTTTGCTAATCAGGCTGCGCCTTTTTCCTGAAGGTGGTGCTCCTGGTGGTGCAGGTTCTGGTGGAGTGGGTCCTTCTGATGGCGGTGCTCCTGGTGGTGCAGGTCCTGGCGGGGTTGGTGCTGCTGGTGGTGGTCCGCGCCCAAAAATCCTGCCAAGCAGGCCGGCTGCTGGTCCTGTCGCGAATATGTGGAAAAGAACTAAAATCAGGATGACGATTAGTATTGGAATAACCAAGAGCAAGCCGTAATTAAAGCCAACCACTACATTTTCACTCCACAAACCAGACTGAGAAAACCAGAGTAATGAAAGCGCATATGCGGCTGCTACTAATCCGACGCTTGACCAAACCTTGTTCATGCCCAGCGCTCTCATTATTTTGAAAATGACAACGCTGATTACTACCACAACTGCGAAGCTTGTCAGCCAGTAAGTGAACAGTGTGACTCCTGCGTTGTGCAGTGCGAATGCAGATGTGACTCCGAACACGAGGCCGAGCACTGCTCCAAACCTTCTGCCAAGGGGCTTGTCCCTCACAACGCGGTGCCCAAGCGGCGCGAGCAAGCTTCCGAACACGACAGAAAGCAAAACCATGTCAATGATGAAGCTCAGGCTTGGATTGCTGGAATAGAGCTTTGGTATGTTTGGAAGCGCGCCCAGAACAGGAATGTTGGCGATGTCAGTTATTGCCATAGTCTACCAGCTCTTTTGCTCTACCTTCTGCAACTTGTATATAAATAATTTTTGGCAGTTACTGGATGCGTAAAGAAATGTTTAAATACTAGTCATTCGCTTGGAAAGTTATGACAGAATTTTTAGTCGTGCCACCACTTATTGTAGGATTGGTTATAGGGCTTTATGAGATTATTCTTCTGCACAGGGACGTTACTGTGCCTATGCATCGTTTTGGTCATGGCATTCACGCACTTGTTTATGCGGTCATTGCTTGTTTTGTCACAATGAATGCTGAGTGGGTGTTGGCAAATTTTACTTTTCTTGAGGGCATTCCTTTGATGTCTGCCCTGACGCTGCAGATTCTTGTGGGAGTGATAACAATGATTAAGATTCACGGCGTGAGTGCTGCAATCAAGACCACTGGAATGGGCATTAGTGTTGGTATGAGAGAAACTTGGTTCCACAGCTTGCTTATTGGAGCGCTTGTTGTTGCAGCGCCTTATGTGTGGCCCTTGATAGCTCCTGTCCTGCCTGCTTGGATGCAGTGATTTTTCTAGATTGAGACTTTTGTTTATTCAATCTTTACAACTTCGCCAAGGCTTTGTCCTGGCATTCCTGTCTCGAAGATTGCCCTGACTGCTCCTTTGCTGCCGTGTATTGCAGAAATCTTTCCTTTCAATTGCTTTTTGTTCTTTCCGGGGGCTGTCCAGATGACTGTTTTTCCGATTAGTGCTTTTGCCTTTTCTTTGTTGTCAACGCCGTCAATGACTATTATCATCTGGTTTCCTGACTTTCTCCTGAAAGTTCCTCGGAATGCGCTGATTCTTCCTTCCATGATTGTGCCAAAATCAGTGGTTTGTTTAAAAAGCTTGTGTTAGTATGATGACAGCACTATCATTGTTTGTGTTTTGTCAACTCCCTGCACGTTTCTGAGCTTTCTGACGACAAAGTTGTTCAGGTCGTCGAGGTCTTTTGTGCGGACTTTTATGAGGATGTCTGCGCCGCCTGTCAGAATGCTTACTTCCTCAACGCCTTCCATTTGCTTTATTTCTTTTGCAGCATCTTCCTGCTGGACTTTTCCGCCTGTTGGTAGGATGTATTCAACAGAAACAAGTACGTATGCAAGGACTTGTTTTCCTGCTTTTTTCCAGTCAATTTCTGCAGTGTATTTCTTGATTATTCCGAGCTTTTCCAGCCGCTTGATTCTGTTGTGCACTGTTGTTGGTGGAATGCTTGTTTCTTTGGCAAGCTCTTGAACAGATGATTTTGAATTTGACTGAAGAAGTTGCAATAACTTATCGTCATTTTCATCCAGTTTATCCATAAAAATGGAATATTATTCCAAATATTTAAATATTTCGGAATTTAATCATAAATAATAAGTTAGTGTTGGAACGAGCAAACAACCCATTGCGTGGGCCCTGCTGACCTTCAGCCAGGGCGCCAAGAGGCCGATTAGCGAACTGACTATTAGAACGATTATGGCTTTCCATCCAGCAATCAATGCGACAAGAATAACAAGGAAAACAAGCACTGATAAGCTCAGGGTAGGGTAATTGATTCTCTCAACTATTTCTGAAAATCCCTTTGCGCAAAGTAATGCAAGTGCTGCTGCAATGATTCCTGCAATCAGTGCGGTTATTCCGAAAAGCCAGAGGTCCTTGGCAGTCACTTTCATCAGTTGTTCAAGGGTTGCTATTGCTCCGTTCCTTGCCTTGCCGATGGCCACGAGGGTCGTTATTGATGCCAGGAAGTCTGCTGTGTGCAGCCCGCCGATGAGCACGAGGTATGTTCTGCCTGTTGACCTGAATATCGTCGTGGCTAATGTTCCTGCGTGGCCTGGTCCAAGTCCTGGAAACAGCGTTACGAGTGTTCCACTGATAAGACCGCCAATGATTCCTTTTAAGCCTTCTTTTTTGTCAAGCCGGGCGAACCTGCCTATTTGGACTGGTATTTTTGTGCGCTCAAACAATGACAATGCCAAGGAGCTCGCGCCAAAGAGGCCTGACAATAATGGCAGGAGGGGTTGTTGGAGTGTCATTTTTTTCAGCACTATAAACCCAAGCAGTCCTGTTAATGAGAACACGATTAATGCTTTCCACCAATCCTGTTTTTCTTTGGCGATTAATATTATGACGAGTGCAAGGAGAAGCCAGCCGATGAAGTGCTTGAGAATTCTGAAGATTGGCGGAAAGATGATGAGGAGGACTGGGAACAAGGCAAGTGTTGAGACGAGGCAGCCGAGCGCGCCGATTGTGGCAAACCTTACTGCATCATAACCCAATCCCTCGTGGAGCATTTTGTGGCCTGGAAGCATTATCAGGGCGGTGCTGTCATCAGGGGCTCCGAGGAATATTGACGGAACTGTTTCCACAAATGCGTGGGTTATTCCCATTGCAACAATGAATACCCCAAGCTCTGTTGCAGAAAAATGGCCAAGCAAATAAGCGCTTCCTGCCAGTATTGCCGAGGAAATCAGGTTTATGTGGATTCCTGGCACCAGTCCTGCAATTGCGCCAAACGCAATGCCGAGGAGGAATGCGGTTATCATTCAGCGCTCACGCTAATTATCGGGAAAGTTTTCGGATTTTTCGTAGGGTTTCCGAAAATAACAGGTCTATCGTAAAGTCTTTTTCAAATTCGAGTTTCTTTATATGCGTTACGAGAAATGTTTCCGGCTGAATCAAGCTTTTTAAACAAGAGTTTGTAGCCACTTTAAAGTAGCGAAAAACAAAAAATTTATATAGGGGTTGTACCTTTTTTCGTACAGGCGTAGGCCAATATTATAAGACACTCAGCGAAGGTTGATTATATGCAGAATCTTCAGCAATCAAGGAGAAGGGTTGTTTCTGAAACACTTACGGTAATGTTTGTCGACCTTGTTGAGTACACCAAGACAACCACAACCCTCACAAGGGAGCACATAGACCAGCTTCTGAATGCCTTTGAGAGCATACCAATGCCTGTCATTGCGAGATATGGCGGAACCCTTGTGAAGAAGATTGGTGACGCCCTCCTTGTCACGTTCAGGTCTCCCACAGATGCAGTGCTTTGCGGCATTGCGTTGCAGCACGCCTTCAGGCGCTATAATATCACGAACAGGCTGCGCAACCCCTTAAGGATTCGTGTTGCAATTCATTCAGGTGAGGTTTTGAAGCGCGACAATGATGTTTTTGGCGATGCTGTAAATACTGCCTCAAGGATTGAGTCCATCGCCAAGCCCGGCCAGGTGGTTTTTTCTGATGCAGTGTTTTCTGCAATGAACAAGAACGAGATTCCATTTGTTAGTCTTGGCTGGCAACAGCTGAGGGGGCTGAAGTATCCTGTCAGGCTGTTCAGGGTCAGGACAAGGGAGGATGCGTTTTACGAGCGCAGGCAAAGGATTAGGGCAATAATCAGGAAGGTTATTGCGGTTTCGCTTGTTGTCATTCTTCTCTTGCTTATTGGAAGGTTCCTCTGGCTTAATTACGGGCTTTCTCCTGGAATGGAGGAAGCGATTGAGAACCTCACTTCAGTAGGCTGACCGCACTGGACATTCTTGCACAAAGCATATAAATCCCTGAGCAAGCCTTTTGTGAATGCCTCGTGTGGAGAGTCCAAGCTCAATAAGTTGCTTCAAGCAGTGCCCAAGAAAGTATTATTACCAGTACATTGAACAGCTTGAGACAAAACCAAATATCCACCAAGTAAGGGGCAATATTGCGCATTCTGTCCTTGAAACCTTCTTTGACCAGGATGTCTCAAAGCTGACCTTGGACAGTTTTGAGCTTGGCCTGATGGAATTGATGCAGGATTTGCTCTTGCGGGAGTGGAACAAGGCAGACGCAAAGCTAAAGTCATTGGGTTTAACGCCTGCGCAGAGGCAGTTTTATTTCGAGGACACCTTGCTGATGCTTCTGAACTGGCTGAACCACTTTGTGAGGAAGGTTTACACGATAGAAGGCTCATTTCCAGAGCGCTTTGCAAAGCTCACGCCCATACGCGAGGAGCTCATAAGGAGCGATGCATTGCAGGCAAAGGGCATAATTGATGCCATTGAGAACTATGACGGACAAGTAAGGATTATGGACTACAAGACAAGCAGTCACAGTGATGAAGAAGAATACAGGCTGCAGCTTGCAATTTATACCTTGCTTTATCACGAAAAGCACGGAAGGCTCCCTGATAAGGCGGGTATTTATTTCCTCAAGGACAGGCCGAAGTTCATTGATGTTGACGAATCCCTTCTTGAGCTTGCAAAGAAGGAGATTTCCTTAATGCATAGCCTGACGAAAACAACAAACATCAATGATTATCCGAAAAAGCCGGGCAAGTTGTGCAAGTGGTCAACAGGACAGTGCGACTTCTTTGACATATGCAAGCCTTTTGACGAGCACCCGGAGGAGACTTTCGTAAGTGAAGCTTCTTTGGTCAAGAAGGCAGAAGAATAACTGCGTCTTATTATTAGTAACGCGACCGGAGGGAGCCATTTTAGCGGTTGTTGTTTAATGCGGTTTGTTTGGGTCCTGATCAGTATTATTTTTATACTCAAATATTTGCCCGTGAGTGTATGGCGCTGAAAGATGCTTTGCTGGCGATGGAGCAGATCGGGCTTACTGACGTGATTCTGCCTTTTATCCTTGTCTTTACTGTTGTTTTTGCTGTATTGCAAAAGAGCAAGGTGCTTGGCACTGATGCAAAAGGCAAGCCAAAGGCAAATTATAATGCAATGGTTGCTTTTGTGCTCGCATTTTTTGTGCTTGTGATGATGCAGACCTTGAAGGTTGTGACATGGTTGGTCCGCTACATTGCGCTTTTGCTCCTTGCCTTTGTTTTCCTCGGAATCTTGTTTTCATTCCTCGGGCTGAAGGGGCGTTATCACACGATTTTCATGTATGTCTCGCTTGTCCTGCTTTCCTTTGTTTTCCTCAAGGTTTTGGTGATGGCTGACGTGCTTTATCCTGACACTGCTTACAGGGTGATACTGCCGTTGATGATTGCGGTCTACATTGCCATAGCCATTGTTTATTGGGTGCTTGAACAGAAAGCTGAAAAGCCGCCCAAAGCAAGGCAGAAGCCAGAGGAAGTGCCAGGGATTGAGAAATCAAAGATAATAAAAGGCAGGACGCCTCTCCTGGAAGAATAATTACTCTTTTTTCTTCCAGACTTCAACATAGTCAAGCACAAGCCTTTCCTCTCCCTCGTCATTCTTGGCTTTTTTGTAATGGGCGACGTAGAAGCGGCTTCCCTCAATGCAATGCCTTTGGTCCTTCTTTGAGCCGTTTTCTGCAATGAATCGCTGTAGGACTCCTGACTTCTGCAGAAAAGTCCCTTCATCGTCAGGCAGGGTGTTTGTTGCGTCCTCGTATGCTTCCCTTGCGTGAGGCGGCGTCACCACCGCAGGCGTTTCAGGGTCTTCCCATGCCTTGTCTGCATTCTTGACTATTTTTTCAAGTGTTTCCTTGTTTTCCTCAAATCTGTTCTTGAGGAATTCTTTAGTCTTTTCCTTGTCCTTTATGATGTCCTCTGTCAGCCCGGTGTGCGTGTAGTGCTTCAAATCAAGGATTGTTGCTGAATTGTACTTTTCAGAAAGCTTCCTTATGGACGCGAGCAGGAGGTATTTTTCGTCTATTCCCTTCTTTGCTATTTCCTCAACATATTTCTTGTACGCATCAGCTGGCTTGAGGTCTGTTTTTTCAGCAAACGGCACAAAAATCAGGATTTCAGGGTTTGGCTCCATTGGCTTGCGCTTTTTGATTATTTTCTCGAGCTCCAGCCCCTTGACTGTTGGAGCAATCCTTTTCAGTTCCTCGCTTGTTTTCTTGGCTTCCTCTTCAATGTTTTCAGCCATGTTAGTAACCCCCATTCCAATTCATTGTCATTTGGAATATATAAACTTTTTCATTTTTACTACTTAAAAGAGGTTAATTATTGTCGTGTAAACCTTTATAAACCACCGACGGTTCTGGCAATGCATGGCAAAGGGTTCTGCTGAATTCCGAACAACTGCAGACCTGAAAGTCCCTGAACGTATTGTGGAGCAGGTTATTGGGCAGGAGGATGCTGTAGAGGTCATCAGGAAAGCAGCGTTGCAGAGAAGGCACGTGTTGCTTATCGGAGAGCCCGGCACAGGGAAGTCAATGCTCGGCCTGGCTCTTGCAGAATTACTGCCAAGGGAAAAGCTCGTTGATGTCCTTGCCCTGCCAAATCCAAATGACGAGAACCAGCCGTTGATAAGGGTTGTTCCTGCAGGAAAGGGGAGGGACATTGTTGCAAGAAGCAGGATGCATTCAATTGGGTCTTTGGGTGGCATGAATTGGTTCCTTCTTGCGCTCGCAATTGTTATCTCGCTCATTCCTTATTACCTTTATGCAAGAAAGATGTTTCCTTTTGACAACCCTGTTGTTTATGCTGCCTCAATGATTACCGGCATGGTTTTTGTGCTTGGCATTGCGCTTATCACGAGTCTTAGCTGCCGTATAAACCCTCAGCGGAGGATTGAGATTCCGAAAATAATTGTTGATAATTTTGGCAGGAAGACCGCGCCTTTCTGGGACGCGACAGGCGCACACGCAGGAGCACTGCTTGGCGACGTGCTCCACGACCCCTTGCAATCCGGTGGCCTGGGCACTCCTGCTCACGAGCGTGTGGTTGCGGGAATGATTCACAAGGCAAACATGGGTGTGTTGTTTATTGACGAGATAGCCACTTTGCAGCCCTCCACCCAGCAAGAGCTTTTGACAGCACTGCAGGAGGGCAAGTATTCAATAACAGGACAGTCAGAAAGGAGCTCTGGCGCAATGGTGAGGACAGAGCCAGTGCCGTGCAACTTCATCCTTGTTGCGGCAGGAAATGTGGAAACAATAAGCCACATGCATCCTGCGCTTCGCTCAAGGATAAGGGGTTATGGTTATGAGGTTTTCATGAAGGACACAATGCCTGATACCCCTGAGAACCGGCTCAAGATTGCGCGGTTTGTGGCGCAAGAGGTCGTCAAGGACAAGAAAATACCGCACTTCACAAGAGCCGCTGTTGACGTGATCCTTGAAGAAGCAAGGAAGATGGCTAACAGGAAGAATTCCCTTACGTTGCGTTTTAGGGAGCTTGGCGGGCTTATTAGGGCTGCTGGAGACCTGGCGCTTGAGCAAAAAGCCAAGTTTGTTGATGTGGAGCACGTCAAGGAGGCAAAGAAGATTGCAAGAACTCTTGAACAGCAGATTGCTGACAAGTTCATTGAGCGCAAGAAGGAATACGACGTTATAGTTACAGACGGAAAGCAGGTCGGCAGGGTCAACGGGCTGGCGGTCATTGGCGGAGGTGGCTCTTACTCAGGGATTATTCTTCCGATAGAGTCAGAGGTGACGCCGGGTGGCAAGGAAAAGGAAATCGTGGCAACAGGAAAGCTTGGCGAGATAGCAAAAGAGGCAGTAAAGAATGTTTCTGCAATAATAAAGAGGCGCTTTGGAAAGGACATAAAGAATTATGACATTCACGTGCAGTTCTTGCAGACTTATGAGGGTGTTGAGGGCGACAGTGCAAGCATTGCTGTTGCCACGTCAATAATCTCTGCACTGACAAGGGTTCCTGTCAGGCAGGATACTGCTATGACTGGTTCATTGTCAGTCAGGGGCGAAGTCCTGCCAATCGGCGGAGTCAGTGCCAAGGTAGAGGCGGCAATTGAGGCGGGCCTGAAGCGCGTTATTGTTCCCAAGAGCAACTTGCAGGACATTGTTGTTGACAAGAAGCGTCTTGAAAAAATCAAGGTAATCCCTGTGGAAACAATTTCTGAAGTGCTTGAGGAGGCTCTGGCTGGCAAAATCAGCAAGCGATAATGCGCAATAATTCCATAATCTTTTTATACTCTCTAGTCAGCCCGCCGCCTTATGGGGAACGAAGATGACCATTTGCAGAGCATAAATGAATGCCCTGACTGCGCTTCAGAGAACATCGTGCACAGCACGATGCGCGACCAGGTTATTTGCAAGGACTGTGGCTTGGTTTTTGAGCCGTTTGCGCCGATAGAAAAGCCCTTGGTTGCACCGCGCGCAATGCCTGCAAGGAAGGCAAAAAAGAAAGCCGCACGAAAGGCAAGGCCTAAGAAGGCAAGGATAAGCCCTGCAAAAAAGCCAAAGCCGAAAAAGAAGGCAAGGAAGCCAGCCAAGAAGAAGTGGGGCTGGTGGTAAAACGATTTTTTCTCTTTTTGTTTTTGTTAGGCGACACTGTCTTATGTCCAATTAACTTCTATTTCATCAATCCTCTCGTACGGTGCAATGCCTGCTTTTTCAGGAGCAACCGCCTCTTTTTGCTGGAGTATTCCCTGCCACGCGATCATTGCGCCCTGGTCCCCTGAATACTCGAGAGGAACAGCAAAGAACTTGGCTCCCCGCGCAGAGCACATTTTCTCAAGCATTTCCTTAAGCCGCTTGTTTGCTGCCACCCCACCGATGAGCAATAATTCTTTTTTGCCCGTGTGTGCTATTGCCCGCTCGGCGACTTCTGCAAGCATTGCAAAACATGTCTCCTGCAAAGAGAAACAGAGGTCATTTACAGAGGCGCCTTTCTTCAGCAAATGCTCTGCTTTTGTCAAAATGCCTGAGAAGCTTACGTCCATTCCCTTGACTGCATAAGGGAGCTCGATGTATTTTCCCCCTTTTGCTAACTCTTCTATTTTCGGACCGCCGGGAAATCCAAGCCCTGCGTCGCGTGCAAACTTGTCAAGCAGGTTTCCAAGACCTATGTCAAGGGTTTCGCCGAAAATCCTGTACCTTTTGCCGGCAAGCGCAATGACTTGTGTGTTTGGTCCTGAAACATAGAGGTAAACAGGGTCTTTTGCCCCTGTTATCAGGTTGCCGATGCTCAGGTGGGCGACAGAGTGGTTTACTCCTATGAGAGGAACTTTGAGTTTTTTTGCGAGCTCAACAGCCATTTTTTGGCCGACACCAAGTATTGCAGGGGTTAGTCCAGGACCTCGTGAATAAGCAATCAATGAAACCTGCTCGAGATTTATTCCTGCCTTTGCCAATGCATCAGCCAATACTGCGTCCTTGACCTGTTCGTGGTGCCTTGCAACCTCATTAGGAATCATGCCTCCTTTTTCAGTGGTAAAAGTGCTCTTGGCATTTGCCAGTATCTTGCCGTCAAAACTGACTATGCCTATTCCAAACGTGTGCGCTGTGCTTTCAATTCCGAGGCAGTATTTTGTCATACTTTGCAAGTGTGTCTGAAGCTTTATAAAGACATCGTGCTTTGCAGGTATTGTGAGTGAGGGCTTATGGCACAGCGATTAGAAGAGAGGATTCAGCGCGCCACAAAGGACACAATAATTTTTCTTGCAAAAAAGGCAGAAACAGCCTGCAAACCAAGCCCTTCTATCCGTTTTGCAAAGATAGACGCGCCGCAATATGATGGAAGGGAACTCCTGCTTCCAATATCATATTCAGAGTACACAGGGGGGAGAAAGGTATTCAAGTACGGCAATGCTGCAGGTCTTGTCATGCTTTACCACCAGAATGCGGATTTGAGACCGCTTATCCGTATTGCTGGATTTCACCGTGAGAGGCTTTCTGACGATGAGTTTGCAAGGTACAAATTCTGGTCGCACTTGGCAATGGCTTATTCAGGGCTTGTTTGCCTTATGCACAAGCATAATAGTCATTCTGCAAACCAACAGGCAGAAATTTGCAGGCGGGCTGTGGAGGATGCGCCTTTGGATGATAGGGCAGAATATGCTGCCTTTGTTGGAATAAATTATGCAGCCCAAGTATTCCTCAAAAAGACGGATGGGTTGCTTTCAACCGTTCTGGGTATGCGAAAGATTCGCGAAATACACGAACTTGTGATTAATAATGAGCATTTTGCCCATATTATTGCCAAAGACTGGGATTAAAATTATGCCTTATAGCCCTTATTGGCGAAGAAAACAAGCTTATTAGTAGTCACTATTGAGTGACTACAAAATAGAAAAGTTTATAAATTCTGAAATCCTACTTTACTATACTCGGGGGTGCTAAAATGATAGCTCATAGTGTTATGCTTTTGCAGCAATTGCAGTATCCTTCAGGGCTTTTTGCAGCTGCAGCCCAGACCGTCAAAACCGGCTATAACCGTGCATGGCTCAGGGACAATGTTTATGCAACCCTGGGCTTGGAGGCTATCGGCAATTATGACGCAGTTGTCAAGACTTACAAAGCACTTCTTGAAATCCTTAAAAAACACGAGTACAAGATTGACTGGATGATAAAGGAGCCAATGCCAAAGGCAGCTTATCGTTACATCCACGCGCGTTATGACCCAATAACAGGCGATGAAATCCGTGAGGAATGGGGCAATAAGCAGAACGACGCAATTGGAGCAATTCTGTTCAAGATTGGTGAATTGGTGAAAAAAGGAATATTGCAGCTTTCTGATGATGACAAGCGAATAATCCAGAAGCTCGTGCAGTATCTTGCAGCCATTGAGTACTGGCACGACGCAGACAACGGAATGTGGGAGGAAAACGAGGAAGTCCATGCTTCATCTGTTGGAGCTTGTGTTGCAGGACTTCAGGCAGTAAAAGGAATTGTTGAAGTCCCAGACGAACTGATACAGAAGGGAAAAGATGCCTTGAACGCCCTCCTGCCTCGCGAATCAGTCACTAAGGAAACCGACCTTGCACTGCTTTCACTGATTTATCCTTACAATGTTGTTGACGAAAAACAGCGCGACGCAATCCTCAAGAATGTTGAGGAAAAGCTGCTCAGGGAAAGGGGAGTCATCCGTTATGCAGGAGACAAGTATTACAACAAGGATGGCGAGGCTGAATGGACCATGGGCCTTGCCTGGCTTGCAATCATTTACAAGCAACTTGGAATAATGAACAAATACAGGTTTTTCCTTGAAAAAACAAAGTCAGCAATGAACGAGCAGGGCGAGCTTCCAGAACTGTATTTTGCAAACTCCTCAGTGCACAACGAGAACACGCCTCTGGGTTGGGCTCAGAGTTTGTTTGTGGTGGCAGCAGCATGACCCTCTTTTATTATCCTGACTCAATTGAAACAGCACTTGCCCTTGCAGAAAGGGGTATGATATTCTGCCCGTGGCTGTATGAATTGAGAAGGCTTTTCAGGCTTCAGCAAAGCCAAGACCCTGATGAGAAAACACGTTTTGACACTTATGTTGAAACATACTTGCGCCCCCACGATACCCTTTCTGATCTTGCAATGCGTGTTGCAAGCATAAGGCATCCTGTTGATATCAGGATAAAAACTGACAAGATGCCGTCGGAGGAAGAATGGCTGAAGTCAGTAAGGCTTTATGGCACTTACAATGCCGCATTGCAACACCTTCAAAATCCGCCTGTTGGTGTAATACTTGGGCTAGAGCTTGACAGGCCTGCCAAAGAATTGCTTCTTATGCCTGAATCTGTCGGGCTTGAAAACCAGCTTAAGCAGGTACATATAAGAGCGGACAATCCAAAAACACACCTTGTTTTTAAGGCATTTGCGCATTACAAGCCAGAATTTTACAAAATAACCGAGAACCATTAGAATTTTTTTGTCACGCCAATCTTTGGGCACAGGTGAGAAATGGGGCATTTTGAGCAGTAAGGTGTTGGTGCCTGGCAGACCGCCCTTCCGTGAGCCTTGAGAAGCCACTGGACTTCCTTCCAGTATTTCTCAGGAATTAGCTTGTTTAGGTCTTCCTCTATTTTTTCAGGGTCTTTCTGTTTGGTCCATCCAAGCCTGTAAGAAATCCTTATGACGTGCGTGTCAACAACCACTCCCTGCACTATGCCAAAAGCATTTGTCAGTATCACTATTGCTGTCTTTCTTCCAATGCCGGGCAGTTGTGTAAGTTCCTCAATTGTTTTTGGCACTTGCCCCTTGTGTTTCTCAACAAGCATCCTGCATGCCTCGATTATGTTTTTTGCCTTGTTACCTGCAAAAGTCACCTTGCCGACATATTTCAAAAGGTCATTGACTGATGCTTTTGCATAATCCTCTGCTTTTTTGTAGTGCTTGAAAAGCTCTGCTGTTGCTGCATTCACGACCTCATCCCTTACCTGCGCAGAGAGTATTGCAGCAACAAGCAAGTCAAGAGGTGTATTAAAGTTAAGATAGTATTTGGCGTTCGGATATGTTTTTTTGAGCAAGTGCAGGACTTCAATTGCTTTCTCAGTGCTTGCCATTTGCAAAATGGAGTGAAAAACAATTATTTATTGGTTTCTACAAAAAACAAGCGCGTTTATAAACATGAACCAATCTCATCTCACAGCATTTTATGACTTAGTTGACACGATTCCTATTAAAATAGTTATTTATGCTGGCATTGCTGTGGTAGTGAAAAGTAATATATAACGAAGATGGAGGGGCAGAACGGACAATTAGGTTTGCCTGGCTCGCAATCATTTTATACCCCACTTAATTAACCTCAATTTATGTGCAAAGGACTCCTTATCGGTGCCATTATTAGCTTTCTCATAGGGCTTTCACTCCAGGCATACAGTCCTTGGGTGACAGAAATAGCTTCATTGTCTCCTGAAGGCGCGCACATCCTTGCAGTCTCCTTTGTAGCTATGCTTTTTGTTGCCTCGTCCTACGGCATAATCGGCGCTTTTATCGGTGCAGTGCTGGAAGAGGGGTTTGTGTTCTTCAAGCATTAAGATGAAAAAGGCAGTCATCGGCGGATTGATTGGTTTTGTTTTTGGTTTTGTTGTTCAAGCAATTGGTATGGTCGAGCTTGGTGCTTTGACAAGGGCATTAAGTGTGGGTTCTGCTTATTTCATAACAATAAGTTATTCTGTGGCTTTTGGCTTTGCGGTTGTTTGCGGGATTGTTGGCGCAGTGATTGGTGCATTATTGCAGGGCAAGGGCAGAAAGGGTTGTGCGAAGTAATAAAAAAAGCAGTTTTATTTAATACTTAACATGTTTCCGCAATCATTTGAGGACTATCTGAAAACAAATTACGAAATGCCCGACGACCGCCAGGTCCTTTCTGATGTGGGCAATTTTCTGCTACAATACCCTTTTCCTGAGGAGATTGATGAGCACCTGAACATACTGCGAATAAAGTTCCTGACCAAGATTGCAAGCCACGGTGTAGATAATGAAATGTCGCTTATCAGCGGCATCAATTACACCAAGGATGTTGTTGAGGCTGCAGCACGATACTGCAAGGCAGGGATTGAACGCGTTGAATCAGGCGCGTTTGTATGGGATGGGCTCAGATTATCGATTGAAGATGTTGTCAAGATGCACGGCCACCTGTACTCTCATCTGGGCGAGTTTGAAATGATTTTGGCAATGGAAATTCAGGATTTGGATAAAAAGAAAAAGATGCTTTTTGCCGCAAAGAACCACATTTCAGAAAGCATACGCATAAGCCAGCAGGTTGAAGCAGAGCATCCTGCGTACCAGTTTATGTTCAAGGCAAAAGTTGCCCTTGCACTTGCAGAGATTTGTGTTGATGAAGAGAAGCGCTCCCTCATGATTGAGGCAGCACATGATTTACTTGAAGGCGGCCGGCGCTCAGAGCAGTTTGACCCGTCGCACAGCGCTTACCAGTACACTTTTGCCGCAGACCATTTTTACAATGCCGCCCTGATTACAGCTGATATTAACAGGCGAAATGAGCTGCTTATTAACGCATTTGAGGCTGGTAAAAAAGGCGCTGAACTTGTCCGCCAAATAAACCCGACTCATTGGGCAATAACGTGTGGAAACATTGGCAAGTTTGCAGAGGCTTTGTATGATTACACAGGTGATGACAGGTGGAGAAAGACAGCAATTCATTACTATGCTCTTGTGAAGAACCATTTCAACCTTGCAAACGAGTATCTTCATGTCAGGGACGCGATGCATGCCAAGATTATGACCTTGCGTGGTAAAAACCATTCTGCAAAGCCTGATGTTGCAGAACGCAAGGTTGAGACCAAATTCATAAAGCATGGCAAGGAGCGCCATCGCGTGAGCAAACAAATAGAAGATGAGCTGAATGACCTTGGATATTAAGTCCCTGAACTTTTCTTTATGAATTCCGTATTCATCGCCTGTTGCCGGCGATAACCGCTGCGCTTGTCAGCCTGAGCGCTGATGTATTCCATGTACTTGAAAAGCTTCCTCATCAGCATATCAAGGCGTTCGCTAGTGTCAAGGTACTGCGGGTCATTTAAGTATTTCAGGTCCCTGCATAATCGCAAAGCAGCCTCAAGCTCCTTGCATGAGCGGAAACTGAAACTCAAGAAATTAAGGCATGTGCGGAAGCTCATACAGCCTGTTGCCTCAGCTATGTTAAGCGGAAGACTCACTGCCGCGCGCTTGATTTGCGATGCGATGTTATTTGATTCCTCCTGGGGGAAATTTGCGCACAAATCATAAATGTGCAGTACGAACTGATGAGCAAGCTCATATATCTCAAGTTTCTTGTACTCAAACTTGCCACAAAGCATCATTGCAAAAAAAAGACAACAGTCTTAAAGTGAATTTTGGTGAAAATCTTGTGACGATTGCGGTTTGACCAAACACATTTGCATTTAAGCCGGAAGAATTCCTGAAAATAGATTGTTTTGCGGAAGAATTGCGAAACTTCCGGATCTGCATAGTCAATGAATTAAGAAAAAAAGGAAAAATGATGGCCATGCAAAGACTGAAATCGCATCTAATCCAAGTATGTGCGTTGGGGAGCGCAGGCTGAGCGCGTCGTTACCTTCGCGCGTACACCCCGCTTCCATCAAACGGATGTTGTATCCGTGCACTATGATGTCTCTTTTCGAGGAGGGTTTCATTCTTAGATGCTTTCAGAACTTATCCCTCAGCGCGTAGCTGCCCGGCGTGATACCCTATCGGATAACCGGTACACTAGTGGCGCCGAAAGCTCGTTCCTCTCGTACTAGAGCTTCCTTCCCCTCAGACATCTCGCATCTCCAGTAGATATCAAACCAACTGCCTCACAGCGTTGTGAACCCAGCTAACGATCCCTTTTAAACGGTGAACTCCCGCACCCTTGGACGCTTCTGCACGCCCAGGATAGGAAGAGCCGACGTCGATGTAGCAAGCCGCGCCGTCGATGTGAACTCTCAGGCGCGACGACTCTGTTACCCCCGGAGTAACTTTTCGGTCATCCCAAGCCCTCATCAAGAAGGACATTGAGGTTCGCTAGGCCAGGCTTTCGCCTTGGGATACAATCTTATTAAGTATCCCATCAGGCCTGCTTTTGCCCTTAAACTCTACACCCGATTTCTGACCGGGTTGAGCAGACCTTTGGTCGCAATTGATATCCTTTCAACTGCGTGCCACCCCAGCCGAACTGTCCGCCAGCCGGTGTCCCTTCCTTTCGGAAGGTAAGCAACGCAAGTCGCGGAGTGTGGTGTTACATCGTCGCCTCACCCAGCGCCTGACGGCACTGGGCTCAAGCAGCTCCCACATACCCTATACAACGCAGCTCACGCCGCAACGACAAGCTACAGTAAAGTTTCACGGGGTCTTCGCTTCCCACTGGAGATCTCTGGTCTCTGCACCAGAAGGATTTATTCGGAGGCTCCCAGACAGGGACAGTGGGGACCTCGTTACGCCCTTCATGCACGTCGCCAATCAAACGACAAGGCATTACGCTACCTTAAGAGAGTTATAGTTACTCCCGCCGTTAATCGGTCCTTAGCCCGCTTGAAAACGAGATTCGGATACCGACACTGGGCAGACGTCACCGGTTGTACACGGCCTTACGGCTTTGCAACCAGTTGTGTTTTTGTTAAACAGTCGGGACCCCCGAGTCACTGCGCCCTGCTCCCACCACGCATGTGCGCACAGGAGCAGGAATCCCTTAAACCGAAGTTACGGGACCAATTTGCCGAGTTCCCTTGTCTAGGTTCGTCCTTCACACCTTAGGCTTCTCACCTAGGGGCACCAGTGCTGGTTCTGGGTACGGATGCCTGTGATTTTTCCCTGTGCCATTTTCATGGGCTCCAGGCATTGACAGGACACTCCAAAGGAATGCTGTTCCCCGGTTTCCCCGCGTTCTCATCATGATGATACTCCCGCGGCGTATCCGGGTTAACGCAGACGACGGTCTGCGCCCATCTAGCCAAAAGCGTCTGACACGAGGCTTGTGTTGCCACGCATACACAGACAGTACCGGAATATTAACCGGTTTCCCTTTCCACATCGGCTCCTGTTGGGAGCTCTGTTAGGACCAACTGACCCTTGGCTGATCGACAGTGCCAAGGAACCCTTGCCCTTTCGGTGGCAGCGATTCTCACGCTGCTACGATCCTACTACTGCCGGGATTTTCATTACTACGCGGTCCACCCCTCCTTACGGAGAAGCTTCTGCCCACGCAGTACGCCTACCTACTCCGCCCTTTTGGGGCGTCGCTGGTATCGGTAACGCATTTAGCCCCGTCCATTTTAGGGACCCGCATCCTTGACGGGTAAGCTGTTACGCACTTTTTAAAGGATGGCTGCTTCTAAGCCAACCTCCCCGCTGTCTCTGGACGCAGATACCCTTATGCCCGTTCACACTTAATGCGTCTTTTGGGACCTTAACCAGCGTCAGGGTTGTTCCCCTCTCGGATGTCAACCTTACGCCGACACCCCGTCTCCGGGAGTCTACGCTACAGGCACTTTCGGAGTTGGACAGAGGGTCGACACCTTTCGATGCCTTAACCCCCAATCCGTCGCTCTACAGCACCTGTCAGCTCGTCCCAGGTTAGACTGACGCCTACTTCGATAGGAACCAGCTATCACCGCTCTCGATTGGCTTTTCACCCCTTATCCCAAGTTAGAAGAACACTTGCTCATAGAACCTCTTCAGGCCTCCGCACGGTTTTACCCGCACTTCACCTTACTCAGGATAAGATCGAGCGGTTTCGGGTCGAATCCCAGTGACTCCAGGCGGATTAGCACCCCGCCCCTCGTTGCCTGCGGGCTTGTTGCTTTCGCTTCGGCTTCCCTGATAAAGGTTAGCCTTGCCACTGAGATGCACTCCCCGGCTCGTTATTCTAAACGAACGCTAGAACACCGTGGTGCCCTAGCGATCCATACCTAACAGGTTTCAGGATCTTTGAACTCCCGGTCAGGGGTTCTTTTCAACGTTCCCTCACGGTACTTGTATGCTATCGGACTCGAGACGTATTTAGGGTTGGAGGTTGATGCCCCCCGTATTCCTGCTCCATTTCCGAGGAACAGTACTCTGGAACTCCATGCTCGTAACCTGCTGAGGTGCCGCTACGGGGCTGTCACCCTGTGTCGCGCGCCGTTCCAGGCGACTTTGCGTTTCCCAGCGAGGTATTGGCACGGGTCCAAACACCACATTCGAGAGAACTTTCATTCCCTCGTTCGGTTTGCCCTATGCGCTTTTCAGTCGCTCTTACTCAGCGCATCTCGATTGATTTCTTTTCCTGCGGGTACTAAGACGTTTCAATTCCCCGCGTTCCCCGCACTTTCGTGCTCAAGAGGAAGTCCCATTCGGATATCCCCGGTTCAACCGTTGCATACACGTCGCCGGGGCATTTCGCCGTTAGCCGCGTCCTTCATCGGCGTCTCGAACCAAGTCTTCCACCTGTTAGGGTAGTGTAGGACCAGATATGATCTCAATCTTTGCACGGCCGTCATTAGCATGTAGTAGGTGTGGTTATTGGGCGCGCAGGACGCCTTGCGCTTGACGCCGGCCGCTTTTTTTATGCGTCGTGCGTCTTACGTCTTGCATTATGCGCTCCTACAGCCTATTGCCCTTCAACCGCGATTAGTTAGAATCGCGATTTGCGTTCATCGAATGAAATGATGAATGTGATACTCGGATGGATGGACCCGTCGGGATTTGAACCCGAAGCCTCCCGCGCTCCTGGAAACATTTGTTTCCTGCAAGGCAGGTGCTCTACCGTTGAGCTACGGGCCCGGAAGTCTTGCACTCTTCAAGGACCCGACTCAGCGGATCCGTGAAAACAAAAAAGGAGGGCAGCAAAACCTTCAGCCGAGTTAACGCGTGTACGAATACACGAGTAAACGAATTAGGAGGTGATCCATCCGCAGGCAACCTCGTTCCGCTTCGCTCCACTCGGAGTCTGCGGATGGAATTTCGAAGTTGCTCGCAGCAATGGACTCCGTCCTTTAAAGTAAATTAGGAGGTGATCCATCCGCAGGTTCCCCTACGGATACCTTGTGACGACTTAACCCACCTCACTGACCTCAGATTCGGCGCATTTACGCAATGCGGCTCATCTGAAGCCTGCTCGGTTGGTTTGACGGGCGGTGTGTGCAAGGAGCAGGGACATATTCACCGGACGATGCTAACGTCTGATTACTAGGGATTCCGACGTCATGAGGGTGAGTTGCAACCCTCAATCCGAACTAAGACTGGGTTTCGAGGTTTCGCTTCGCCTTTCGGCGTTGCATCCCATTGTCCCAGCCATTGTTGCGCGCGTGTAGCCCAGGAGATTCGGGCCGTACAGACCTGGCGTAGCCTGCACCTTCCTCTCCGTTTCCGAAGCAGTCTTCTTATTGTGCTCGCTCGTCCTTGCGGACACGGTGGCAAATAAGAACACAGGTCTCGCTCGTTGCCTGACTTGACAGGACACCTCACGGCACGAGCTGACGCCGGCCATGCAGCACCTCTCGGCTCGTCAGGAAAGCCCTTTAGACTGTCCTTCATCCTGCCGTCGCCCCTGGTGAGATTCCCGGCGTTGAATTCAATTAAACCGCACGCCGCACCCCTTGTGTGCTCCCCCGCCAATTCCTTTAAGTTTCAGCCTTGCGACCGTACTTCCCAGGTGGCGTGCTTAACACCTTCGTTGCGACACTGCACAATCGCGAGGATTGTGCAACATCTTGCACGCAGCGTTTACGGCCAGGACTACTCGGGTATCTAATCCGGATCGCTCCCCTGGCTTTCATCCCTCACCGTCGAATCCATTCGAGCAGGCTGCCTTCGCCATCGGTGGTCCTCCGTGGATTATAGCATTTTACCGCTCCCCACGGAATACCGCCTGCCTTTCCTGGTTCCAAGCTTGCCAGTCTACCCTGCACGCCGTCCCGTTAGGCGGAACGATTTCACAGGGCATTTAACAAGCCGGCTACGGATGCTCTAGACCCAATAAACGTGGTTCCCACTTGTGGCGCCGGGGTTACCGCGGCGGCTGGCACCGGTCTTGCCCACCACTTATTCCGCGAGATGTTTACTCTCACGAAAAGCCTCGGTGAAACCGAAGCACTCAGAATCCCCCCGTCACGCTTGCGCGCATTGCGGAGTTTTCGCGACTGCTGCACCCCGTGGGGCTGGGACCAGTATCTCAGTGTCCCTCTCAGGGCAACCACTCTCATGGCCCTTACCCGTCATAGGCTTGGTGAGCCGTTACCTCACCAACTACCTGATGGGCCGCCGACCGATCGTGAAGCGCCGAAGCTTTGCAGAATGGGAGGATTCCACACCCCATTCCGTATCCGGGATTATCCTCAGTTTCCCGAGAGTATCCCAGACTTCACGGTACGTTATCGACGTGTTACTGAGCAGTTTGCCATGTCTTGCGACATAGACTTGCATGTCTTAGCCGGATTCTGATAGCAGCAACCTCCTGCAGGATAAACAGGGACTGTGATGTCGGAGTTTTCTCCTGAGGAAAGTTATGTCAAGACGATATGACCATTGACGAATCAATGGAGCCTCGTCGTTAACCCTTCCCACATTTGTGGTCGCATCAGACTAAAATGGAATTTGGCTTTTGGGTTCTATTGCTGCCCTCCATCATGCCTCAGGCTCAGCTGAGACACTCATTCCTACCGTGTTTTTGGTAGGCATCCTCAGTTTTCCCGAGGACAGAAAGCTTGCCGGAATGATTTACCGGCGCTTGGCGTTGATGCTAATTAGGATTTAGTAGGTTATTTATAAAGTTTTTGGTAAAGGTGTGGGAAAAAGAATACACACAGAATTTTACGCTGTTGCTCTTTGTTTGCGCTTTCTCTTTTCCTTCTTCATGCGCTTTCTCTGCCATTTCCAGCGCATCTGCCCTTTTTTCTTCCAGCGTCGCGAAGAACGTTTCATAAATATGCCTTGCAAATGTTTCATTTATATATCTTGCGGAGTAATCTGTGTTATTGATTGGTGGCTAACAGATTTTATTGTTTATTTGCTTCGGTTTTCCCAGAAGTATGCGCAGATGTCTGCCGCGAATTGGACGAGTTCATTAGGTGGAATATATGTGCATTCTCCTGCTTTTTTTTTGCTATGTTGTTGTATCTCTCAACCAGGTCGCTGAATTCATCACGCAACTGTAATCTTTGCTCTGGATGCATAATTAGTTGGCTTGCCTTTTCTGCAAGCGCAGAAAAAAGGCTTGGGTCTTCCTGCAACAGCCACTCAATATTGCCTCTTGTTGCTTCTGCCATAGAATATTATAACTGGCCACCTATTTTAAAAAACTTCACTCCATTCCCAGACTGATTGAGAGATAAAATGCCCAGTTTGCGATTTCTCCGCGTGAAAAGGTAGAATATGGGTTTGATAATAATTCCGGTTCAAGCGTGAAAATTCCGCCTATTGGCATTTTACCTTTTGGCTGCCAGCTGTATTTTTTTGCAGCATTGCGGTTGAATGCCACCAAATGTGAAATCAGTGGGTTGTGTGCTATGCGTCTTGCCTCGTCAAGCGGTTCTATTTCCAGTTTCCACGCTGTAGGGTTGTCGCCGTATCTTTTCTTTATTTCTCCCGCCTTGTATTCCATCCTGATGACTGCCTCGACGTATTTTCTGCATGCGTCAACAACATCTTGCAGCATTTCAAGAAGTTCCTTGTCATTATACTATTCAAATAATGCCTTCAGTTCGCGGTATCTTGCAATTGCTTTTTGGATTTCTGCTTTGCTTTTGGTGTAGTAGCCAAGCAATTCTTCGCGGACAATCATATGCCCCCGACGGGATTTGAACCCGTGTCAAAGGCTTTCCTTGCGTTTTGCCGCACGAAAGGCCCTTATCCTTGGCCGGACTAGACGACAGGGGCAATATGCCAATAAGAACTTGGCTGTTTTAAAAAGGTATCGCACAAAAAAATAAAAGTGGCCCCTGCCGGATTTGAACCGGCGACCGACGGTGCTCTTAGAGCCATTGACTTCTTGTTCCGTCAGCGGTCATATAAGACCGTTGCTCTACCGGACTGAGCTAAAGGGCCATTGTGCTATAAAACTGATGGGGCTTATATAAAATTATTTATTAACTGGTCGCATTTCCCTATTGATTATGAGCAAGGACACCAAAGTCAACTGCATACTTTTTCGTAAGAAAAACAACGAATATGAGTTTCTTCTGCTAAAGCGCATTGGGAGTGGCAGTTGGCAGCCGATAACAGGAAGCGTTGAAAGCACCGATGCTTCAATCAAGGATGCAGCGTATCGTGAAATGCTTGAAGAAACAGGAATTGGAAAAAGGGGCGTCATTAGGGTTATTGAGAACGTGCATGTATTCACGTGGCTTGATAAGGGAAATCCAATTACAGAGCACGTTTTCTGTTTTGAAGTCACTCCTGATGCCAAAGTGCGCCTTGATGTTAATGTCTGCAAGGAGCATGACGACTTTCAGTGGGTTTCGTTTGATGATGCACTAAAACGGCTTGAGTGGGATACCCAGGAGGATGCGTTCAGGAAGTTGAAGGCATTATTGGAATAAAAAGAGATGTGTGCGCCTGGCAGGTAATGAAAATTCCAACTCGCATTGCTCGTCTGGGATTTTCAGGTCCGCTGTGCGCCGATGCGCCTGGCGGGAATCGAACCCGCGTCTCAACCTTGGCAAGGTCGTATTCTACCACTAAACCACAGGCGCGAACTATATAATACTCACTCGTTGGATAGTGGTTGCTTTTTAAGTTTTCTTATAAAACCCGTTTATGGTTGGTCTCTGTGGCAGAGCCGCCCAATTTATAGCATTTATTCCGAAAGTTTTCACGAGCCCGACCAGACAGCGGTCAACTGCGGTTGACGAGCCTGTCCGTGCCCATTCGCTTAACTCATGAGCCCGGCCAGATTCGAACTGGCGACACGCCCAACTGAGGTTGGTCTATCGCCAGTTCGAGACTTATGTTGTGTTAGAATGCTTTGCTTTGATGAGCCCGGCCAGATTCGAACTGGCGACCTCCTCGGTGTAAACGAGGCGTTATAACCGCTAAACTACGGGCTCGTATTCAATATACTCTCACAATACCTTTATATAACTAATCCTTGTTAAGCTTGAGTATGCAGGAAAAGCTTTACCAGATTATTGTTGAGAGTGACGATATTAGTTGGAAGAGCATTCTGTTGGATCTTGTTAACAGCGAACAGATGAATCCTTGGGATATTGATATAGGAGTTCTTACGCAAAGGTATATTGAGAGGATTAAGCAATTGAAGGAAACAAACCTGAAAGTTTCAGGCAAGGTTCTTCTGGCTGCTGCAATTCTTTTGAAAATCAAGAGTAAGAGGCTTGTTGGCGAAGACATGGACGAGTTTGATCGCCTCTTGGCAGCAAGCGATATTTCTGAGGAGCAGTTCTATGACGAGCTCGAACAGGCGCTTGCAAAGGGCGAGGTGGCAGGAATGCAGGACCAGACCTTGGAGCTTATTCCAAGGTTGCCGCAGCCGAGGAAGAGAAAGGTTTCTGTTTATGACCTTGTCAGGGCTTTGGAAAAGGCGTTGGAGGTCAAGAAGCGCAGATTGTTCAATTCCTTGCACGAAGTGAATGTTGTTGTTCCTGAGAAAAAGCTTGACATTACTGCGGCAATGAGGTCTTTGTATGCAAAACTGTTGAGCATTTTTGCAGGCGGGAAAAGAAAGCTCACTTTTTCCTCGCTTGTGCCGACAAATAAAAAGGAGGACAAGGTTTACACTTTTATCCCGTTGCTTCACCTTGCGAACGAGAGCAAGGTTGAGCTTGGGCAGAAAGAGCATTTTGGCGAGATTGAAATCTCGCAGCCGGAGGAAGGAAAATGACGCTTACGAGCGACGAAAAAAAGTTTTTGAGATTTGTGGTGCAGAAGGAATTGGAGCATTATAAGCGTGACAGGAAGACGCTGCTTGTTGATTTGCCCCTTAGTTTCTTAAAGGGCGGGCATGATTATGTTCATTTCCTTGAGGATTTGTTGAAAAAGCTGGAATGAAAATGACGGAGAAGGAAGACAAGAAGAAGGGAGAGAATGCCAAGAAGTTGCAGCAAAAATACTTTGAACTGCAATTGCTTGACCAACAGATGAAGCAGGTGCAGAAGCAGGTTGAAGCTGTTGAAAGGCAGGTTGCTGAGATAGAGGAAGTGCGCAAAAGCCTTGACGAGCTCGCGGCAAGCAGGACGGGTTCTGAGATGTTTGTGCCGATTAGCAACGGCATATTTGTAAAGGCAAGGCTTGAGGACAACAAGAGCCTTGCTGTCAATGTTGGCGGAAGCACTGTTGTGAAAAAGGACATTCCTTCGACAAAGGCGATGCTTGAGGAGCAGGCTGTTGATATGAGGAAGTTCCAGGCAGAAATGATTGAGCAGTTTGAAAAGATGGCAGAAAGGGCTGCAGAATTGCAGCGCGAATTGCAGGAACTGACAGGTGAGTAAGCATGTTTGGATTCTTGAAGGACAAGCTTAAGAGCCTTGTTTCAAAATTCACTAAAAAGGTTGAAACAGAGGCAAAGGAAGAGATTGTTGAGATAGAGAAAGAAGCAAAGAAGCATGTCAAGGAGGTGAAGAAGGCTGAGAAGCCTGCAAAGAAGCCTATCAAGGAAGAAAAGCCAAAGGTTGTTGAGAAGAAGCCAGAATCAAAGGCAAAGAAGCCGAAAGCAGGCGAGAAAAAACCGGAAGTTGCTCCCAAGGTTGAAGTTGCAGAACCAAAAGTAATGCCTGAAAAGCCGAGGATTGAGGAGAGAAAAGCAGAAGTCCTGAAAGCAGAGGTTGAAAAGCCAAAGGTTGAAGAGAAAAAAGCTGAAGTTTCTGTCCCGAAAGTCGAGGAGGAAAAGGTTGTTGAGGAAAAAAAGGGCTTTTTTGCAAGAATCAAGGAAGCAATAACAACAAAAAAAATCAGCGAAAAGCAGTTTGATGAAATGTTCTGGGAAATGGAGCTCGCATTGCTTGAGAACAATGCCGCGGTTGAGGTCATTGAAAAGATAAAGTCTGATTTGAAGTCAGAGCTTGTTGAAAAGCCAATTCCAAGAGGCAGGGTTGAGGACACAATAGTAAGTTCATTGAGGAGGAGCATTTCTGACTTGTTTCCTGTTGAGCCGCCTGACCTCCTGAAGATGGTGGGAAAGAAAAAGCCTTTCGTGATATGCTTTGTCGGAGTGAATGGCTCTGGAAAGACGACTTCAATAGCGAAAGTTGCGCATTTGCTCAAGCAGAACGGTTATTCTGTTGTGCTTGCTGCTGCTGACACATTCCGTGCTGCAGCAATTGACCAGTTGCAATTGCATGCTGACAAGCTCGGGGTCAAGCTGATAAGGCATGATTACGGTTCTGACCCTGCGGCTGTTGCCTTTGATGCAATCAAGCACGCAGAAGCCACCAAGAAGGATGTTGTCCTGATTGACACCGCAGGAAGACTGCACTCAAACACAAACCTGATGGATGAAATGAAGAAGATAATGAGGGTTGCAAAGCCCGACCTAAAATTGTTTGTCGGCGAGAGCATTACTGGTAATGACTGCATTGAACAGGCAAGACAGTTTGACAATGCCATTGGGATTGATGGAATTATTCTTGCAAAGGCAGATGTTGATGAGAAGGGCGGTGCAGCAATATCAGTCAGTTATGTTACCAAGAAGCCAATTCTCTATCTTGGCGTTGGGCAAGAATATGCTGACCTGCAGGCTTTTGACAAGGACAAGCTCATTGCAAGCATCGGGCTTTAGAAACGCTTTTATACTGCGGCTTTTTTTATCGTCTAAAACACGAGGTGATTATTTTGGCAAAAGAAGTGTCCGGTGAAAGCAAATTGTTTGCCTTCTTGGCATACCTGCTGAACATTGTGGGCTTTATTATTGTCCTGCTTGCAAAGAAGGATGACAAGTTTGCAATGTATCATGCAAAGCAAAGTCTTGTTTTGTTTGTTGCATGGGTTGTCCTTTATTTGGTGGGGATTGTTATACCCCTCCTTGGCTGGTTTATCATCCTGCCAATTGGAGGAATCCTGCTGTTTGTACTATGGCTTTTTGGGGTCATTAATGCCCTCACTGGCAAGGAAAAGCCGTTGCCGATTATTGGCAAGTATGGTGAAATGCTGAAATTGTAAAACGATTGAGGTGAAAGAATGGAGCAGACCAAGGAGAGCCACTGCGGAAAACACTTACTCGCAGTTGTGCTTGTCGCGGTTATTGGTTTTGCAGGGCTTTTGCTGATGTTCAATGAAACAAGCACTACAGGGCTGGCAATGAGGCCTGGAATCAGCGACCAGACTATTGCGGGTTGCAATGCAGGAGAAGTCTTGCTGAGCGCGGAGGGTATTGAGGCATTGAGGCAGGCTGGCCGCGAGAAATACGGTCCTGATTTCAGCCCGTACACCGCAGCAAGAATAAACTACAATGGCGTCGGCTACTGCGCGAGTGCAGAAGTCGTAAGGTCATTGTTAGGTTGATTTTTTTATTTTTATTCCCACAAAAATGCTTCATCCAGGCTCAATTTTCCTGGTCCTAATAGCATCAGGCAGAGCGTTCCGCCAATCCAGGCAACGTACTTTGTTATTTCAATAAGGCTGTCAGGGGTGTAATGCACAACGTGAGCCATTATCACGAGGAATAACAGAACTATGGTCATCCAGATTGCAGCCACTCGTGTCAGCAGGCCAAGTAGTATCAGGGTTCCGCCAATAAGCTGAGAAACAAGCATTATTATTGCAAACACTATTGGCACAGGAAGGCCAAGGCTTGCCATATTGTCTGTTGCGCCTGCAAAGTTCATAACATTGAGGACCCCTGCCGTTAGGAACAAGGCAGCCAAGCCAATGCGCAATGGCAGAGCGGCGAATTCATACGCGTTTTCAAGTGCCTTAAACATGAATAACACCTCCTTGTTGTTTTTGAGAGGAATGGGGGTATAAAATTTTTACTCAAATTCTATTGTGTTGTCAAAATAAACACCCTTATGCAGTGGCACAGGGCGCCAGTCATCCTTCACAAGATTTGCGTCAAGCCATTTTGCAAGCTCTTCAGGATTGCCGATTGTTGCAGACAAGGCAATAATCTGTGCTTTGGGCAGTATTTTCTTCAGCAGCGTTATCAGGATTTCAAGCGTTGGTCCTCTTGAGACATCATTGAGCAAATGCACTTCATCGACTATTACAACGCTGACGAATTTGAGCCAGGGCGCTTGGTGTCTTATTAAAGAGTCTAGCTTTTCAGCAGTGCAGATGATTAAGTCATAGTCCATCAGGTGCGGGTCTGACGAGTCAAAGTCTCCGACAGAAAGCGCGACCTTGAACAAATGCCCATACCTCTTCTTGAAGTCCTTTGCCTTTTCGTTTGCAAGGGCAACAAGCGGCACAATATAGACTGTTTTTCCCTTTCCTTCGAGGATGGACTTGCCGGCAGCCATTTCCGCAATGAGCGTCTTTCCTGATGCTGTCGGCGTGCACACAAGCAAATTTCTGCCCTCCAGCAGCCCTGCATCAATTGCTTTTATCTGGGCAGGACGGAATTCTGTAATGTTCAGCTTTGCAAGGACTTCCCTTATCTGCTTAGGCAGTGCATCGTGCATAAGCTATGCAAGCAAATTGCGGATTATAAAGAATTTGCTTTTTCACAAAAACAATCCCCAAAGAGTGCTTTCAGCAAGGTCTGAAAAAACAAGTTTTAAATTAAGCAGGCACATTGTTTGCTTTGAGGGATGCCTATGGAGGTTTTTGAGCATTACAAAAATCTGTTTTTTCACCCAGCCGATTTTGCAAATGACAAGTTAACTGATGGCTGGCCGTGGTGGGCGTATGCGCTTATTGTTGTTGGAGTTAACCTGTTGTTATTATTGCCTCAGATTTTGGTTTCTTTTTTTGGCAAAATGGGCATGGTTACACTCGCGATCGTGGCATTGTCTGTTATTTCACCTTTCCTGTTTATCTTGATAATTAATGCTCCATTCAAAACCAAACATGTCACTTGGGGCGAAGTATTTCAGGTCAACTTTGCTTATTCGGCGTATTCGCTGCCAATTTACGGCATACTCAGCCTTCTTTATTTGCTTTTTGTAGGAATTGGATTTTTGACATCGGTGTGGATACTGGTAATTTTCGGAACGATTCTATTTTTGCTTTTTACGGTTGTAATTGTGTGGCTTATGATCAGTTATGTTAAGATACTTGCGGAACTGCATTCCACCAGTGCATGGATGGTTTTTGGATGGATTGTGTTACTTTCTTTCATAGCGTTCATTATTTTTGGCGTTATTTATGGGTTTGCTTTAAATGCAATGTTTGGTGGAATGCAAGAACCTCAGCCAAAGCACCTGCGGGCAAAAGATGTGCTGTCAAAAATAGAATTGTCGCCAAAAACAACAGAGGCTGAACTGCAAGCTGTTATTGCAGAATGTGATGCTGTGCCAGTCGAGGACTGGTTGTGCAGGATACAAGTAGCTGAAAAAATCTCAATGTGGGACCATCAGAGAGCCTTGCGGTTGTGTTCAGAATCGTTTGAAAATCAGAGCAGTTCGTATGGGGAGTGTGTGCAAAGAGTTGCAGAAGCAATATCGGCCAGCAATCCTGATGTTGCACTAGAGGCCTGTAAGGTGTCTGATGATGCTGTTTTGTGCCTGGCAGATATTGCATACGTGATTTTTGAAAGTGGTCAAAGCACAGCCAGTTTGATAGAGAAATTGCAGAAGAACTGTCCGCCTGAAATAGTGAATGGTGAACTTCTGCCATTCCCGAGAAGCTGCTTTGAACGCGCAGGATATGTTTTCGCAAGGAAAGGCAAGATTGATGACGCGCTGGCTTTTTGTGATGCTATTCCTTCAGATAACGAATGGGTTTTGGACGGGAAAAATATGTGTTATGTCGGGGTATCGAATCAGGTGGAAGATACTGGGCGCGCCCTTGAAATATGCAATATTTTGGGCGGAGCAAGTAGCACGAAGGACAGGTGTCTGATTCAAGTGGCAGAAAACATAGCAAAGCGAAACGATGCAATCGCGATAGAATTATGCAGGCAGGCATGGCAACCCGAGTTGTGCATTGCAGGCGTGCGGCCAAATTTCTTTAGCAATGGCAGGATTGACTTGGCAGAACAAGCATGCGATATACTTGAAGGAGGCTACCGCGACGACTGCCTGAGAAGTAATGAGTTTGATTTGAAGCGCAAGGAATGCGAAAAGCTGCATGATGAGGAATACACAGAATGCTTTAGAGCGCTCTATGCATCAATAGGCTGACAGAATTGTTTTTACGAAAACAGCCTTTCCTGCCTTATTGGGCCGTCCCTGCACTGGCAGTAAACTATGCCGCGCTCCCAGTCCCTGCCTATTTCCTTGGCTGGAAGCCGTTCATTGCCGCAATAAATTTTGTGGCAGGGCGTTCCGACCTTAAGCACACTGTATGTCTGTATTCCGAGTTGGCGGCTGATGAAAAGTATTATTGTAACGATCAGGATGACTGCGAAAATGCCGAGCAGGGCGAGGGCAAATTCAGAGTCTATCTTGAAATTCGGCATGGCTTACCTCAGCGGGCATAGGCATACTGGTCTTCCATTGTCCTGATAGACGATCCTGCCGTACTGGTCAACCAGCGGTGTTGCTGGCGCGTGCGCAGGGCACAAAACGTGCCTGCATTCATCCGTGCCAAAATCAACGGTGCGGCCGTATGAGAGCAGTTGCTTGCTTGCCACATAGCCTGTCGTGCTTGCGCCTGCGAGAAACAGCATGCTGGCTACAGACGCTGCTGCAACAATCAAGACCAGTGCGAAGCCAAACCTTTCGTTCATTAGTACGTCTCCACTTCAATCCTGTCAGGTCTTACCTGAAATGTCCTTCCATCAGGGCACCTGCAGACAAGGTTGTTTGTTATTACTTCGTATCCAACAACAGTTGCGGGCTCGCTTTCGCCGTAATATCCTGGAGTGTAGTATCCGCAGAGGAACTGTCGGCAGAGGTCAAAGTCCTTCATGTACGAGCTTGTCAATAAGAATGGTGGCTTATTGTTTGCGGGCTGCTCATATACCGCAAGGGTTGTTAAGCTTTTGTAAAGCAGCACGCAGCCGCATACCGCAATAACCGCGACAATTGCAAGGACCGTTATGGCTGTTGTTTTTTCTTCCATCTTTCACCCGTATGCAAGCTTTAGCTCTGCGTAAAATACCCGGTTCGGGTTTGTTGGGTCAAGCGGATCAACGCATTCTGCCAATTGGTTCCACGGGTCCACAAAACCGCTCCAGACAAACTGTTGCCCTTGTATCCTGACGCTTCTGCACGCCTCGTACGGCGTGCGCTCAATCACTCCTGCTGTGCCGAGTTTTTGCATTCCGGCAAGGTTTCCAGTGACAGACGTCTGCGTGAACAATATCACAAGCCCTGCAATGGCAATGATTGCCACAAAGCCTAGGCTCACAAGCTTGAGCCCGAGTGAGTCGTTTTGTTCGGTTTCCATCAGTACTCCCTTATCTTGCGCACGCGCCAGATAAACTCGTAATTGCCAAAATCAAGGCCGTCACGGGCCTTGTCGCCTTTCCACTGGTTTGACCAGTCTGTTATTCTTTGGTCCTTGAACTGCGTAGGGCATCCGCAAACCCAATATTCGCCGTCAAGGCGGGTTTCTTCCCCAATAACAACTGCGCCAACGCCATTCTGGCAGTCAAGAATGCTACATGCCTTTTCAGCAGTGGGTGCTATCATTGTGAAGGGCTTCGCATAGCTATATGTCGCTTGTCCTGTGCCTCCCTTGAATAGGAGAATCATTCCGACAACGGCAATTATTACAACGATGCCCAGGATTGCCAGAGCAATTTCCTTGCCTCCTGCCATAATCATTCACCTCTTTTTTACTTAAGGGCTATCTGCGCGTGCTTTGACAAAAGCACGAGTGCAACAAGGCCCATTATTCCTACGATTGCCAGTACTACGAGGCCTATTCTGTTTCTCTGCATTCTTATTTATCCTGCTGGATAGTATTCTTCGCGCCAGTCAAATGGCCTGACTATTGGTGTGACCATTTCGCGGCCCATACAATCGCAGACTGCCATAAGCGGTCCTTGTGAGGCGTAGTTTATTCCGCCTTCAATGCCTTTCAGTATGCATCCCGCGCGCTCACACGCCTCTTTAGGCTCAAATTGTACGAATGTCCCTGCTTCAACGTATTTACCTGTTGTGCTTGCCTTGCTGAAAAGCAGTACAAGACCCACGACAGCGATTACTGCAACTATGCCAAGAATGACTAATGCTACTCCCTTTCCTTCTTCAACCTCAACCATTGGTTATCACCTTTTTTGCTGATTTCAATATACCTTTGTGTATACTGGGACTATAAATATCTTTCTGTTGGGGGTGTAGGGAAATGCTTATATAGCAGGTTATCACTGGACCTGTACGAAAAGGTGAATGATGTGGGGGAGCTTCGCAAGGATTACATTCTTGATAAGTGGGTTGTTTATTCCGCAGGCCGTAGTGCAAGGCCAAGGGAATTCAGGCACGCAACAGAGAAAGTGGCAAACGATAAGTGCTGTTTCTGTCCCGGCAATGAGTATATGACTCCTCCTGAAATAGGGAGGCTAGGCACAAAGAACAAATGGCAGGTCCGCTGGTTTGAAAACAAGTTCCCTGCTCTTGTCCCAGAAGGGCAGGCAGAACCGCGCACGGACAACAGGTTTTTCACTTTTGCAGGCAATTACGGATATCATGAAATAATTGTCGAAACACCCGACCATTCCAGGCAGCTCTCTGACTTGAGCGCAGGAGAGATTGCAGCAGTCCTTGGGGTTTATCGGGAAAGAATCGAGGCTTTGCTGAAAAAGCCGAAAATAAAGTATGTCAGCATAATAAAGAACCACGGCTACCACGGCGGGACATCCCTTGTCCACACGCATACCCAGGTTTTTGCAACAGCATTTGTTCCTCCTGCAGTAAGGGAAAAGGTTGTTGCAGTCAGAAGGTTCATCAGTTGCCCTTATTGCGGTATTGTTGCCATCGAGAAAAACAGCGAGCGAAAATGTTTTGAAAATGACGGCTGGCTTGCATTCTGCCCTTATGCGTCAATGTACAATTATGAAGTTTGGATTTTTCCAAAACAGCACATTGGCGCGCTTGCTGATGCTGATCTGCAGGGGCTTGCCGATATGCTGAGGAGCGTTCTTTCGCGTCTAGCAACACTAAATGTTGACTACAATTTTTACCTGACGTATTCGCCTCCGGGCGAGGATTTGCATTTACACATCAGCGTTATGCCGCAGATTGCGGTTTACGGGGGGTTTGAGCGCGGCTCAGGAGCGGTCATAAACTCCGTCTTGCCTGAGCTTGCTGCAAAATTCTATCGCGGAGAGCAGTGACAATGGAGGAATCTGCAAGCGCATTGCTGGCAAACAGGCGCGGCGGCTTTGCCTGGCTCGGAACACGTCCCGAATCAAGGTATCAGGGTTTGTTTTTCAGGATAGGGGGTTCTGTTTTCAAGACTGTTGCGGACATTTACGTTGGCGAGCCCCTGCACAGTCTGACAAACATGCTTTGGGGTGTCCAGCGCGATTACGCGTCAGTAAACCAGCGCCTGACAATGCCTTACGGCAGGAATGCCTTGATTGTTGAGTTTTCTTCGTCTGCAAGTGCAGACATCCTACTTGACTGCAAAATGATAGATGACAACCGCGAGTGGGGGAGGAATTACGAAGTGGTAAGCCAGGAAAAAGGGTGCATTGTCATAAAATTCCAAAAACGGAATGATAACCGCGATGACAACAGCAAATGTAATGTTGAGTATGACTTGTTTGTTGCCATTGCAGGAAACAACCTTGGCTTTGTTCCGTTGGCGAAATGGGTTGAGCAGCATTACTCATTTGATGAGCAGAGGAAGAGCCCACCGTATTCACGATGGGTCTACAATGCAGGCACAATCAACGCGCAGCGCTTTGTGATTGCCGCCGCCCGCACAAAAAAAGAGGCTGTTGCAGAAGCAAGGCGCGTGCTGAATTCGCGCATGCTCCTTATCCACAGGCAGATGAAGGCTGTGTCAGCAATTTCGCAGCCGAGGGCGCCGATGCCCAAAAAAATCTCTTTGGCTTACCAGTGCGCCTGTAATGCGCTTGACTCGTTGGCTGTTGGCGATGAGGGGCTTTATGCAGGCGTTCCTTGGTTTTACCAGTTTTGGCTTCGTGATGAGGCAGTAAGTTGCAACGCATTGAAGCTGCTTGGCAGGAAAAAGCTGGTGAAAAACATCCTGAAGAGACATGTAGGTTCATTTGCTGGCAGGCATTTGCCGTATGCCTTTGCTGATTACGGTCTTTGCGCTGCTGACGGTCCTGGCTGGGTTGGCTTGAGGTATTCGCAAAGCAGGGATTTATTCTCGAAAAGGGAGCAGTCAGAGGCAGAGAAAAAACTGCGCAATGCCTTGAATGCGCTTAAGGCAAGGATGCAGAATGGTCTTGTTATGAATGGTCCTCTTGAGACGTGGATGGACACTTCCGTTGATGGTAAGGATGTGCGGGATGGCGCGCGCATTGAAATCCAGGCATTGACTCTTGCTCTTGCCTCTGCGCTTGGCGAAAATGAGTTTGAAAAAGACCTTGTCCAGCGTGTCCGCGACACTTTCTGGGACGGCAGCGTGCTGCACGACGGGCTTAACGATCCGACGATAAGGCCTAATGTTTTCATTGCTGCTTATGCTTATCCTGAATTATTGTCAAGGGAGCAATGGGAAAAATGCTTTGATACTGTTTTGCCTCGGCTCTGGCTTCGGTGGGGTGGAATTTCAAGCATTGATATTAATCATGAATTATTCACGGACCATTATACGGGCCAGGACAATGTGAGCTATCACCGCGGAGACAGCTGGTTCTGGCTAAATAACCTAGCTGCGCTTGTTTTGTACAGGACGAATGCAGCAAAGTACAAGCATTTCATTGAGCAAATTGTTGAGGCAAGCTCGCACGAAATCCTTGAGCTTGGCGCAATAGGTCACCACGCAGAACTGAGCTCGGCACGGGCGTTGTCAAGCCACGGTTGCGTCTCGCAGGCATGGAGCTCGGCAATGTTTATAGAATTGTGCAATGAATTGTTCTGATTTCAGGCAGCGCTTCTTCTTGCCTTAATGCTTTCGATCTGTTTAACCAGTCTGTTCAGCACTTCCAGATGCTTAATTATTGTGGAAATTGTTTCCTTGATCTCGCTTAATAAATTTTTATATTCTTTCCCTGAGAGTACCAACGCTTTTAACTGGACAACCTTCTTGACGAGTTTTTGTGTTTCACCCGCCATGTCTGCACAAAATGCTATTGCTGACTGTTCTTCCTCGGTAAGTTCGCGCCACTCTCTGACAGCCCCTAATTGCTTAAGCTCTTTTTCCAATGCATCGATTTGATCAATAAGTGCGCCTTCATAAGTTGCTGCGGTCCTTAGCATTTCAGATAATTGCCGGGTTGTGATTTGAGGCGTTTCATAGAAATGCATTGTGGCATCATAAATATTCAAAAAAAGCGCCCTGACTTTTTCCAAAGCAGTCTCTGCCTTTGATTTTTTTCTTTCCGAATCCAAAAAGTCCCATAACAGTGCTTATTCGATTGGGTATATAATTTTTTGTATTTTGCAGAACTCATTTTTTCTAACTAATCTTGTTTCATTGCATAGTTCAATGAATTGTTCTGATTATTGTGAGTAAAATTTATATTTTACGTGTCTTCTTACGTGCTTCATGAGCATTGACCAGACTGTTGTTGTTCCTGACAGGCGCAGGTATGAACGGTGCAAGCCTGAAGAAGCAAGTGTTGTGTACAGCACAGGCTTGCTTTCGTATTTTCCTTTTCTTAGGCGTTTGAATGAGCGTGAGGCTTCTGTTGTTGACTTGTCAGTTGGAGGAGTATGCATTAATGTTGCTGAACGAATAAAGGTCAAGACAAAAGTGCGTTTGGCGCTGACAATTCAAAAGTATGATGAAGTGATTCCTTTGGAGGGTGTTGTGCGCAGGTGTTTTGAGAACCCGAAAGAGGGCAGGATTTACGCAGGAATTGAGTTTTGTGAAATGCCTGCTCCATTGCGCGCAAAATTAAGGGCGATGTGCGAGTATTTCAATTCGCATAGCTACAAGGACCGGCTTAGGGAACGCGCTGAGAAAGAAATGTTTTTCAGATAAGTCTTATAAACCCCTCTGGTTTTTTTCGTGGTTCTTATGGAACGTATCTGCCTTGACCAGCCGACGCTGAAGGCACTGGCTGGGGAGACAAGGGTGAGGATTTTGAAATTGCTTGACAAGAAGCAGATGACTCCTTCTGATATTGCTTCTGAGCTGAAAATGAGCCTGCCGACTGTTGTCGAGCACTTGAAGGCATTGGTTGATGCAGAGCTTGTTGAAAAGGAGGAGACTGCAAGGAAGTGGAAGTATTATTCTCTCACGCAAAAGGCGAGAATGCTTTTGCATCCCAACACCACCGCTATTTGGTTTGTGCTTGGTTTGTTCCTTTTCAGTGCTGCGGCAACTGTGATTAGTGCGATTAAGTTCTTTGGGGCAGGAGCTGCTTATGGTGCAGGAGCTCAGAGGCTTATGGTTGCAAAAGATGCTGCTGAGTCTGCGCCGATGCTGGCCGCTGCCCCAGAAGCTATTGCTAAGGCTGCTTCACCCGTCTGGCTAATATTATTTGGAGCTGCGGCGCTTGTGTTGCTGGTTGTTTTGATAATGCTTCTGAAGAAGCACGGTTGGTTAGGTAAATCCCTAAGCAACAAAAAGAATATATAAGCGTCCTTTTCCTATACGCATAGTGGTGATGCAAAAATGAACAAACTATCAATGATTTTCGGAATGGTTTTGGCAGTACTGCTTTTGTCTGCGTGCACAATTACGGTGCAGCAGCCGACAGAAAGGCAAGATGTTATTACTGTAACTGGTTCAAGCCAGTTCAAGGCAGTTCCTGACCAGGCAACTGTTTATTTGCAGGTTGAGACAAATGGCACGACTGCAAAGGAGGCCCAGGACAAGAACAGCAGGATAATGGACGCGGTACAGAATGCGTTATTGCGTGCAGGGCTTGATTCGCGCGACATGGAAACGACGTATTACAATGTTTATCCCTACACTTACTGGGATTATGAGAAGCAGCGCCAGGTTGAGGCTGGCTACAAGGCATCCCACTCGCTGAAAATAACTACTAATGACATAAAGAAGGTCGGCACTTACATACAGGTTGGCATTGATGCTGGCGCAACAAGCGTTAACAGCATCAGTTTTGAATTGAGCAAGGTTGCTGAGAAGGACGCTAAGAATGAGGCACTGAAGCGCGCTGTTCAGGACGCAAAGAGCAAGGCAGAGGCTTTGGCTGACGGCATTGGCAAGCGTCTTGGAAAGGTTGTGAGCGTGAGCATCAATGAGTATTATGCGTACCCGATAATGCGCGCAGGGGCAGAGGTTATGGCTGCAAAGGATTCTGCAGTTCCTCCGCCGATTATGCCTCAGGAGCTTGACGTGAGTGCAAGCGTGCAGGTGGTGTTTGAGATTGAATAAGTTTCTTGTTTTTCTTTTTTTATTTGTTTTTTTAAGTTCGTGCGCTGTTGTTCCTCCTAAAGGGGTGCTTCGGAAGCCTGGTGCATGCACAGAGGAGGCAAAAATCTGTCCTGACGGCAGTGTTGTTGGAAGAGTCGGTCCCAATTGTGAATTCGCACCGTGCCCTGAAAGAGGGAGTGATTATTGCGAGGCTGACGATGACTGCATTTGCGACGGCTTTGACCCAAGGACAGGGCAGTGCTTTGTTGGCAACAGGAAGTATTATGATGTTTTTGTTGACAAGGAAAGAGATTGTCCTGATTTTTGTACGGGCATCGCAGGCGACAGGGGTGTCAAGTGTGTTGAGAACAGGTGCGTGATTGTGAAGCTTGAAACGCCCCTGCCTGTTGGTCCCTCAATAGAAGTTATGACAAACCCGCGGATTGGCGAGGCGCCCTTGCTTGTTAACCTTACTGCAATTCTGAGGAATGCAGAACCAAATGATGCAAGGTTTTACTGCGTCCCTATGAAGTGGAGTTTTGGTGATGGCAAAGATGAATTTTTGTCACCAAGCTGTGTTCCTTGGTTTCCTGAAGCAGAGGTTCCAACAAGATACTCAGCAATTCACAGGTATGAAAAGCCAGGAACTTACAACGTGACTTTTACCCTCGGCAGTCTTGTTTCCATGCCTGCAACAGTGGGTGTTCTTCCAGAGCTTTTCCCTCCGGAGTGTGATGAGGATTCTGACTGTGTAAAGGCGCAGTGCTGCCATGCTGCTGACTGCGTGATTAAGGAAAAGGCGCCTGATTGCAGCAGGATAATGTGCACGATGGAATGCATGCCTGGGACCTTGGACTGTGGCGGTTCTTGCGCGTGCATTGCAGGAAGGTGCACTGGCCAGAACTTTTTCCCGGGTGTGGTAAATCGGGAGAAGCCAATGCCTTGGGCAAGGATTTAATCCTGTCTAGTTACTTTTAAAAACAAAAAATTGTTTCTGCCGTGTTATGCTTAAGGGGCGTATTGACAAGAACCTTGAAGTTTATGTAACGCTTACTGTTGAGGACGTTGAGGCGCTAGAGCGCGAGAGGTCGATTAAGGGTATTATGGAAAAGCCGGTTGTCCAGCCGCAATCGCAGGAAGATGCTGGCGATGAACGCTTGTATGACAAAAATTCAATAGTAATATCAGGGAGAAAATGCAAAAAAACATCAGGCTCAGGGCTCAAGCCCAACAAATGCGTTTTCACAGCTTACTTGCGTGGAATGTTCAGGTTTGAGGGCTTGCCTTCAAATGCGGTTTATTGGAACAGGCGGACTTATGACATTCATTTGAGTCTTGGGGATTTGCAACAATTGAGAAAAGGGCGGAGCATTGTTAAAAAAGAGCCAGCTGTTCCTGTGAATTACATCTGTGTTTCGCTTGAGAATGCTGCCCGGTCGCTTGCAGAGAATAATCCATCATCGCCTTCGCAAACACAAAGTTTATAAACCTGAATATCGCTGTTTTGTGACAAAAAGGTGATTACTTAAAATGCAGAAGCTTGTTTTGGGCATTGTTATCCTTCTCGTGATGAGCGCAGTGGTTATTGCCACCCAGACAGGCTACACTGCTGAGACGCGGTATTCGTGGTACCAATCAACGATTGTGCCAAGGGATATTGTATTTTCGTCAAACAGATATTGGATGAATTATGTCAAGCCTTATGGCGGTTATGGCGCAAAGGCTGCAAGCAGGGGCAGTTTTGGAATGAAGGGTGAGGAAGAGGGCGCCTCAAACCTGCCTTATAACGACTTCATACCGCGCGGAAGCGACCCTTCCGCGATAAGCAATTATTACGCGAGCGCGCGGGGGTATCACATTGTCAACAAATACGTTGAGCTTGAGCCTGTTGGGCTTGGGCTTGTTTCACGACCCCAAATCAACGGCACACCAAAGGGGTATGCCCGCGTGGTGAACATAAAGGACAACGGCGTCGGATTCCCTCTGGCAACCGTCTTTTTCAGGACAAAGGATTTGCCACCATTGGCCCCTGAGTTTCTTTATGAACTGTGGCTTGTGGATGAGGATACAGGATACTCAATGAGTCTTGGGCTTTTCCAGCCCGCGAACATCGGCAGGGTGGCATCGCTTGATTATAAATCTGTAGTCCCTCTCTGGCCTTTTGACTCAATGATGGTCACTATAGAGCCTTTCCCTGATGACAACCCGATGCCAGGCCAGGTGATTTTGTCAGGCCTGCTTAAAGAAGGGGTGAGGCTGCCGTGAGGAAGCTTGTTGCCATCGGAATCGCATTCCTGCTGTTGGCCCCTTTTGTGATAGGCTATGTTTATATCAAGCCAGAGGACATCAAGTTCCGCGAGGGCGGGGTTCAGAGGTTTAATGAGTACTTTTACGACCCGCGCGTCCAGACATTCAAGCAGGACACATGGGTTTATCTTGAGCCACCAGAGCCGCCTGTTTTCGCAACAGGGCAGCCGCATTACTATCCGCGCGGCACTGCGAGGATCCAGAGCCAGCGCAGCCCGTATGTTCCTCTGGGCAATATCCTGCTTAAGGTTAAGGACTTGAGGCCTTCTGATTATGACAACAGCATGTATCAGGCGTGGCTTTATGACCCTGAATCAGGATATTATTTGAGCCTTGGTGTGTTTGATACTATTGGAGGCGGTGTTGGAAGCATGCAATTCAGTATGCAGAAGTATTTTGACCCGTTTGACTTTGTTGTTGTTACGCGAGAGCCCCGGGATGACAAGGACCCAAGGCCTTCTGGTGATACTGTGCTTATTGGCAAGATTACAAAGCAGGCGTACTATATGCCTTCCCCAATTCTTGGCGAGAAGCAGATGACTGGCTACTCATACGAAAGGCAGTAACTTCTTTATCGATCGTGGTGGTCATCCTGCGGACAGCGGCCTCGCTGCCTGCATGCCTCTGGGGCGGTTCTGCTTGCTCGTCAGCTTATTCACCAGCTCGGAATAAATAATGAAGAGATGCCATTACCGTTGGTGACGTCACTGTAATTGGTTGTTGTTGCATTATTTATTCTCTTCGCAACAATGAGAACAGAATTACTGTTATTGCCAGTGTGATTATTGCGCCGATTCCTGCAAGGAATATGAACGAGCCTGCGTTGCTTGGTTGCGCCTGAAGGACATATGTGCCTGATACTGCTACAATCGGGAATGCGGTGGTAAGCAGTCTGGGCTTTGTCTCAACGGTTATTGTGTCGATGCTGAATGAGCCTGCTGGAACGTCTTCAGGGACATATGTTTCTATGGCAACCATTGTGCCTTTCGTGAACATTGTTGTGAATCCTGACCTTGTCTGGCACTGGATCGCCACGTTCACTGCAAAAGCCCCTGGTGGCAGTATTGTGGGCTGGAATTCGCAGAATGCGTATGACGGACCCAGGATCGCCTTCATATTCCACTGCTGGATGCTTATCGGCCTGTCAAGGCTGTTAACCCCTGTGACAACAGCATATTCGTATCCTGGAGTTATGAGTGTGCTTTGCATTGCAACAGTGCGCGACTCTTTCACAACCTCAGCAAGAACACAAGGCACAACAAACAATGCCAGCAACAACACTGCAAGCTTTTTCATCTACTCACTCTTTTTTGCGTGGGATGTAAAAATGGGTATAAAAACCCTGCGTTTTTAAGCAATGTTTAAATACGCATTGTTAATTATTTGTGTTGGAAAAGATGGTGAGTCACGAGCACGTGCTTGGTCCTGAACCAGTGCATAACGGTTGGGGTTCAAGGCTGAGCGAAATCATTCTTGGCGGGCAGGATGGCTTAGTCAACGTGCTGGGTATTGTGCTTGGCGTGGCTGCTGCGACAATGAGCACAAGGATTGTCATTATTTCAGGTCTTGCAGCCACTTTTGCGGAAAGCATTTCCATGGGTGCTGTTGCTTACACGAGCACAAAGGCTGCGAAGGAATACTATTTGAGCCTCAGGAAAAAGGAACTTATTGAAATCCGGAAGACGCCAGCTCAGGAAAAAAAGGAGATTGCTGACATTTATTACCACAAGGGCTTTAGGGGGAGATTGCTCAACAGGATTGTCAACAGGATAACATCCTCAAGAAGATTGTGGCTTGATACCATGATGGCTGAGGAGTTGAAAGTTTTTCCTGAGGAATACCACGACCCTTTGAGGGCGGGTGTTGTTGTTGGTGTTGCAAGCATTGTTGGTTCATTAATTCCTTTGCTTCCGTTCTTTTTCCTTTCTGCATTTGCATCTGTGTGGGTTTCGCTGGCGGTTTGCACTCTTGCATTGTTCATTGTTGGAGCAATAAAAGCAAAAATAACAGTGGGTGTTTGGTGGAAGTCTGGGCTTGAGCTTGCCTGCATTGGAATGGCTGCTGCAATAGTTAGTTATGCGATTGGAATGTTTCTTGGAGTAACAATATGAATGAGGTGAGAATATGAAGAAGTATTGTATCCCTGACTGCGAGCACGATATCGTGCATCACTTAGCGCGTGTCACGGATGATTTGTGGCGTTTTGAGCAATACATAAAGGATGCCAAGAAGTGCGGGCATCATGATTTTGTAGTTATGTGGAAGAAGATTGCGGATATGAACAAAAAGCAGTTGGAAATGCTCCGGAAGGCGCTAAAGAAAGCAGTTAATGAAGGAAAATTGTGATTATTTTTTTGCTTCCTTCAGCCTTTTTTTGATGATTTCAGCCATTGCTTCCTTGCTGTTTCTTTTCTTTAGTTCTTCTGCAAGGATTTTGTCGCCAAAGCAGTCTTGAATCCATTGGCTGAAGTCGTTCTTGTTCTTGTTGACGTGGTGGTGGAATGTTTCTTGTGGCATTTTTTCCAGCGCTTTCTCAAGTTCTGGCACTGTCTTGATTATTTCTCCGCCCCATAGTCTGAAGTATTGTTCTGGCGCGATTTCTGAAAGTAATCTTCCTGCTTCTTGTGGCTCAAATGTCATTGGGTGTCTTCCTGCGCAGGATTCTTTCAGCATAATTGTCTCTTCTGCTGCCCTTGCAATGTGTTTTGCTGTCATGCCGTGTTTTTCCCATAATTCTATTGATTTGCCGCTTTCGCCAAATGAGTCCTGCACTCCCAGGCGCTTTATTGGGATTGGGAATGCTTCTGAAACTGCTTCTGCAACAGCGCTTCCCAACCCGCCAATTATTTGGTGGTCTTCTACTGTGACGAAAGCGCCTGTTTTTCTTGCTGCGCTTATCAGGGTTTTTTTGTCAATTGGTTTTATCGTGTGGTTGTTGATTACTTGTGCGCTTATTCCTTGTTTTTCAAGCATTTGCGCGGCAATCAATGCCTGATAAACAACTGGTCCGCAGGCGATTATTGTGACGTCCTTTCCTTCCTTTAGTGTTTGCGCTTTGCCAATCTCAAAACCTGTTTCTTCTTCAGTTATTGTTGGTGTTTTGTCCCTTGCAAGCCTCAGGTAGACGGGTCCTTTTGTTTTTGCTGCTGCAATTGTTGCTTTTCTTGCTTCTATTGCATCGCAAGGAACAATCACCGTCATGTTAGGCAGCGAGCGCATCAGGGCAATGTCTTCTGTTCCTTGATGTGTTGCGCCGTCCTCGCCTGTTGCTAGTCCTGCGTGCGATCCGACAATCTTGACAGGGACGTCATTGTAGCATATCGTTGTCCTTATTTGCTCCCAGTTCCTGCCTGGATTGAATACTGCAAATGATGCGATAAATGGTATTTTTCCCATTGCTGCCATTCCTGCTGCTATTGTTGCAAGGTTTTGTTCTGCAACACCCACTTCAATAAATCTTTCAGGGAATCTTTTTTTGAATTCTGTCAGGCGTGTGCTTTCTGTAAGGTCTGCGCAGAGAGCAACAATGTTTTTGTTTTTTTCTGCGGCAATAACTATTCCTTCTCCGAATCCTGTTCTGGTTGCCTTAAGTTCTGGCTTTGTGAACATGATTGAGTCTGTCATTTTTTCTCGAGTTTTTTGCGTTCTGCTTCAAGCTCCTGAAGCGCTTTCTTGGTTTGTTCCTCGTTTGGCGCTTTTCCGTGCCATTCAGGGTCGTTTTCCATGAATGAGACTCCCTTACCTGGCGTTGTGTGCGCGATTATGCAGGTGGGTAAGTCGTGTTCTTTGCTGTTTTCAAGGGCGTCAATGATTTCCTGCATGTTATGCCCGTCTATTTCAATGACGTGCCAGCCAAATGCCTCGTATTTCTCCCTTAATGGTTCCAATGGCATTACTTCTTCAGTGTGGCCGTCAATCTGTATGTTGTTGCGGTCAATGATTACTGTGAGGTTGCTTAACTGCATTTTGTTCGCAAACATTATTCCTTCCCACGTGTTTCCTTCGTCGTGCTCCCCGTCGCTTGTTATGCAGTAAACGTGGTTTGGTTTTTTGTCCATTCTCAATGCGAGCGCCATTCCTGCTGCTTGTGAGATTCCGCAGCCGAGTGGTCCTGATGTTGTTTCCAGTCCAGGCAGTGCATTCCTGTGAGGGTGTCCTTGCAGCCTTGAGCCGAATTTCCTCAGCGTCATTAGTTCCTTTACAGGAAAGTATCCTGAGTGGGCCATTGCTGCGTATCTTGCTGGGCAAATATGTCCGTTACTAAGTACAAGAATGTCTCTTTCTGGCCAGTCTGGCTTTTTCGGGTCGTGCTTTAGGACATTGAAGTATAGCGCGGTGAAGACGTCTGCCATTCCAAGCGAGCCTGCAGGATGTCCGGAGCCTGCGGTAGAAATCATCTTTATTATGTCCTGCCTGAGCGTGTTTGCAATAATGTTTAGTTTCTTGATGTCTTTGATTTTCTTGAACTGCATTTTTTTTAACCTCTTTTTCCGTCAAGAACTTTCGGTTGTTGATTATTTAAATCTTGCTTCTTATTGCCTCAAGTCCTTCTGGCACTGTTTTTGCCTTGTGTATTGCATTGCCTGCTACGAGGATGTTTGCGCCTGCTTTTACTGCAAGGGGTGCTGTGTCCTTGTTTATTCCGCCGTCAACTTCTATGTCCAGTTTTGGAGCCCATTTTCGGATTTGCGTGACTTTTTTGAGGGTGCTTGGGATTAGTTTTTGTCCGCCGAAGCCTGGCTTGACAGTCATCACGAGTACCACGTCAACGAGCTTGAGGAATCGCTTGATTTTTGTTGCTGGTGTTTTTGGGTTTATTGCTATTCCTGCCTGCAAGCCTCTTGTTATTAGCTGGTTGATGAGGGCAAGGATTTTTTTGGTGTCTTTTAGTGATTCGTAATGGAAGATTATTCTTTTTGCGTTCATGTTAAGGCAGTCTGACAGGTATTCTGCAGGGTTCTTGACCATTAATTGGCATTCTATTTCAACGCTTGTTTTTAGCCCCTTGAATTCTTTTGGCTGGACTGTCTTGTTTGGCACGAATTTGTTGTCCATTATGTCAAACTGGGCTCTTTTTACGTACGGCTCAATCCTCCTGAGTTTTGCGAGGAATTCTTTTTTTGTCTTGCACAATAGTGAGGGAACTATCTCAACTTGGCGCTTTTCCATTTTCTATCCTCTTTATTTCTTCCAGTCTTCTTTTGTGTCTTTCTTCGCCTGAGAATTTTGTTTCCAGCCATAACTTTGCGATTTTTTTTGCGTGATTCAGGGATAATTCCCATCCTGAGAGGCAGAGGACGTTTGCGTCATTGTGTTGCCTGCTTAGTCGGGCATTGCAGAGGGTCCACACCGCGACTGCACGTATTCCCTTGACCTTGTTTGCCGCAATGCTTACTCCTTCTGCGCTTCCGCAAATAAGGATTCCCATGCCTTTCCCTTTTGAAACCGCCTTTGCTACCTTGTACGCATAAACAGGATAGTCATCCTGTGGGTTTAGTTCAAATGCGCCTTCGTCAACAACGCGGTATCCTGCGTGGTCAAGGAATTTTTTCAGTTCCTGCTTGAGCTTGAATCCTGCATGGTCTGCGCCGATGTGGACTGTTTTCATCGTGATTTTCCTGCGCTTCCAAAGAGTTTTATGCGGTGCTCAACAACTTCCTGCATTAGTTCGCGGGCTCTTCCAAGAATGTGCCTTGGGTCAAAGTCTTCAGGCATTTTTGACAGGAATTCCCTGATTCCTGCGTCAAATGCTAGCCTTAAGTCAGTGTCTGTGTTTACCTTGCAAATGCCATTCTTTATTGCCTCCTTGATTTGTTCGTCCGGCACCCCTTCTGGCTTTCCGAGCTTTGCGCCGTAATGCTCTGCTGTCCTGACAACCCAGTCCGGAACTCCGCTTGCGCCGTGCAGTACAAGGGGAACTTTCACTTTTTGCCTGATTTCTCCTAGCCTTTTTATGTCGAGCTTTGCTGCTCCTGCGAACTTGTAAGCGCCGTGTGATGTTCCGATTGCGACAGCCAGCGCATCAACCCCTGTTCTGTCAACAAATTCTTTTGCCGCGTTTGGGTCTGTGTAAATGATTTTTCTGGCAATTATTTTTTCTTCTGCTCCGCCTATCGTGCCGAGTTCTCCTTCTACAGAAATCCCTTTTGCGTGAGCCATTGAAACGACTTTTTTTGTGTTTGAGATGTTTTCCTCAAATGGTAGGTGTGAGCCGTCGTACATTATGCTTGTGTATCCTGTTTTTATTGCCTCTTTGATGATTTCAGTGTTTCTGCCATGGTCAAGGTGCAGGACCATTGGTATTTTGTTGTCTTGTGCTGCCTGCGCAACAAGGCATTTAAGGTATTTGATTCCTGCGTACGCTATTGCGCCCTCGCTTGTTTGCAGAATCACTGGGGATTTTAGTTTTGCAGCCGCATTGACTATTGCCTGCATTATTTCAAGGTTGTTTATGTTGAATGCTCCGACAGCGTATTTTTCTTTTTGCGCTTTTGATAGAACTTGTTTGAGCGTTGCAAGCATTTTTTTATAGCCTCGTCACGATTACTTTTGCCTTTGGCGCCTTCTCAATTTGCCTTCTTGTGAGGAGGTTTTGTTTTGCGCCAACTTGTTGGATGACTGCTGCTGCTTCTGCCATTCCCCACTGCATTGCTTCTTTCAGGTTTTTCTTGATGATTATTCCTGCCAGCATTCCTGCTGCAAAAGCGTCTCCTGCGCCTGTTGTTTCCACAACCTTGATGTGCGGGGGTATCAATTGATAGTGCTCAAATCCGTTGTATGCGTGCACAATTCTTGGTCCGTCTGTTATTACTGCGATTTTTGCGTGTTTTTGCAGTTCAGAAAGCAATTCCTTGCAGCCTGCTGTATGCATTCCTGTAAGTGCTTGCGCTTCCTCCTTGTTCATTACGAGCAGGTCGCAGCCGTCAATTATTGGCTTGAGCGCTTTTGTGCCCATCTTTGCGATGTACATGCTTGGGTTGAATGCGTAGCTGATTCCTTTTTTCTTTGCAAACATTGCCATTTTTTTAAGTGTTTCAAAGCTTTGGTTCATCATTGCGCTGAAATAAAACCATTTTGTCCTGAGTTTTTTCCATGGGACCTCATACGGTGCGAGCTTGTCATTAACTCCCTTGAATGCGAGTATGCTTCTGTCGTGCTCAAGCCCTGTCAGTATTACGCTGTAACCGGTCATTCCTCTGGCTTTTCCGCCGAGGAAGTCTACTTTTTCTCGCTTCATTTCGTCAAGGAGTGTTTTTGCGTGCAGGTCTGTGCCGACTTCGCCAATCCATGCTGTTTTTAGCCCGAGTCTGGAAAAAGCGACTGCAGTGTTTGTTCCTCCTCCGCCAGTGTCAACATGGATGTCTTCGACAAGGATTTTTTCTCCTATTGCATAACAAACGTCCTCGTGCCCTTTGTGCCTGATTATTTCTGGTTTTTTTGTTTTTACGAACACGTCTATTGTTCCAGAGCCAAGTGTGATTACGTCGTACATTTTTGCCTCTTTTTGTGAAAGAACGAGCCGTTAGCGTATATAAATATTTCTTACAATAATCTTGTTATCATCAGCATTGCCACTGCGCCAATGACTATGCCTAAGAGGTATTCTTTTGCTGTTATGTGGAATGGCAGCTTGTGCAAGGGCTTTGGAGGGTTTTCAAGTTCTTGGATTCTTTTCTCGACTGCTGCGAGCATCAGGCGTCTGTCCTTGATTTCCGAAAAGACGTTTGCGAGGTGGTCGTCGCGGATGATGTGGAGTATCCAGTTGTGGAAGTCATTCTTTTCGTCATTGACGTGGTGCCTGAAGACCTCCTCGTCCATTGTTGCGAGCTCGTTTGCCAGTTCGTACAGGTTTTTTATGGTGCTTCCGCTCTTTAAATGGAACACGTGGTCTGGATGAACATCTTTCAAAAAGCTCATTTCAGCGTATTACGCACTTTACTGCCTTTGTGGTTTTCTTTTCCTTTTCAATTTCCTTTTTGACTTCTTCGCGGTGCTCTTTGCTTGCGAGCTGCGCAACCTCTCTTAAGAGGTGTTTCATTATTGCGCGTTGGGTTTCAATTCTGTCCCTGATTTTCTGGATTTCCTCTGCAAGGCTTGGTGCTTCAAACACGTCTCTTATCCAGTTTGCAAAGTCGTTCTTCCACTCGTTGACGTGGCTTTTGAATGTTTCTTCTGCCATTGTTTCAAGTTCGTCAATCAGTTGGAAGAGACTTTCTATTTTCCTGCCGTCTTGTAGCACGAAGTGTTTTTCTACAGGCGCTTTTCCGAATTCTTTCTTCCTGTAAAACACCTCAAGCCTTGTTGTTGGCTCTGCCTTGACGACTTTTGCTGGCTTTCTCGCAGCATGCACCTTTCTGGTTTTAAGCTTCCTCTTTTTTACCATAAACCCACCTCTGTCAGGTTTCAGAGTAATATCTTGTTTTTAAATATTACGTCCTAAACCGCTTTATTTCTTTTTCAGGAATGCTTCCACTGCCTTTGCACTGTCAAACTGGTTTTTTGCTGTTAGGAGTTTTTGTGCAAGTTTTTGTTCACCAAAGACGTCCCTTACCCAGTTGTGGAAGTCGTTCTTCTGCTCGTTTGCGTGGTATGCATACGTGTCAGGATGCATCTTCCGCAATCCTTTTGCGAGTTGTGCAAGTGTTGCATAGACGCTTCCGTCGCTTACGTAAAAGCACTTTTCCGGCGCCAGAGCGCTCGTGTTTTTCTTGTTTGTTTGTTTTTTCATTGTTTGTTCCCTCCTTTTTTAGATTTGCATGAGCCTCCTGAGGGCAAAGCCTACCGAGCTTCGCTCTTCTGACTTTACCCTGAGGATTATATCGTTAAGTATGTTCATGTATGCAATGAATGCTTCATAAGGGCTGTCGTATGGGTTGAAGTACTTGTGCACGTCTCCGTCATTGAACCATTTTGTGCACATGTAGTAAAAGTGGTCGCTTGTGCTGAGCTTTCTCCAAGCATCAATGAGCGCCTCGTCCCTGCTCGCAACCACTTCTTTTCTGAGCGAGTAGAGTCTTTGTGCTGCTGAGTTTTGCATTCTATTGCCAAGCCATGCAGAAGTGTCTCTTTCAATGTCTGCCCAGCTTATTGGCGCGTGGATGTCAAGCTCGTCCTTTGGCTCAACTTTTATGAGTTCAGAGGGCCAGTGGAATGAAATGTTTCTTTTCTTTAATTCTGCCGGCAAGTGTTCTAAGAACTTGAATATGCCCGTGTCCTCCCACTGGTGTTCGCCAAATGTTTCATAGTCCATAAACAGGTTGATTGTGTCGCCGAGGATTGGTGCAATCCAGTCAGCATACTTTGATGCGGTCAATGGGTGTCCCTGCCAGCTTTTATCTCCGAACCTGAACGCGACATCGTCAGAGAGCTTGTAGTTCTTGAGCAAAAGCCGCATTCGTTTTGTTGTTTTTGGCTTGTAGACGTAGTTTGGCGATTTCCAGCCAAGGATGTGATCTGCGCCTTCCGCAAGTATTGCCTTGTAGCCCATTTCTTCTGCTGTTTTTGCGAGGTAATTATTGTAAATAAGCTCTGTGTTCCTGAAGACAACCGGCTTTTGCTTGAACATTTCTTTTATCATGCGCTGGTGCATCCTCACTTGATCAGCAAACTCGTTTTTGTCGTGCAGGAATGCAAGGGAGTGGTAATATGTCTCGTTGAGGAACTCCACAGCGCCTGTTGCCGCGAGTTCTTCAAAGCTGTCAATGACCGCTGGCGCGTATTTTGCGAACTGTTCCATTGCTGTTCCTGTAATACTGAACGCGACTTTGAAGTCGTCATGCCTTGCAATCAAGTTCCTTATTATCCTGTTTGCTGGAATGTAGCATTTTTTCGCGACCTTCTGCATTACTTCCTTGTTTTTGTTTTCGTCAAAATAGTTCGTGTTGTGGCCTATGTCAAACACGTTGTATTTTCTCATCCGGAATGGCTGGTGCACTTGGAAATACAAGCAAATGTTTGTCATCTTGTCACCTCTTCGTATATTGCCTTGACTTTTTTTGCTGGTTCGTCAAGGTTGAATTTTTTTGATTCCGCGTGCCCATTCTCCCTCAGTTCCTCCTGAAGCTCCTTGTGCCTGAGCACGCTTACTATCATGTCTGTCATTTTGTTTATGTCCCAGAAGTCTGTCTTCAGGCAGTGATTGAGCACTTCTGAAACTCCGCTTTGCTTGCTAACGATTATTGGTGTCTTGTTCTTCAGGCTCTCCAAGGCAACAAGCCCGAATGGTTCTGAAACGCTCGGCATCACGTACACATCTGCCATCTGGAATGCCTTGTGCACCTCAGGGCCCTGCAGGAAGCCGGTGAATATTGTTTTGTCAGCAATGCCGAGCTCGTGAGCCCTGTTGATTATTCTTGGCATCATGTCTCCGTCGCCAGCAATCACGAACAGGGCGTCTGGCTCGAACTCGCTGACTTTTTTCGCAACCTCTATGAAATAGTCAGGTCCTTTTTGTATTGTTACCCTGCCGAGGAAAAGAACGACCTTGCTTTTTTTGTTCAGCGGCGACTTGTAGTTGGTGTGATAATCAGGGTTGTCTTCCTCAATTCCCCAGTGCACAACCTTGATTTTGTGCTCCGGGATCTTGTAGTGTCTTATCACATTGTTTTTTGTGAAGTTGCTGTTTGCAATGATGATGTCTGCTGCCTTGAGCCCTTCGTATTCCTTGTGCGCTATGTAGTGGTTTGGGTTGTCTGCTGTGCGGTCAAATTCTGTTGCGTGGATGTGGATGACCAGCGGCTTTCCGGATGCTTTCCTTGCCTCGATTCCTGCCTCGTATGTCATCCAGTCGTGTGCGTGGATGACGTCGTGGTGTTCTTTTTTCGCAATTGCCCTGCCTATTCTTGCAAACCTTCTTGCTTCTGCATAAATGTTTTTTCCATAGAACCCTTTGGTGCTTAATGGCGCATAGTCTTCTTCGTATTGTTCTGCTGTTTGGTATGGTGCAAGCATTGAGTGTACGGGGATTGTCTTGATGTTTTTCGCGAAATTGTTTGCCCCAACGAGCTTTACGAATTCTGCTTTTGCGCCTTCGGGAGCGATAGGCATGACGAACGTGACTTGCACGCCGTTTCTTGCCAGCCCTTTTGTGAGCCCGTAGCAGGCAGTTCCAAGCCCTCCGGTCTTGAAGGGTGGGAATTCCCATCCGAACATGAGCACGCGCAGGGGCTTTTTCATTGTTCTGCCTCCACGCCGAGGAATTTTCTTCCTTCCTCGCTTAGTTCGTAAATCTTGACGTAAGAGCTTGCAAATACTTCTCGGACAAATCCTCTGCCTTTGAGCCAGATTAAGTGGTTGTCTACGGTTTTCCAGTTTATTCCTGTGTCTTTTGCGAGCTGGTTGACTGTCTTGCGTCCTTTTAGAAGGTCAGATAGGATGTCGTGCCTTAGTTCTTTGAAAGTTCGCTTGGGGTTTCTCTGTGTTGGTGGAAACATCCTGCCTCTGCGCCACTAGTGGTGATTTTTGTATACTTGTTTAATACTTTATATTTAAATATTTCTTTTTTTAATAAGAAGATATGTTTAAGTAAGTTTGAAAGCTTGGTTTGTATTTGTTGATTGGAATTAACACGTGGTGAGATTTCTGTTTTCTTGCAGGTATGTGATTATTCTTTTGAGAAATCTTCAAGAATGTCCTTTATTGTTATTATTCCTACTGGTATTTCCTTCTTGACAAGCACCACTGAGCTTACGTTGTTGTTTACCATAATGTCAATGATGCTTGCCATTGATTCTTCTGGTGTTGCTGTTATGCAGTTTGGCACGTGAGTTATGACATTATGCACTGGCAGTTCGAGCAGGTTTGTTTTTTCTCCCACTCCAAAGCCAGTGTGTTTTCCCATTTGGTGGCTTGCTGCCTTTGGTATGCGCATTCTTGTTCGTGGGAACGCGTGGACATCAATGAGTATGTCTGTTAAACCGAGTATGCCTATTAGCTTGTTTTGGCTGTCAACCACGACGATTTTACTGATTCCTTGTTTGCTCATCAGGTTCATTGCCTTGCTGACTTTTTCATTTTGGTGTATCGTGACAAGTTTCATGCTTGCAAGTTCGTCTGCCCTTACCCTTGAATAGAAATTTCTCAGGTTTGCTATCAAATCCAGCGAGTGCACCATCCCAATTACGTGTTCTTTTTTATGCTCTGTGATTATGACTGGCAGTGCGTGCACGTCTGCCGTTGCCATCAATCGCGCAATTTCTCTCAGTTCAGTGTCTGGCGAAAGTTTTGGGACAAAGAAAGGTGTTTTGCTTTTTGAGCGATGCTTGAATAGGTTTTTCAGTTTCATTTCTGCAGGGTCAATCCTTGATGACAAAAGCCATTTTTTTGCAACAATCCCCTTGTAATTACTGTCCTCAAAAACCACTGCGTAGCATTCCTTGTGCCTTTCCATCTGCCCAATCAGCGAGGAAACTGTGTCATTAATGTCAGCAATAATGAAGTCTGTCCGTGCAATGTCAGATGCAGTTACCATCTTTTTTCGCATATCTTAATAAAAGGGCATTATATAAACATTACTGATAACCGCGCCGTTCAGGTAATATTTATATAGAATTAAGCAACGTAAGCACGTCATGGCTTGGTTTGACCAGTCTGTGCCTGCTGTCTTGAGGGAATTGGGTGTTTCTCCCACAAAAGGGCTTTCTGATGGAGAGGCAAAGTCGAGGCTTGAGAAGTATGGCAAGAACAGCATTGAGGAAGCGCACAAGATTTCGTTGATTAAGATATTCCTTAACCAGTTTGCGAGCCCGATTGTGTGGATTTTGCTTGCTGCAATGCTGATTTGCGCATTGATTCCTGAATGGACTGATTTCTGGGTGATTGCGGCAATAGTGATATTGAATGCAATTCTTGGTTGTTTGCAGGAATATCGTGCAGAGGAAGCCATTGAGGCATTGAAAAAAATGGTAAGCCTGAAGGCAAAAGTGCTCAGGGAAGGCAAGGTTGTTGAGATTGATGCTTCTGAAATCGTGCCTGGCGACATTATTTTGCTCGAGACAGGCGACAAGGTGCCTGCTGATGCAAGGCTGATTGAAACAGTCAACCTTTCCACGCAGGAAGCTACACTCACTGGTGAATCAACCCCTGTGCTGAAGAACACAGAAACGTTGCATGACCATGTTTCTGTTGCAGACCAGCACAATATGGTCTTTTCGGGCACGATTGTCACGAGCGGAAGAGGCAAGGCTGTTGTTGTGAGCACAGGGGTAGCAACCGAAATAGGCAAGATTGCTAAAATGATCAAGGAAACAAAGGCAGAGCCGACTCCTTTGCAGAAAAAGCTTGCAAGCCTCAGCAAAATGCTCGGAGTCCTCGTGATAATTATTGCGCTTGTTGTTTTTGGTGCTGGCGTGTTTTATGGGTTGCCTGTTTTCGAGATGTTCCTTGCGGCAATTGCGTTGGCTGTTGCCGCAATTCCGGAGGGCTTGCCTGCAGTGGTAACTGTTGCGTTGGCTCTTGGCGTGCAGAGGATGGCAAAGTGCAAGGCCCTTGTCCGGAAACTGCCTTCTGTTGAAACGCTGGGTACTTGTTCTGTGATTTGTGCTGACAAGACAGGCACAATGACGCACAATCAGATGACAGTAAAGTATGTTTTTGCAAACCAGGAATCAATACCTGTGTCTGGCTCTGGCTATAGCCCTATCGGGAGGTTTGCAAAAAATCCTGACCAGTTCGGCATGCTTCTCAAGATTGGAGCCCTGAACAACAATGCAAAGGTTGAGCAAGAAAACAATGAGTGGAAAGTCATCGGCGACCCTACAGAAGCAGCATTGATTGTGAGTGCCAGAAAGGCAGGGATTAATGTTGAACAATTGAACATAACTTATCCCCGGCTGCGGGAAATTGAGTTCACGAGCGAACGAAAAATAATGACTACTGTGCACAGGATGGGTGCAAAAATGCTTGTTTGCACAAAAGGTGCGCCAGAAGTCATAGTGAAGCTCTGCACAAGGCAATTGGTTAATGGAAAGATTGTCAGGTTCTCAAGAAGCGATGCGGAGAAAGTGCTCGCAATGAACGAGGCGTATGCGAACAGGGCATTAAGGGTTCTTGGGTTTGCGTACAAGCAGGTCGTTCCGGGAAGCAAGGAAAAGCTTGAGTCTGACATGATATTTGTCGGATTGCAGGCAATGATTGATCCTCCAAGAACTGAAGTCAAGGAGGCAATACAAAAATGCGAGATTGCAGGAATTAAAGTGGTGATGATAACAGGAGACCATTTGACAACCGCAAAGGCAATTGCAAAAGAGCTAGGCATAACTGGAAAGGCAATCACTGGCGTTGAGCTTGACCACATCACAGACCTTGAGCCCCTTGTTGAGGAAATCAATGTTTATGCAAGGGTTAATCCTGCTCACAAGATTCGCATTGTGGAAGCACTGCAAAAAAAAGGTCATGTTGTTGCAATGACCGGTGATGGCGTGAATGACGCGCCTGCATTAAAGAAGGCAGACCTTGGCATTGCGATGGGCATCACGGGCACTGACGTGGCTAAGGAAGCGAGCGCAATGGTTTTGGCTGATGACAATTTTGCAACAATCGTGAGGGCTGTTGAGGAGGGAAGGGTGATTTTTGACAATATCAAGAAGTTTGTTGAGTACTTGCTTTCAAGCAACATGGGTGAGGTGCTTACGTTGTTCACTGGGATACTTCTTGGTTGGCCCTTGCCCGTAACAGCATTGATGATTTTGTGGATTAATCTTGTTACTGATGGTGCGCCAGCACTTGCACTCGGAATTGACCCTGCAGAGCCGGGCGTGATGAAGCGGCAGCCAAGAAAGATTGAGGAAAACATAGTCAACAAGTCAAGGGGAACGATGATTTTGCTTATTGGCTTGATAATGATGCTTGGCACATTGTTTGTGTTTGACCTTTACGAGCCTGAGCTGCAGTTGGCAAAGGCGCAGACAATGGCATTCACGACACTGATGCTGTTCCAGATGTTCAATGTTTTAAACCAGCGTTCTGAAACAGAATCATTGTTTGTTGTTGGATTTTTCAAGAACAGGTGGTTGTGGCTTGCAATAATGCTATCAGTCGGACTGCAGTTTGCCGTTGTTTACGTGCCTTTCTTCCAGCACCTGTTCGGCACTGTCAGCCTTGGTGTTAAGGACTGGCTTATTGCAGTGGGAGTCTCAGCAAGCGTGCTCGTGTTCGGCGAGATTGTCAAGATGATTAAGCGATAAGATTAAATACCAATCGCCTTATTTGCTTATAAAATGAAAAAAATCATTGCAGTTTTGCTTTTGCTTGCCCTCTTGGCTGCATGCGCGCCAAGGGAGCCGACGCCTTTTGTTGAAGGCACCCCTGTTGAGATTGTGCAGAAGTATTATGCCGCATGGGGCGCCAAGGACTACAAGACGATGTACACTCTCGTGTCTGACGGCTGGAAGGCAGTTGAGCCAACTGCGCACACAGAAGAAAGCTTTGCAAAATACCTGAACGGGTTTTACAAGAGCGCTAAGAGCATAAGGCTGGTTTTTGCCTCAGAGCAGTCAAACACAGGAAGCCAGTCAACGGTTTCAGCAGCCGTTGAGGTTGAAACTCTTGATGGCAGGTTTTTGCTGTCAAACCAGACCCTTACGCTCAGGCTGAAGGACAACGGCTGGAAGCTGATAAGCCCTTACGGCGAGTTCACAGACCTTTCCTGACCAACAAGCGAAAACTATATATACCCTAATGTCGCCCTGAAACCAAGCATTAAAGCTTAAAAGGGGTGAAACCTTAATGGTTAAGAAAAAACTTGAGTTCCGCCCAACAGCACCTGTTCAGCTTGAAGAAGACACACGAGGGACATCAAAGGATATTTGGCTTGCCACGTGGGGTATTGTTGCGATTTTCGTTATAGTGATACTTGTGATGTTCTTTACTGGCAACCTGCCGTCAATGACAGGCGAAGTCACGCTGGTTCCTGTGCAAAATGCATGCCCGCGTGGCAATGCGGTGACTGACTTGAGGACTGCCAACCAGTTTATTGCTGCCGGCGGGGTTTGCGAACAGGGCCTGCTTCCATACATAAAGTGCTGCTGGTGGCCGTAAAGGCGCTGATGAACGAGAATTTTTGGTTTGTTATCGTTGTCCTGATTGTCTTTCTTGGACTGCTTTTTGTTGTATTGAATGCTCACACGCTGTTTCCAGTGCCAGCGCCGCAGTCGCTTATTCCTGCGCCATAAAATGAAGAGGTCAAAACCTGCGTTTGCAATTGAATGGATTCATTCATGGAAGGCTGTTTTTTCAGCAAAATGGTATTTGCCTTTCAGCGCAGCGCTTGATTTTGCTTTCCTTGTCCTGTATGGCTTTATGACAGCGCCATTGCTGGCTAGGATTTCAGAGCACATAATTGCAATTGGGGTCATGCTTTCTGTCCAGATGCGCGTTGTGGAGGGCAGCGCAAGGCCTGCTGTGGCGAACGTGCTTTTCAGCCCTCCTGTGAGCAGGTACACCTTGCAGTGTGTTGTGTTGCTTTTGGTGCTTGCGTTGGCTGTATTCATGCTTTATTGCATTTTTCAGGGGCTTGCTTGGCGCATTGCAGGAATACTTTCTGGGCTGAAAACGCACTGGCGCTTGTTTCTTTTGCGCTTTGCTAGAATTAACCTGTTTTGGTTCGGGCTTTATTGCCTCTGGCACTGCATCAGCATAGCTCTTGAGCTTAGGAGCATTTTTATCGGCGCAGGCAGGACTCCGCCGGGTGCAGTAATGTACGTGATTCTTGGGCTTGTTGCCTATTTTGCAATTATTTCATATCCTTTGCTTAATTTGAGAAAAGCATTTGTGTCAGGAGCCAGGAATGCATTGGTGCTGGTTCCAGCAGTTGCCATTGTCATTGCCCAGTTTTTTGTTGGCAATGCTGTCCTTAAGCTGGTTGCGGGAATCAGCAAAACAGCTGCGCTTGTGATGGGCGCAATAATTTTGCTGATGCTTCTTGCATGGTCGCGCGCATACATCACTTTTGTCGTGAGGGGATTGCCGGATGTTTGAGCACGCGATTAACCCCGTCCTGATTGAGCTTGGTCCGTTGCAGGTGAGATGGTATGGCGTGATGTGGGCATTAAGCTTCCTTTTTGTTTATTTTTATGTGAGGCGTTCTGTGCGCACAGGGATGATAAATCTGACGCAGGATGATGTTGACTGGCTGATGGTGTGGCTCGTTGCGGGAGTGATTATTGGCGCGCGCCTGCTTGAGGTCTTGGTATGGGAGCCGGCGTATTATTTCGCCAATCCGGGCGAGATTATTGCGATATGGCACGGCGGGTTGAGTTTTCACGGCGGGCTTCTTGGCGGACTTATTGCGGGGTACTTATTTGCGCGGCGCAGGAAAATCCGCTTCCTAAACCTCTGCGACGTGTGTGTTGTTCCAATTGCCCTTGGACAGGCGCTTGGAAGGATTGGCAATTTCATCAACGGCGAGCTTTTTGGGAGGATTACAAATGTGCCGTGGGCTGTGAAGTTTCCCGGTGCAGAGGGTTACAGGCACCCGTCGCAGTTGTACGAAGCTGCTTATGACGTGATTATCTTCTTTGTCTTGCTATGCTTGAGGAATAAAAAGATGGCAAACGGCTCGCTCCTTGCCCTCTTTCTTGTGCTTTATTCAGTGTTCCGCTTCATAGCCGAGTATTTCCGCGAGCCAACCGCATTTGTCGGACCGCTGACCCTTGGACAAGCGCTTAATATCCCTATGTTTATCGCGGGGATTGTCTTGTTTTTCTGGATTGCGAGAAAGGTTTAAATATCTCTAAAGCGCTTTTGCACCCATATGAAGAAAACAACCACGGTCTTGTTGCTTCTTGCGTTTCTTGCCGGCTGCGTGGAATTTGCGGATGAGAAGCCTGTTGCTGAAAGCATTTACGAGCCCGAACCTGCTCAGATTGTTTCCCAGCCGGTTGCCGCGCCTGAGCCAAAGCCGGTCGTAAACAAGACTGTTTTGAACCCGTTGGCGCCGTTGCCTGAGCAGAACAAATCAACTGTTGCTGTAAGGCCGAAATCCGTGCCTGCTAACTCAACAACGCAGGCCGTGAAAAGCGGGTGGACCACTGAGCCGGTTTCCATTGCAGAAGGGGAGACAAAATACGTGTACATCAAGCAATGAGGTGTTTTTATGCCAAAGCACAAGGTAAAAGTTTACTCAACGCCAACATGCCCTTACTGCCATATGGTAAAGGATTATTTGAAAGAGCACGGGGTTGAGTTTGAGGACGTCAATGTTGCAGAAGACAAGGATGCCGCTAATGAAATGGTTGAGAAAAGCGGGCAAATGGGCGTTCCGGTAATAATTCTCGACGACAAGATAGTTATTGTGGGTTTTGACCGCGAGAAGCTTAAAAAGGCGCTAAAACTCAAAGACTGAACTGCAAAACAACAAAGCTTTTAAACCAAATCCTGCTCATTGCATCTGTCAAAGACCAAAGGGGCGTTATTTTTCTTCTGACGCCCTTATTTTTTAATCAGGCGCCATTCTAATAAGAAGTTTTTTAAAGCGGTTAAGACGACAATTATTTAACACATCAGGGCCTGTAGTTCATCGGTAGAACGCACCCCTCGCACGGGTGAGGCGCCGGGTTCAATTCCCGGCAGGTCCAGTCGGGCCAGTAGTTCAATCCGGCAGAACGCGCCGCTGGCAGCGGTGAGGCTCCGAGTTCAAATCTCGGCTGGTCCATATTACCATAATCTTTTAAACAGGGAGGCGTTTGAATCAAAGGGGCAGAATGAAAAAAGCTGTTTTGTTTGACTTTTGGGGCACGCTTGTACAGCAGGGCGCTTATTCGCCTTTGAAGCAGACTTACAAGTTCATGCGTCCAAAAATGCATTTTGGCGATTTTGTTGAGAAATTTGAGCGCTTTACAATGACAAAGCCGTATGACGACCAAGCGCAGATGTTCAAGGACGCTTTTGAGGCATTTGGGATTAAGGCTCCTGACTGGGTGATTGAGAGATTGATTGGCATATGGAACAAGAACAAGCTCCTTGCAAGGCTTTATCCCGACACACTGCAGGCATTGGAAATGCTGAAATCAAGAGGAATAAAGATTGCCATTGTTTCAAATACCCCGAAATTATCCGTGGAAGGACTGCTTGAGAAGTTCGGTTTTGACAAGCTCTTTGATGCAGTGTGTTTCTCATATGAGACCGGCTTTCTTAAGACGGATCCTGAAATGTTTGACATTGCGCTTCGGAAGCTCGGCGTGGGCAAGGACGACGCCGTAATGGTTGGCGACAGCCTTGAGAGTGATATTGCAGGAGCTGAAAAGGCGGGTGTGCTGGCAGTGCTGGTTGACCGCAAGGGCACGCGGGCGTATGCCAACAAGATAAAAAACCTTGCCGAGATTGAAAAATTCCTTTGAGGTGATTGGGATGGACGACTGCATTTTTTGCAAAATCATTGCGGGAAAAATACCGTCAATGAAGGTTTACGAGAATGACAAAATTTTGGCATTCCTTGACATCATGCCCGTGAATCCCGGTCACACCCTTGTTGTGCCGCGAGCCCATCATGCTGACCTTCTTGAAACTCCTGATGACGTGTTGAGCGATATGATAACAAGGACAAAGAAAATCGCAACGGCAGTTATGAAGGCGGTCAATGCTGACGGCTTCAATGTTGGCATAAACACAAAGCCGGCAGCAGGCCAGGCGGTGTTCCACACCCACCTGCACATAATGCCGAGGTTCAGGAATGACGGATTGAGGCATTGGCCGCACAAGACGCTTTCTGATGATGAAATGAAAAAAGTGCAGGAAGCAATTAAAGCAAACCTGTGAGCAAGCTTTTTAAACAAACTTCTTTCCTGTTCTTTTTTAAGGCGGTGTAGCTCAGCCTGGCAGAGCAACGGTTTCATAAGCCGTGGGTCACGAGTTCAAATCTCGTCACCGCCATAATGTTTATATACTGATTTGTTAATTCCTGCGTTGAGGTGATACTAATGGATGCAAAGACAAGAGGCTGGCTTTACGTGATAATTGCGCTTGTTGCAGGCTATCTCGTTTGGATAGGCAACACGAAGTGGGCTTTGCTTGCACTGGCGCTGTCATTGCTTATCTCCGGCTACCACCACCTGACAACAAAGGAAAAGCACAGGTAAGCGCAATTTTTTCTTTTTTTGTAAGAAAGCTTTATAAGATATTATTCTCAATTTTTGTTTGCCGCCGTCGCATAACCTTGCAGTTCTACAAGAGGTATCGCGAAAAGGCGAATGCCGCAGTCGCATAACCTGGTATTGCACAGGCCTGGAGAGCCTGGCCCGCAAGGGCATCCCGGTTCAAATCCGGGCTGCGGCGTCGTAATATTTAAATACTAATTGTTAGGCGTTTTGTGCTGTGGCAACGATAGCATTTTTTGAGCTGGAGCCTTGGCAGAAGAGATACATCAGGAAACGGCTGAGTAAGCACAACCTTGTTTTTATTGATGACGCCCTCAAGCCCGAGAATGCAGCAAAGGCAAAAGGCGCTGACATTCTCGCGGTATTCATCCATTCCAAAATAGACAAAAAGGTGCTTAACCTTCTGCCAAAGGTGAAGCTGGTGACGACCAGGAGCACCGGCTTTGACCATATCGACCTCAAGGAATGCGCAAAAAGGAAGATTGCTGTCAGCAATGTGCCAGCGTACGGTGATATCACCGTTGCAGAACACACATTCGGGCTGATTCTTGCCATTTCTCGGAAGATTGTTGACGCTGTGGAGCGCACGCGCAAAGCCCACTTTGAGATTGAGGGGTTGTGTGGCTTTGACCTGAAAGGCAAAACCCTTGGCGTTGTCGGCACAGGAAGAATTGGCAGGAATGTCGCTCACATCGGCAGTTGCGGCTTCGGCATGAAAGTTATTGCATACGACGTTTATCCAAATGAAGAGCTCGCAAAGGAATGCGGGTTCAAGTACGTGCCTTTTGAGAAATTGCTTTCAGAGTCCGATGTGATAACATTCCATGTGCCTCTTACGAAGGAAACAACCCATATGCTCAACAAAAAGAACCTGAACAAGGTCAAGAAGGGTGCAATACTGATAAACACATCGCGCGGCGCTGTTATTGAAACAGGAGCAATCCTGGAGGGCATATCAAGAAAGATATTCTCCGGAGTGGGGCTTGATGTTCTTGAGGAGGAATGTGCAATAAAGGAGGAATTGGAGTTTCTCTCGAAGGGCTTTAAGAAAGCTCGCGACATCCAAACCCTTCTTGCAGAGCACGTGCTTTTTGAGCAGCCCAATGTTTACGTTACGCCACATTGTGCTTTCTATTCCAAGGAAGCGTTGGAGAGAATTCTTGACACAACAATCAGCAACATTGAGTCGTTTCTGAAAAAGTCACCTCAAAATTTGGTTAAGCCGCTAAACCCATGAGGAGTCTCACTAGTCGCGACATTGTTCTGAAGCCGAGAAGGAAAGACTCGCATAAGGGAGACAATGGCACGGTGCTTGTGGTTGGCGGAAGCGAGGACTACATCGGCGCGCCTGCGCTTGTCGGAATGGCCGCAATGGCTGTTTTGCGAAGCGGCGCAGACCTTGTCACCGTCGCAGCCCCTGAAAAGGTTGCCTGGACAATTAACAGCATCGCCCCTGACCTTATAACTAAGAAAATAAAGTGCAACAACTTCACGCCGAAAAACATTCCTGAAATCCTTGCGCTTGCAGAAAAGGCGGATGTTGTTGAAATCGGGAACGGCATTTCATTCACACCCGGAGTCGCAGAGTTCATCTGGAAGGTTGCCACTCGAGTCCACAGGCCTCTTGTGCTTGACGCAGCGGCATTGCGCGTGGTAAGGTTGCAGGATGTGTCGGGTGCTGTGTTCTTGCCTCACGCGAAGGAGTTTGAGGCTTTGCTTGAGAACAGCAATATTGCGGCCGGGGATTTGCAAAAGCATCTGGGGTCAAACGTGCTCGTCAAGAAAGGGCATCCAAAAACAGAAATCATTTCAATGGACAAAATTGCAGTGAATTCAACAGGCAATGCCGGAATGACGCATGGAGGCACGGGCGATGTTCTTGCAGGCATTGTTGCTGGCTTGATGGCGCAGGGCAATGACGCTTTCAGGGCTGCCTGCGCCGCTGCTTTCGTAAACGGCAAGGCGGCGGACATTCTTTACAAGAAAAAGGGCTTTGGTTATCTTGCGAGCGACTTGGTTGACATGATTCCTTTCGTGCTGAAGCGGTTTCAGAGGCAGACATAAACTTTAAAAGCCACGCTTGGTTTTTCGTCGTAGTGATGCCCCTGTCGTCTAGCGGCCAAGGATAAAGCCCTCTCGCGGCTTTGACACGGGTTCAAATCCCGTCGGGGGCGTTCGAACGTAGTGAGAACGCACACGCGGGTTTGAAAATTCCTGATGAGCTTGCGAATCGGGATTTTCATTGTCCGTCGGGGGCGTTATAGGAACTCAAAGGCACTCTTCCGCCTTTCTTTCCTTCTTTTTTCCAGCGCTTTTTCAGGTCAGAAATGTCCTTTAGAATCATTTGTTTTGTTGGCTTGAAGTCCTTGAATGCGCTTTTTGGGATTCCTTTTGTTGGAAGCGGTGTCTTGTGGATTTTTCCTGCGTTCCAGCCGCGCTTTTTCATTTCCTCAATCAGTTTTTGGTGTCTTTTGATGAGCGCTTTTACCCTGTTTTCATACCTTATTGTTTCAGGATGATTTACCCACCCGCCTTTTTTTCCCTGATGTCTTTTTGCGATTGCGCCGATGATTATGTGGATTTCGAGGTGTTCGCCAAGCAGGCGCTGGTCATCAAGGCATTCGGGCGGGACAAGCCAGACTCTTACCATGTGTGCAGTAATTAAGGCAAGGTTTAAAAATGCTTCACTGGTCACTGGTCGTGCTTGCGTGGCATTTATATTATTGTTCAATCTTGTTTTGGTGATGGATTTTTCATCTGAACTTCAACGCCAAAGGGTGCTTGTGAGATGGGGAAAAACAAGCAGTCCACGAACATGAATCATCAATTAAAGATATAAGCGCGCACAATAAATTTCTATCAAGAATTATTACTTACTTACAAGGAGATGGGTCTCTTGTAATCCGTAAACAAAGAAATAATGTTCGTTATGATATTGTCTTCTATCCAGATAATTTAGAAGTTGCACACTTAATAGCTGATACTTTTCAAAAGCTTTATGGCCGGAAACCCACAATAACCAATGAGCCGAATCATTATAGGGTCAGAATTGTGCATAAGACTGTAGGAACAGAATTAAGCTCGTTGGCAAAGTTTTCAAGGACTTGCATGGAGATTGCCGTATCCTGTTCTGGATAACTTAGAATGCAAAATAGAATGGTTGAGGGCTTTCTTTGATTCAGAAGCATATGTTGGGCGCAATACTATTGTTGTTAATAGCGTAAATGAGATTGGTCTCAGGCAGGTGCAAGGACTTCTTGAGGGAGCTGGGAATCCAAAGCAGATTGTATGTTTATCATAGAAAACAAAAGAATTGGAACACAAATCACATTCTCTCAATTAATCGTAAATATGATAGGCAAAACTTTTTAAATCGTGTGGGGTTTAATCATCCTGCAAAGCAAGAAAAGCTAATAAATTCTCTTGCCGGCGTCGCATAACCTGGTAGTGCAGCGGAACAAAGTGCTGAATCTCGAACCAGGTGTCGTGCAAACCGCGCCCTTACGGGCATCCCGGTTCAAATCCGGGCGCCGGCGTAACGGAAGTGAAGCCACTGCACGGGCTCGTCAATAGCAGTTGACCCCTGTCCGGGCGGTGGCGTTCTTTTTGTGGATTTTTAGTGCGGCGCGTGATGTTGGCGCGAATTTTTTTGGTGTTCTTTTTAGCATGTCAAGCATTTTTCCCCATTCAATGAATTTGCCGCTTTCAATTTCTCTCTTGTTCAGTTTTCCAACACGAGGAACCGTTAATTGGTATTGTACGATGAATGCATTTTCTGGTTTTGTCTTGTGCCTGAACTTGAACAATTGCTTGATGTTTTTTGGCTTGATTCCGAGTTCCTCGTGTATTTCCCTTATTGCTGCCTGATGGTATGTTTCGCCTGCGTCAACGTGTCCTGCAATGGAAACATCAAGAAGTCCTGGATAAACCGCTTTTCTCTTGCTTCTTTTCGCAACAAATATCCTGCCTTTTTTGTCAAACACGAATGCCTGAATTATCCTGTGGGCAAGGAATTTTTTGTGGCATTTTTCGCGGGCTTCTTTTCCCACGACCTTGTTCTTCTCATTGACGACATCAAGCATTTCCTGCATGGGTCTGGAACTAAACAATTTGGTATATAAAGACTGCGCAAAGAATCAGACATCAACCATTTCTATCTCAATATTAAGCCCTTCGGGGATTGGCACGCGCATGACGAGCCTTAAAGCCCTTTCGTCCAAGCCGAGGTCTATGAGACGCTTGTGGACGCGCATCTCAAAGCGCTCCCAAGTGGCTGTTCCGCGACCGCAAGGAGACCTTTTCGTGGTCACTTTCATTCTCTTTGTAGGAAGAGGGATGGGCCCGCGTATGTCCACGCCTGTCTTTTCGGCAATATCTTTAATGTAAGCGCATGTCTGATTGAGCTTGTCTATGTCAATGCTCGCCAACTTGATGCGTGCTTTTTGCATAATGCTGGTTTCCCATGATTAAAACAAAAAAAATGGAAGGTTGTTTAGGCCTTCTTGACTAGGTCTATGCACATTCCTGCAGCGACCGTGTTTCCTGAGTCCCTGACTGCGAACTTTGCGAGCTTCGGGATGTCCTTTTGCTTCTCAATCACGAGCGGCTGCATAGGCTTTATCCTAACGACTGCAACGTCGCCGTTCTTGATGAAGTCAGGCTTTTCCTGAAGCGTTTCGCCTGTTGCAGGGTTTATCTTCTTCACGAGCTCCACAAACTGGCACGCAACTTGCGCTGTGTGGATGTGGAAGACTGGAGTGTATCCTGCAGTGATTACAGTCGGATGGTTCAATACCACGAGCTGGGCAGTGAATTCTGTCGCAACTGTCGGCGGGTTGTCAACCTTTCCAAGGACGTCTCCACGCGCAATGTCCTTTTGCTCTATGCCGCGGACGTTGAAACCAACGTTGTCTCCTGGTTCTGCTTCTGGGATTGCCTCGTGGTGCATTTCAATGCTCTTGACCTCGCCTGTGACTCCCTTTCCTTCACGGGCGGGCATTATGATGACCTTGTCGCCGACTTTCATTACTCCTGT
>JAWCLR010000002.1:0-68827 GCA_038850615.1 Candidatus Woesearchaeota archaeon | reverse complement strand
TCCGCGTTGGAAAAATAGAAATCAACTCAAGCACCGCATGCTCAGCCCTGCCCTTCGTAAATGGCTCAAGGCAGAAAACAACAAACTTCTTTGAAAACTTGATACTGAGGACTGCAACAGGAGCCACGAACGAAACAATCTATACAGGCCTCCTTGAAGTTGACGGCACATCAGGATTTGACGGTGGAGAATACAACTTCCAGCTATTGGTGCCAGTGAACAAGACAACAGGGTTCACTACTTACTATTTGTACGCAGAGATTGAGTAAACCGATAACTTTTTATTCTATTTCTTTTCTTTTTTTTCCTTATGCAAAAAGAGGCAGTGCTAGTTGTATTTACCTTTCTTCTAACAAGCATATTAGTGCCAACAGGAATTGCAGACTCCGTTATCATAAACTCCCAAGATTGGATTGATGTCTACAGCGGAATGCTCTTTGCACGCCTGACAGGCAACCCTTCAATCTTCCTGACCAGCAAAAGATACGTGACTGTGCTTGAAAAGGTATTACCGCCCAGCGACAACTTGCTCATAATCGAATCAGAGCACCTTCCTTATTCGGCAAATCTGGGAGGCTACCTGCGCAGGCTAGGATACGATCCAAAGACTGTATTCTCGCGGGGCGGACTTGCACTCAATCTAGCGCTGGCAAAAGAGCTGAACTTGACGCGGTTCATCATAATCGACCCCACCTACGGCTTTAACGCTGTTTCTGTCGCGCCGTATGCCATTGCCACAAATGCGTTTGTCATCTTTGCAGAAGATAAGAACATAGACCAGGTTTTCAGCTTCCTTGCATCGCAGCAAAAGATTGACAAACTGCTTATTTACGGACAAGTCTCTAAAACAGTGCTTGAGAAGCTTTCAGGATTCTCTCCTGAGATAATAGACACTGGCCACCGTTACAAGGACAATATTGAAATCCTGAACAGGTACTTCCAAGCAGTGCCAGACCCAAAACAAGCAATTCTAACAAGCGGAGAATTCCTTGAAAGCCAGATAATAGGCGGTGAGCCGATAATACTTGTCGGCAAAGAAAGGGTGCTGGAAAACACAATTAACTTTGTCAAAAACAGCAATTTGAAGACAGCAGTGCTGATAGGAAATGAGCTCACAAGGGCTGCAAAAATGCTAAAGGACTCAACAGGGCTCCCTGTCTTTGTCAAAATCGGTCAGGGCATTCCAATGGGTTTATCAGAATACGAGCCCATAAAGGCACTTGATATGTTCTACCTACCTGCGCTGGTGATAAGAATTGACCTTGCATACGTGCAGTACAACACGCTTGAAAAGACCCTTGAAGTTGTTTACAGGAACAGCGGCAGCAGGGCAACGCTCTTTGGAACAATAAGCGTAATGGTTGACGGCACACCAATCCAGACAGTCGGCGACAAGGATCTGCAACGGCTTGAGCGCAACGAAACACGTGGTTTCAGGTATTCGATAGACCTATCAGAGTACGTCGCCCAGAAGAGGAATCTGACAGCAGACGTGTTCACGGTTTACGGCGAGTCGCCTGAAATAATGGACAGGGCAATAGCAGCGCAGGTTCCAATACGGGTTTCGACTGCAAATGACCAGTGCGAGCTGAAGTTGGGCAGGGTCGCTTTTGACAAGAGGACACAGCGCATTTCTGTAAGGCTTGACAACCCGTCCAACTCAGACTGCTATGCCTCAATTAATCTCATCGACCTTATCATAGACGATGAGCCACAGCTAATAAGTTATCCGGGACAGGCATTCGTCCGTGCCCACAGCGGGGAAACATTCAGGATAAAGCAACGTATGACTCCTGTTGACATAGCAGACAACCCAACAGTGCACGTGCGCGTGCTCTATGGTGCCCGTGAAGGGTTGTTGTTCAGCGTCATAGACGAAATAGTGCCGTTCAGAATGGCAGGCGAGTACACAACGATAATGATTGTTGGTATGATTGCAGTTCTCCTCATACTCGTGATAGTCCTATTTGTGCTCTGGCGCAGGTCGAAAAAGGACAGGCATTATTCAGGAGATCTTGATTACCGCAAGTGGCGGGGAAAAATGACGTGAACACGAAAATCCTCTTAATAACGCTGATTCTGGTTGTTGTGGCAGCAGTATTTGTTGACGCAACAGCGTCGTATAACATAACTGCCCAGGGAGGCAATATCACCTGGCTCGTGCAAATCGGCCTTTTGCGCCAGACAGACCACTGGCAGGGATATGCAGGCAAGGTTTATTTTGGCACTGCGCCACAAAGCCCCATAGTCGTCAATGCAACAGGAAGTCTTGTCAATGCCACAAATATAAACTTCACAATACCCTGCGACAACCCGCTATTTGTAAGGGGCTACATCGCATTCAGCAATACTAGCACCCCACCCACAGGGCTTGTTGCAGGCGACCTGAACATTCTTGACAAGCTCACGGGAAACGGGTCGGACAGCGGAAGTAAGACATTCACGACAGTAAGCACATTTGACCTCCCAAGCGGAACAATCGCAAATGTACCAACAACATTTCCATATGTAAATGAAAGCCCCCAGAACTTCACTTTCAGGGAGGGCTATTTCAACCAGGGCAATGACATTGTATTCATAACGCAAATCGAACGGAACATTGCGGGCTACAACAAGAGCTATTTTGACTTTGAAGCACTGCTTGTCGCGCCTAACAAGACAACAATAATGTATTATCTCTATGCTGACATTGAGTTTGAGTGCCCTCCACCAGTACCGCCTCCAGGAGGTGGCTCAGGAGGATATCCCGGAGGATGCATTGTGTTCTGGCAGTGCGACCCATGGGGGCCGTGCCTTGACGACGGCTTCCAGTACAGGAACTGCTGGCCAAGGATTGCGTGCCCAAACATGACAGACCGCCTCAAGCCACCAACAGTGCGACCATGCAAGCCCCTTGAGCCAAGAGAGGAACTGCCAGAAATAATACCAGAAACACGCATATTCAGGCCCGGCTTCCTCGGAAACCTCACGCTCAACCTCACGCCTGAGCGCGGATACATCCTTGAGAAAAAAACAATGCACGGCATATTCCAGAACAACAACTACCTGTCTGTCGAGGACGTCACGTACAGGGTCACAACCCCGCGCATTTACACCGCATTCGCAAACGCTCACCCTGCCCCAATGGTTTTGTGGAACACAATGATCGGAGGGTGGAAAAACCACGGACAGGCAGAAGCAAGAGCCCTTGACTGGAAAGTCATCGGGCCAGAGCCCCTCCCAAGGCTGATGCCCAGAAAAACAGAGCCATATGAATTCATCCTTATCCCTCCTGTAATGCAGCCAAAGACAGTTGACATAGGCATCAGCGCTTATTCAGGGCCGTCAAGGGTTAAGTCTACAATTGCGCCGTTCATTGTTGACGTGCACCCTTTTGAGGTTGCAGGAGAATGGCTCAGCCCAGGGGTGCTTGTGCTTTACTTTGTTGTTGACAACCGCGGAAACAAGGAGAAAAGCATAAATATTGAGGTCGACCTCAACCATGGAAGAAGCACGCTTTTGGCAGAACTGCTTGGACCATTAAGGCTTCCTGCTAACAGTGTTGCCATTTACGGCCACGAATACAGGCTTGGAAAGGCAGGCATGAATGCAGACATAATTGACGCAAGGCTTTACGCGCCAAGCATGACAGGAAGGGAAACATACACTTTGAGGTGAAAAAATGTACTTGTTCGGGATTGATGTCCAGCTGAACATCCTTGTTGCACTAAACCTGCTGGCAGTGCTTGTTGAATTCATGCTCGTGTGGAAAATATTAATGAAGCTCAAAAAACAACAGGAGCACAAGAAAGTCCAAATGAGGATGAAGGAAGAAAGGGTGGGAGAATGATACTTTTCGGGCTTAACCTTCCTCTTGCGGAAATCATCATGATACTGCACGTGCTGATAATCATTATGCTGTTCAGGATTCTCAGAAGAATGAAATAATCTACCAGCCCCGCAATTCCATTGCCCTTGCTATTCTTTCAAGCGCAAGCACGTTGGCAGCAAGCCGGTAAGAAATCTTGTGCTTTTGCGCAGTCTTGTGGACATCGTCAAATGCCTTTGTCATCTGGCGCTCAAGCTTTTTGTCAACCTCTTCAAGAGACCAATAATAGCCTGACAAATTCTGTACCCACTCAAAATAACTGACTGTGACTCCGCCTGCATTTGCAAGGATGTCTGGGATGACAATAACGCCTTTTGAGTTCAGAACTTCATCTGCCTCAGGGGTTGTCGGGCCGTTTGCCATTTCAAGAATCAGTTTTGCCTTAATCGCGCCAGCATTCAGTCCAGTAATGACATTCTCCAAAGCACAAGGCGCCAGAATGTCAACAGGCAACGTAAGAATTTCCTCATTTGTGATGTTTTTTGCTCCAGGGAAGTCCTTGACAGTGCCTGTTTTTTCCTTTTGCTCAAGCACTTTCGGGATGTCAAGACCTTTTTCATTGTAAATCCCGCCTTTTGAATCAGAGACAGCCACGACATTGAATTTTTCGTTATGAAGTATTTCTGCAAGCCAGCCGCCAACATTACCCAAACCCTGTATTGCGACCGTGTTGTGCCTAATCTTGTTTGTCCTCATTGCCTCCCTAAGCACGAAAAATCCGCCTTGCGAAGTTGCCTTGTCCCTTCCAAGCGAGCCGCCAAGCTCCAATGGCTTTCCCGTAATCACAGCAGGCTCTTTTTTTCCAGTGATCTTCTCATATTCATCAAGAATCCAAGCCATAACCTGACCATCAGTATTAACATCAGGAGCAGGAACATCCTTCCACGCGCCAATATGCGGAACCATTGCCTTAGCCCAACCCCTCGCAACAGCCTCAAGCTCATCCTTGGTCATTTCTTTTGGATTGCACGCAACACCACCCTTGCCGCCACCATAAGGAATGTCAACAACAGCGCACTTCAATGACATCCACGTTGCCAATGCCTTCACTTCATCAATGTCAACCTTTGGGTGGAACCGTATTCCCCCCTTGTACGGCCCCCTTGCAGAATTATGCTGGACGCGATAGCCCTGATACTTTTTTCCGCCAGCATGAATCGTGAACTCATGAATTTTCTCCGGCTTTTTTATTTTCTCAAAAATTTCGTCCTTGACTCCTGCGTATTCGTTTGCCTGCTCAAGATTCCTTATCGCGTTTTCAAAAGGATTTGGCTTTCCCACGGCAAGGACTTGCCTCTGGGCTGTATAAAAAGTTATCGTTTGGAAAACATTTTTATACCCAAGCACGAAAACAAATCATCATGAGGCATTTGGTAATTGCTATTGTCGGCATTGTCCTCATCATTGCCCTTGCAGGAACTGTTCTGTCGCAAGGCAAGAGGATTGAGTGCCTTAATGCGTGCAGGGCAGAAGGCGATGTGTGCGCTGAAAAGGCGTACAAGGTGCGTGCAAAATGCGATGCTGAAAAAACAGTGTGCGACAGTGTTCTCGAAACAGCCCTAAGAAGATGCCAAGCAGACTATGACGCCTGCAGGTGGAACTGCGACCTGCCGCCTTTCTGAGATTATTGCGCCCTTCGCTTTTGCCTTGACGTTATCACCTGGACTGCCATAAGCATTACTCCAAGAACTATGCATGTTACTGATGCAACCCATGCATTAGCGCCCATAAGGAGCTCAAATATCATAAATATCTTGAACTGCAGCCCCACCAGTGGCAGTACAAGTGATCCCACTCCCAAAATCAAAAGCAATAAAGCCAATCCCGTAAGTTTTGCCATCATCTCAACCCCTATACTGAAAGTGAATGGGTCTTTTTAAAAGTAGTGAAAAACTCACTTCAGCCTTATGCTCTCAAGATTCCTTGGAGCCACTGTCTCTATCCTGCCGAGCTTGTGAATGCTTGAGGCAAGGTCAAGCACCCTTGAGTTCTCGCCATGGTTTACGACGACTTTCTTCGGCCGCGGCGTTGACTTGAAAATAAAGTTCATCAATTGCTTCCTGTCAGAATGGTCTGAAATCTCAACACGGCACACCTCCATTTTTACAGGCACAACGCGCTGCTGGCCCTCCTCTGTGAAAACGAACTCTTTCTCGCCGTGCATTATGCGGTAGCCAAGCGCGCCCTCTGGCTGGTAACACGTGAAAACTATGCTGTTTTTCGGATTGTCTGCAAGGTTCTTGAAGTACTCCACAGACGGACCCCCCACCATCATTCCTGAAGTCGCAAGTATTACGCAAGGCCCTGTTTCCTCAAGCACCTGCTGACGCTCTTTTGGCGAACCAACATGCTTAAATATTGGGTTGAGGAATGGGTTCTCATCCTTGTGGAAGATTGCCTTACGGATAACTTTGTTAAGGTATTCGGGATATGCCGTGTGGATTGCAGTAACATCCCAAACCATCCCATCAACATACACAGGAATCGGGTCAAGCTCTTTTTTCCGCACCATTTCCTCTATCATGACCATTACGTCCTGCGCCCTCCCCGAACCAAGGACAGGCATCAATACCTTTCCACCGCGATTGATTGTTTCCTTGATGATGTTCTTAAGAAGGTCATCCTGCTCGTGCGGCGAGCCAAGGACATTTGTTTTTCCGCCGTACGTCGCCTCGATGATTACCGTTTCAAGACGAGGAAATTGCGTTATTGCCGGCTCAAGCAAAGGAGTCTTGCCAAACTTAAGATCGCTCGTGTAAAGCAGGTTGTGCAAACCATTGCCTATGTTAAAGTGCACCATTGAGGCGCCAAGAATGTGTCCTGAGTTGTACAGCGTGATTCGCACATCCGGCGTGATGTCAGTGACCTCATCATACTCAAGCGTGATCGTGTGCTTAACCATCTCCTTGATATGGTCTGTGTCATACAGCGGGTCTCTGTTCTCCGCCTTCATTAACTTCACGTAATCAAGCTGCAACAAGGACATCACGTCCCTTGTCGGCGCAGTGCAGTAAACAGGACCGCGGTAGCCGTACTTGAACAGGTAAGGGACAAATCCAGAGTGGTCAAGATGCGAATGCGTCACGATGACAGCATCAAGCTCATTCAAATGGAATTCAGGTACGTCAAGATACGGGTAGGGCTCCTGGTCTGAAGCAACGTTTATCCCGCAATCAATCAACACCCTTGACTCTGGAGTCTGAAGCAAAATGCAGCTCCTCCCAACCTGCCTTGCACCACCAAGAAAAGTAAGCCTTACCCATTCGTTCTTCTTCTCCCTTATCCACCCGTCATAAATCCTGTGGCCGACCTTGTCAAGGAACTTCCTGCGGTATTCTGAATTCTGGAAAAGCACAGCCCTGATGTTCTCAATCAGCACGGACCTTATTGCAGGAGTGCGCCTGACCACAGGCACCCAAAGACACTTTTCCCTGATTTCCCTGAGCAGTGCGCCCTGCTTGCCAATCGCAAGCCCTGGCTTTTCTGCCTCAATCGTGACTATTGAGCGTTGCGGCTCAAAGGATATGCTTGTGACGCCTGACTCTGCAGGAAGTATCTTCTTGATGGCTTTCTCTGCCTTTTCCTGGTCCTCAGAAATCTTAGGATCAGGGCGCAGCTCAATGCGCTTCTTTAACGCGTTGACAGCTGCCCTCACAGCGCCCCCATCATCAAGAAAAAACTTCTTGTCTTTGGTGTACAAGACTATGTTCGCGCCTTCGAAGACTGCGTCTGAGATCTTGCCTTCTGGCAGCATGTTCAGAATTTCCTTTATGATATCTGCCATGTTTTTGTTTTGCCTCTTGTTCTTCCAAAAGACCCTGCAGAAAAGAAAGCGGGTCTTAAGCCTCAAGCCTTATCTCGAGTTCCTTCTCAAGCACTTTTTGAATTCCCTTATCAGTTATGGTCACCACATCAATGCCATTGCCAGATGCAGTGTCACGCTGAAGGGCTGCATTGACCGCCTTGACAGCAAGCTTGATGCCCTCATCTAAGGTCATATTCTTCCGGTATAATGTTTCAAGGACGCCAAGGGCAAAAACCATTCCTGACCCATCTGCAGCAAAATCCTTTATCTCCATCACGCTGCCATCAGGGCTCAGCTCATACCCGTGGAAGCCCTCATTATCCTTGCCTGCCATCATCAAGGAAGCAACACTGAGTATCATGCTTGGCCTGCGGAACGTGCTGTAAAGCATACCTGCCACAAGGTTTGCCGCTTCCCTCACAGTTGTTGGGCGGTAAACCTGAACATCCTTGAGCTTGATTTCTGCCTTTGCCAGCTTGGTTATGAGCTGGACATCTGAAACATTTCCTGAAGTCGTAACCGCAATCATGTCAGTAATTGGCACAATCTTCTGGGCGCGCTTGTGGAGAACCATCCCTCCCCCGCTTGCCCTCCTGTCTGCTGCCAGAACGACACCATCCTTGCACATCACGCAAATGGTTGTTGTCCCGGTCTTCGGTTGCAAATCCTTGGCTTCAGTCATTAATAACCACTTATCCAGAATTTTTCTAAAAACCAATAGAAACAAGGTGTTTATAAAACTTTCGCTTAAGGGAGTCATACAGAAACATTATTATATTGAAATACGACGCGATATGCATGCGCATAACGTGGCTCGGCCATGCAACATTCCTAATTGAGACAATAGGAAAGGCAATCTATATAGACCCTCGCATCGACCCATTCTCGCCTCTAAAACTCCCCAAGGCAAACATAATCCTTGTGTCGCACTGGCATCCTGAGCACTGCACAAGAGAAAGCGTGGAAAGGCTTCTTGGCGATGACACAATGATTTTTGGCACTGCCGAGGTGGCTCGGCAGTTCAACGGCTGCATAGCAATGAAAGCAGGAGACAAAAAAACAGCAGATGGGATAATAATAATAAGGGCAATGCCAGCAAAAACATTGCACCACATTGGCGGGCATGATGAAGAGGGTTTTGTAATCGGGTTCTTGATTGAAAGCGAGATGAAGAAAATTTATTATACATCGGACACAGACTTGCTTCCGGAAATGATTGGGCTTGCCCCTGACGTGGTGATTATTCCTGTCGGAGGCACAATGACAATGACCCCTGAAGAGGCGGCAAAAGCAGTCTGCGCAATGAAGGCAAAAATTGCAATACCTGCGCACTGGGGCTACACTGAAGGCACGCGGGATGACGCGGAATTGTTCAAGGAAATCATTGAGCGAGAAAAAGAGCACAGGGCAGTAATCCTCAAGCCAGGAGAAATGGTGACAGTGTGATGAAAAAATTCTATGTCGGCGGCCAGGCGCTCATCGAGGGGGTAATGATGAAAACACCTAATTGGGTGGGCGCTGCAGCCAGAACCCCTGAAGGCAAGATAGTGAAAACAAGGAAAAGGCACGTCTCATTAACGCAGAAAAGCCTGATTCTAAAGCTGCCAATAATCCGTGGAGTGATTTTCCTCGGAGAAATGATGGTTGTGGGAATAAAAATGCTCAACTGGAGCGCAAACCAGCAGGCAGAAGAGAGGGAAAAGCTTGAATTCTGGCAGACAGGGCTCACAATCCTGCTCTCGCTTGCGCTTGCAATAGTAATTTTTGTCATAGCGCCATATTATCTTGCAAGGTTCTTCACAGAAACCCGTGGGATTGCATTCAACCTGATAGACGGTGCGTTCAGGGTTGTTATTTTCCTTGCATACATCTGGTTCATAGGGTTTTTCAAGGACGTGCGCAGGATGTACCAGTACCACGGCGCAGAGCACATGGCAGTGCACTGCATGGAGCAGGGGCGCGCATTAACGCCTGAGAACGTGAGAAAATACTCAACAGTGCATTCGCGATGTGGAACATCGTTGCTCATGTTCGTGATAATCGTAAGCATAATTTTGTTCTCGTTAATCTACAGTCCAAGATGGTATGTGAACGTGCCTATCAGGATACTGCTCATACCTGTGATTGCAGGAGTTTCTTATGAGCTGCTCAAACTGAGCGCGCGCTGGCCAAACAACACAATACTAAAGGTCTTAATGCAGCCTGGCTTGTGGGCGCAGAAAATAACAACAAAAAAACCTGACAAAAAACAGATAGAAGTCGCGATTGCAGCGCTGAAGCAGGTGACATAATGGAAACCGCAATAAAAGCGATTGCGGTTGCAGTGATTGCAGTGCTTGTTGTTTCCCTTGCGCTTGTCGCACTTGGAAGGCTGAGCGGAAAATTATTCTGGATTATTGCAATAGCAACAGCAATAATTGCATACTACGGCATTCCTGCAATGAGGAGGAAAGCCATCCAAAAAGAATAAAAACGCCCCTGCCGGGAGTCGAACCCGGGTCTAAGGGACCGGAACCCTTAAGTCTATCCACTAGCCTACAGGGGCACTGGCTGTTTTAATGCCCACTTTTTTAAATACCCTGCGGGTTTATGATATTTTATGACAGGTTTTGGAAAACCGCAAAAAGAAGAGGAACGCTTTAGCGCAAGGTACGGAAAGCCAGGCGAATGGTATATGTATACATTAATTGGAGAAACGGAGCATCATTATGGAAGATACAAAACCACAGACCAAAACGATTTTGTTTATTTTGACCAGGCTCCTTATATGATGCTTGACGACACAGGCGCCAGAACATAATAAAAGACGGCGAAATAGGAATTCAGCTTCAACAGTTCAAGACCTTTTTTCCTACAACTATTAAAGAAGTAGAACAATACATAGAAACGTGTAATCTCCACCGCGAATATCTTGACACATGGGTTTTCATACGTGGAGCTAATACCGCAATTGCAATAGGAAAGCCTCGAAAAATATTTCCCCACAAATTCCATCTGTTGCCTTATGTTTCATTACTGAATCAGCCCAAAATCATAACAGAAGGAAAAGAGCAGGTTGTTTTTATCACGCCACAATGCAGTCTTAAAGCAATCACAGAAGAAATGCTTAATAAATATTTGTACTCGTTTAAAGCCGAAAAAAGACGGCATTAGACGGGCTAAAAACCCCGTTTTCTGATGTTTTAAGGGCTATAAAGCCATTTTTCAATGCAAAGGTTTATATACCACCGGCTGGTTTTTCTTTACGTGATTTGAGGGCGTATTTTTACGACGATAACACCATGCCAGACGAACCTGCAAAACATGAACATGCATCATATGGGGCAAAGGAAATCCAAGTACTTGAAGGGCTGGAAGCAGTCAGGAAACGCCCCGGAATGTTCATCGGTTCAACAGACGTGCGTGGAATGCATCATATGGCATACGAAGCCATTGACAATAGCATTGATGAGGCACTGGCAGGATATTGCACAAGCATCACAGTAATAATCCACAAGGACGGCTACCTCAGCGTGATTGACAATGGCAGGGGAATTCCCGTAGACACGCACCCCAAATTCAACAAGTCAGCACTCATTGTCGTCCTCACAGTCCTGCACGCAGGCGGAAAGTTTGACAAAAACGTCTACAAGGTCTCAGGAGGCCTGCACGGCGTTGGAATCTCAGTGACTGCAGCACTTTCCGAACACCTGATAGCAGAAGTCAGGAGGGACGGAAAACTGTGGCGGATTGAATTAAACAAAGGAAAGCCAGTCACAGACGACGCAGTTGTTGTCGGTCCTGCAGAAGGAACAGGAACAACAATCAAGTTCATCCCTGACTTTACAATAATGGAAAAAGCCGAATGGAGCTTTGACACGCTTTCAGCAAGGCTCCGAGAGCTCGCATTCCTAAACAAAGGGGTTGAGATAAAACTGATTGATGAAAGAACTGAAAAAGAGGTAGTGTTCAAGTATGACGGAGGAATAAAAAGCTTTGTCGAGCACCTGAACAAGGGCAAGCAAGCACTCCACAAGGCGTTTTATTTTGAGAAATCGCAGGACAATTACGTGGTTGAAGTCGCACTTCAGTACACCACAGACTATTCTGAAACAGTGTATTCATTCGTCAACAACATCAACACACACGAAGGCGGAACCCACTTGTCAGGATTCAAGACAGCACTCACAAGAACAATAAACAAGTACGCAGAAAAGCACAACCTGCTCGAAAAAGACATAACCTTGTCAAGCGAAGACGTCAGAGAGGGCTTGACCGCAATAATCTCGGTAAAAGTCCCTGACCCCCAGTTTGAAGGACAAACAAAGACAAAGCTTGGAAACAGCGAAGTAAAAGGAATGGTTGACTCAATAGTCAGCGAAAAGCTTGGCGAATTCTTTGAGGAAAACCCATCAGCAATCAGGGCAATTGTTGGCAAGTGCGTTGAGGCAGCAAGGGCTCGGGAAGCAGCCAGAAAGGCAAGAGAGCTGGTCAGGAGAAAAGGAGCTCTAGAGACAGGAATGCTGCCAGGAAAACTCGCTGACTGCTCATCAAACGAGCCAGAAAAATGCGAACTCTACCTTGTTGAGGGAGACAGCGCAGGCGGAAGCGCAAAACAAGGCAGAAACCGCGAATTCCAGGCAATACTCCCCCTACGCGGCAAAATCATAAACGTCGAGAAAGCAAGACTGGTCAAAGTCCTGCAGAACAACGAGATAGCAGCAATGATAACAGCAATAGGAACAGGCATAGGCGAGGAATTTGACATAAGCAAGCTCAGGTATCATAAAATAATCATAATGACTGATGCTGACGTTGACGGCCACCACATTGCCTGCCTATTATTGACATTCTTTTACAGGCAAATGCCCCAATTAATACAGAACGGCCATGTTTATCTCGCACAACCGCCATTATTCAGGGTGGCAAAGGGCAAGAAGGAGGCTTATGCATATACAGAAGAAGAGCGCGACAAACTCGTCAAGGAATTTGGAGAAGAAGGAGTAACAGTCCAGCGTTACAAGGGTCTGGGAGAAATGAATCCAAAGCAACTCTGGGAGACAACAATGAACCCCGCAGTCAGAATACTCAAACAAGTCACAATAGAAGATGCAGTAGAGGCAGACGAAATATTCTCAATACTGATGGGCGAGGAAGTAGAGCCAAGAAGAGAATTCATACAACAGCACGCAAAGGAAGTAAGGGAACTGGACGTTTAATTATCAGATTCTTCTGGAAGGCGGGTTTCCCACCAATTTCTCAAGTTCTTCAACATATTTTTTCCTCATCCCTGCAAGAATCCTTCTATCGCGTTTTTGAACTTCATCAAATATCCCAATTGATGCGTCATAAGGGTGATTTTTAAAGCGAGGACAAATATAAAGCGGCGCATCATTATACCTAAGACCCACTTTCTAGCAGATTACAGGATTAGAATCACGCAAAGCCCTCTGCAAACAATCGCGTCCTTTTTGTGAAAGATTGCCTAAAAATTCATTCAAGTCTTTTGACTTTTTAGCCTTTCCGGCAAGAGAGGAATAATTCCTTGCAACCCACTTCTTTCCAAAAGCAACAACAACTGCATCCTCATTGTTGTTCACGCAGGACGTGCAACATGGAAGGGAATCCTTTCTTGCAAGCTCTTCATCAATAATTTTTAGAATCGTCTCTAATTCGTCTGCTCTTTGCAAACGGAAAGGATGAGTTTCAAGCATTGACTTGTATCTTGCATAAATTTCCATCTCCTTTTTTTAAGGCACACGCAAAACCGCTCTCTTTGAAATAATGCATTCTCGCCTCAGAACTGATTAGTTTATGCAAAAGGACGTCATACTCAATCATAACGTATTAGATTGCAATGCTATTTTTAAACATGCGCTTGCATATTGCGGATTTCCACAACTTTTATAAACCCCTTCCCTGATTTTCCGTCTGCAAATGGCAAAACAATCAAAAGCAACAGTGATTGTCAAGAAGAAAGTCTGGCTGCCCATAATTGCGCCGGGGCTCTTCAACAACCAAATAATTGGCGAAATGTACCTGGCAGAGGACGCAGACCCTGCTGGAAGGAGGGTCACTGTAAGCCTGACGGTCCTCACAGGCGACCCGCAAAAGCAGAATGTCCACATCAGCTTTGATGTTATAAAGAAGGAAAACAACCAGCTGCTTACAAAGATAGTCGGCTACTCAATCATACCTGCAGCAGTGCGCAAGATGATGAGGCGCGCAAGAGAAAGGATTGACGACTCATTCTGCGTGAAAACAAAGGACGGCGTCGTTGTGCGCGTCAAGCCAACAATGATAACGCGCGGGAAGACAAAAAGCAGCGTGCTCAAAGATCTAAGGAGCAAGATGCGCACATTTGTCGCCAAGTCTGTTGCATCAATGAGCTTTGTGGACTTCATAAAGGACCTTGTTGCCCACAAATTCCAGCGCCAACTGCAGGACGCCCTCCGCAAAATATACCCGTTGCAGGCATGCGAGCTAAGGGCCGTGCACATAGAGACAAGCGAAAAAAGGCTGAAAAACATCATTTCCGCGCCATCGCTGCCAAAGCAGGCAGAGAAAAAAGAGCCCACACAAGAACAACCAACACAACATCTTGCAGAAGAGCAAAAGAGCACAGAAGCAGTGCCACAATAAATAATTCTCATTACCTTTTTAAATGCAAAAGCAGTCGGATGAATCATGATTATAGGACAAGGGGCAGAAGCAATACTGCGAAAACAGGAAAACAAAGTCATCAAGGAGCGAATAGCAAAGGATTACCGCGTTCCTGAAATAGATGAAAAACTGAGGACAACAAGGACAAGAAGGGAGGCAAACATCCTGAAAAAGCTTGAAGAGCTCAAATTTCCAGCCCCAAGACTTCAAAAAATAGATGACAAAAACATGAACATAATAATGGACTTCGTTGAAGGACCAATGCTCAAGGAAATTTTGCACACAAAGCCGTCTAAGTTCAGCAAGGAAATCGGCAGGAAAATCGGGATACTGCACGCCAACAACATAATCCACTCTGACTTGACAACCTCAAACATGATACACTGCAATGGCGAAGTGCACTTCATTGACTTCGGGCTTAGCTTTGTCTCGCGCAAAGCAGAGGACAAAGCAGTAGACCTGCACTTGCTTGACCAAGCCCTTCAGTCAAAACACCACGACATTTACGATGAATGCATTTCTGCAGTCCTAGAAGGCTACAAAGAAGGAAATCCCAACTGGCAAGAAGTTCTTAAGCGCCTTGAAACAGTGGAATCACGCGGCAGGAACAAGAAGAAATAAACTTCAGGAATCAGCATGCCGACGCGGTACGCACCCGTTATTCCCATAAACTCATGATTAATTAAACCAAATGGGGCTGCCAGGATTTGAACCCGGGCTACACCCAGATTCGCCCTGACGCCAAAGGCAGGATGCCTGACACCAAAGGGACCCCAAGGGTGTGTCCTACCAAGCTAGACTACAGCCCCAACAATAAACGTTAACGCCACAATTAGGCTTATAAAACATTCGGTGTTTTGTTGGTTTCACCACCAACAAAATACTATATAATTTATATAAAAAGCAAAGGTTTAAGAATTAGTGCCTTTTCTCTCTGGATTCTCGGTTGTGAGGGAGGACTGATTTTGATGAGTATTGACGAAATCGCAATGCAGTTAGCGCCAAGAAGGCGCATTCAAGCAATAAATGATGGAGAAAGATCAATACTTAGCCCATATATTACAGGCAAGGACTGCAAGCTCAGGTTTGGGGCAATATGGGCACAACCTCGCTCCTACGAGCAGCTGCTATATGCAAAGGCATTTAAGGAGGCTGTCAACAAAGCAGCAGGAAGCAACATCGGAGTTGCACAGCTGAGAACACCGCCGTATGAACTCTGCATTTCAGCAAAGAATTTGGCAACAAGAAGGGAAATAAGGCTGTATGCAAGCGTTCTTGCAAACCCGCAATTATATTCCGTATCATTGCAGAAAGTGGATGGCGAATCATCGCAATTCATAAGATCGCTGAAGGCGAACAACTACAAAAAGCTGATGGCGCAATACAAGGAAATCAGGGAAAGCCTTTACAAGCACCTGGCTTCAAAGTAAACAACCATTTGGCAGGGGTGCAGGAGAAACATTTTTATAGCGTTTGGTGTCCTTAAGCCACATGTTTCAGAGAGTCAAGGGCACGAATGACTTCTATCCTAATGATTATTACGCACACCAGGAAATAATGGGAAAAATGGCAAAGGTGTGCGACAGCTATGGCTTCCTGCCTGTGCTGACACCAAGCATAGAAACATTCAGGCTGTTGTCAGCAAAATCAGGAGAGGAAGTAAAAAGCCAAATTTTCATGCTTGAAAAGCGCGGTGCAGAAGAGCTAAGCCTCAAGCCAGAGCTCACGCCAGGAATGGCAAGGATGTTTGTTGCAACACAAAGGCAAACCCCCAAGCCAGTAAAGTGGTATTCCATTGATAGAATGTGGCGGTATGAAGCGCCGCAAAAAGGAAGGGAGCGCGAATTCTTCCAGATAAGCGTTGAGCAGTATGGCAGCGACAAGCCAGAGGCAGACGCGGAAATAATCAATTTATTCATCGACTGCCTGCTCTCAACAAGACTAAAGCCGAAAGACTTCGCCCTCAAAATAAACCACAGGCAGCTCCTCACAGGAATACTTGAAGACATTGTGCCAAAGCAAAAAATGGAAGTTGCAATGCGCATAATCGACAAGAGCTCAAAACTTGAGGAAAAGCAATATTTTGAGGAAATGGCGCAAGCAGGAATCAGCCAGCCAAAGGCAGAACGCATAAGACACGCAACAGAAATCAACGGCACTCCTGCAGAAGTCGAAAATAAAATAAAAAACCACCTCACGCTTAACACAACAGCGCAGCACGGCTGGAACAACTTGAAGGCAGTGCTAAAGCTTGTAAACCACGAAAATATCAAGATTGACCTCTCAGTAGCGCGCGGGCTCGCATACTACACAGGGGCAGTATTTGAAGCGTTTGACAGCGAAGGATTGTTCAGGGCTCTTGGAGGCGGGGGAAGATATGACCAGCTCGTGCAGTTGTTCGGCGGAGAACCCTGCCCTGCAACAGGATTTGCAATCGGCTACTCAACGCTCTCGCTCCTATTGCAGCACAAAAATCTGTTCCCAAAGCCAGCCATCGGACCTGAATTTTTCATAGCGCCTGTAAACGAGGAAATGATACCGGAAGCGCTCAAAATAGCGCGCCAACTGAGGCAGAAACACTCCGTTGATATCGACCTTATGAGGCGAAAGATAAGCAAGCAGTTCGAGTACGCAAACAGCATAGGCGCAAAAAAAGTCCTTGTAGTCGGTCCTGAAGAATTAAAGTCAAATAAATTCACAATAAAAGACATGAAAACGGGCAAAGAGGAAAAAAAGAGGATTTCTGATATTTAGCCGCTTGCGTCAGGAGACATTGCAACCTCAAGGTTGTAGTGCTCCTTGCACATCCAGCGCCCGTCCATAAGCACATAGGCCTCATTTCCGCACATGCAACATCGCTCAACCATCCCATTCATATTATGCATTCTAAGCATAATAAATTTTGTATAAGTTTTATAAAGCAATGAACTGTTCATAGTAGGCATGGGTCTAGGAAACCTGTTTTTGAGGGCAAGGCCGCTCGTGGGAAAGGAAAAAAAGCTCGTGAACCAAATAGAAGAAATGCTTCCTTACAAGGACTCAAAAGAGGTCTCAAAATACAAGAAGCAGTTCAAGATTGATTTCACAGTAACAAAGCTCGGCACAACAATCACAATGAACCCTGAAATACCCCAAATAATCGCCAAGGACCCCTTGCTCAAGGATTTTGAAGAAGAAACAAACAAGAAAATCAAGCAAGCAGTAATGCAAAGGCTGTTCCAGGACTTTGCAAAAGAAGCATACGAAATGCTTCCAACCATTATCGCGCCAAACATAATGGGCATGGACGACATCAAGAGGGCGGCAGCTCTCCAGTTGTTTGCAACAGAACCAGTGCACATACTCCTAATAGGCGATCCTGGAACTGGAAAAACAGACATTCTTAGGAGCGCGTCACAGCTTGCGCCAATCAGCGCCTTCGGCCTTGGATCAGGCACAAGCGGAGTAGGACTTGTGGCAACAGTAAAAGGCAAGGAAATACTAAAGGGACTGCTTCCAATGGCAGACGGAGGCCTGTGCGCAATAGACGAGCTCAACCTCATGAAGGACGAAAACAGGGCAGGACTGTACAACGCAATGGAAAAAGGCTTTGTCACGTACAGCAAGGGCGGAACTCACGCAAGGTTTGACGCAAGAATCAACGTGATAGCAACGGCAAACCCGCGAGGAGACAAGTTCATAGGCGATGACATAAAGGGCTTTAAGAAGCAATTGCCCTTTGATTCCGCATTGCTGACAAGGTTTCATTTAATGTTCATAATCAGAAAGCCAGACATCAGGCAATTCTCTGAAATAAGCAGAAAAATAGTCAGGGGAGAAAAGAAAAGCGTTGCCCAAGCAGACATTGACTTCGTAAAAGCATATGTTAAGCACGCCAGCAAAATAAAGGTCAACTTTGACAAGGCGCTTGAGGACGAAGTGGTTGCATTTGCAGAAAAACTAAAGGCAAACGAAAAGCGCTACGTTTCTGAAATATCGCCAAGAATAGTTGTCGGACTCATGAACCTTGCAAAGGCATCTGCACGGATGGAATTACGGGACAAAGTCACTCAGGCAGACCTTCAGCGCGTTGAAAAGCTCGTTGAGAACAGCCTTTCCGCTTAAACTTCAGTGAAAACAACATCTCCAGAAGGCTTGGAAGCGCCAGCACACAACCCAGAATAAACCTCTTCTGCAATATCCGCCGGCATGCGTTTCTGAACCTCCACGCTCAGTATGGAAGTATACGCCCTTATGCCTGCTGCATTTAATGAATGGTCAAGCCGCTCCGTAAAGCCCTTCAAATAATTGCCGTCGGCATAGACTGCCACAAAATACCTCCTTTCAGGAGCCTGCCTTATCACCCAGTCCTTTTCCTGCCTGCCGTTGTCCTCAGCAAGAAAATTCCTGATGACCTTTCCAAGATTCAACTCCTGAAGCGGGTGTTCTGCTGTTGCCACAATGAAGCTCAACGGTTTTTGGTCTTTTGCCGCCTTTTCAATTATCCTTTGCATAAGATCCTTGATTGTCGCTTCATCTGCGGCATAAGCAACCACTGGTTTTTCAGCCATAATCGCCTCCGATAGGTAAACCTATTTGGTGATTGAAAGACAAAATCAAATTGTTTCTATTCCAAGGTCGTCGTGCAGGCGCTGGGCCTTGGCAGCCACGTCCTTTGCGGTCGGCTTGCCCAGTATCCACGGCGAGGTGACGCCGGTGATTATTGTCATCACCATTATCTTGCCCTTCATGTCATCCTGCACCCTTGCTCCCCAGATGACATTCGCGTCCTCATCCATTGTTTCTGTGACAAGCTCTCCGACACGGTTGATTTCGTCAAGGGTCATGTCAGGACCGCCAACCACGTGAATGAGGGCGCCTGTTGCTCCCTTGTAACTGATGTCAAGGAGGGGGTTTGAGAGCGCGCCACGCACTGCCTCCTCAACCCTGTTGTTTGTGTCGGAGCTGCCCACTCCTATTGCGGCAACTCCTCCGTTTGTCATTATTGCCTTAACATCCGCGTAGTCCAGGTTAACCAGGCTGGGTATTGCTATTGTTTCCACAATGCCCTTAATCATAGTTGAAATAAGCTCATTAGCGACCGCAAATGCCTGCTGCACTGGCAGGTTTCCTGCGATCTGAACCAGCCTGTTGTTGTCTATAACGACAACAGTGTCACTCACGTTTCTCAATTGCTGCAATCCGAATTCTGCCTTGTCAATCCTTGCCCTCTCAATGTTGAATGGCATGGTCACTGTGCCGATTACAATTGAACCCATTTCTTTCGCGACCTGTGCCACAATCGGCGCTGCTCCTGTACCCGTTCCTCCTCCCATCCCTGCGCAGACAAAAACCATGTCTGCTCCCCGCAGGGTCTCCTTTAACTGGAGCATGCTTTCCTGCGCTGCCTCTGCACCCTTTTGGGGGTAACCGCCACATCCAAGACCTCTTGTCACATCCCTGCCAATTATGAATTTCTTGTCAGCCTCTGTAATGTCAAGGTGTTGCTTGTCTGTGTTTACTGCAAGCACTTCTGCACCCTTGATTCCCTTCTTGTAGAGCCAGCTGACCATGTTGTTGCCAGCCCCTCCCACTCCAATGACCTTTATGCTTGCCTGACCAAAGTCGGCAACCTCCTTGCTGATAGGTTCCTGCGCCAATGCACTCTTGACGAGCAAATCCATATTCCCTCTCCTCCTTTTTTTGTCTTTGTGTGAGCATGAAAAAAGAAGGACTCTCCATTGTGGGTTTGGGGGTGGTTGTGAAGAAACAGTGGAGAGCCTTCCTTTTTGAGCGTCACTGCCTCTATACCGTATCGTCGAGGTACGGTATCACAAATGTCATATTTTTGTATACTAATATCCTACTTGTATATAAATGTTTCCTTTTAAGGTTTAAAAGCAAATTTATGTATTCCAGTATCGGAAATCGTAACATTTATATAGTAAGTGCACTCGCGTTATCACAATACAGTAGGGGTGTGGTGGAAGAAGCAGGTGGAGTATGGTAATCCTATTTGACCGGTTCAATTTGCCCGAAGACGTCTTCGACGTCATCTTTTCTACGAACCAGCAGAAGATTGTGGCAAAAGAGCTTGTCAAATACATCATAGGCAACAATGGCGAGATCACCAAGACAGAAATGAGCATTTTTGCCACGCAACTGCACGATGGCAAGTACGAATGCGTGCTTGAGGAGGCGCCGTACAAGGGCAAGCGCGTAAAGCTCTCTTACAACAAGAGGCAGTTCTATGACAGAATCCTTACGCCAATGAAGGCAATGGGCCTCATAGACTATGACCTCTACAAGAAAACATACAAGATAAGCACGAAGTTCTCAAACGACCTAATGAAGGTCGGCCTGATGTGGAAGCAGGCATTAAGGAATATGGGATTCAATGCTGTATAAGCCAAAGCAAAATAAATGTTGAAATTAAACAGGCGGCGGAATCTTGAGCTGTTTTGCTGCTGCTAGGGCTGCACTGATTGTTTTCAGCAATTCGTCCTTGTTGGCAATGTTTGGCTGCCGCTCAAAATCCTTTGCCTTCAAAAGTGCAGCAGTGAGAAAATTCCTCACAATCGCAATTCCTGTTTCTGATTCTGTCATGGTTGGCATGTTTCATTTCCTCCTTTGATAAGTCCCCATTAATGAGGCCTCTGCAATAATGTGTCCCCTCATTGCGCTTAACAATGAAGCCTTGTTTGAGCCAGCAGGCAGGTCAAGCATCGTGTCAAGGGCATAAATCTTGAAAAAATACCTATGAGTTCCTGACGGCGGGCATGGCCCCCCATAGCCAGTGCGACCCCAACTGTTCTTGCCAGGCACTCCTTCAGGCTCTGAATCAATTCTTTTTATCGTGGGTGGAATGTTCCACACAACCCAGTGGTCCCACGTGCCCATAGGGGCATCAGGGTCGTCCATAACAAGAGCTAGTGATTTTGCATTTGCAGGAACATCAGAGATTTCCAAAGGCGGAATCCTGTCTGCTCCGTCACAAGTGTAATCAGAAGGAATCATTTGCTTGTCGCCAAATGCAGGGCTTGAGAGCCTCATTATTGAATCACCCATTGTCGTGTTGCCATCAGGTGAGGAGCAGGAGTATAATAAAATTGTTATTATGCAAAACAACACCTGTTTTCGCATTAGAAGCGGAAAAAACAGCATAAATAATAATTTATCTACAAGCCAAACGCATCCGTGAACTCGCGCAGTTGCCTGTAATCAGCAAGAAATTTTGCGCCGTGGTCTGTAAGGACAAAAACAGTCTTTCCCTTGCGCTCTGTCTCTGCAACAAGAGCCTTTGTCTTGAGCTCCTCAACATACTGCTTCAGCCTGCCGTGGGAAAGGTTGGACTTGTAAAGCAAATGCGTGGGAAGAATAGCGCCGCCTTTATCTTGGATTGCCTTGAGCATGTCATACACTATGTCCATTTTAGTCCTGCGCCCTGTCATCTTTTCTTAAGCACCTTTATCAGCGCGACAAACAACAGCCCGAAAGCGACGAGGTGGAGCAGGTGCCCTATGATGTAAAACCTCTGCTTGACAATGTCCACAATGAAAGCCGCATGCGTGAGTGTAAGCAAAACAAATGAAATACAGACAAGAAGCGCGCTCAATGACTTCTTCTCGAGATAGTTGCGTATGAAATGGTACGCAATGAATGCCAGAAGGATTACAGAAATCGAGTGGAATGAAAGCCTATAAGATGAAGACAGCAGGACAAGCACGAGCGAGACAAGAAGCAGTGCAACAATAGGAGCCCTTTGCTTTATCTTCAGGGTCAGGGCAAACAGGACAATTATTGACACCAACGTGAGTCCCATATAGCCTGCATAAAGCATCATAAGCGCAAGCGGATGCACGCTCAATTTGGCATAAACGCAAAGGTCTGCAAGCGCCCTTGCAACAATCCCTGTCAGCATAAGCCCGAATGCAATTCCAAAAGTCCTGTAACGCTTGTCTTTTGTGAGCTTGTATGCCTTGTAGCTGAACAATATCACAAGAAGCAGGGCAATTGCTGCAAAACCCTCAAAAAGGCTGTCGATCCCAAAAAACCATTCAGGACCCCTCACGATAATGCTTACGCCCATGTGTTATTCCACCGTGACACGCTTTATAAAGCTTATGCATACCCTGTCCTGACGCGAGGTCTTGATTGCCCTTTCATAACGTATTTATAAATGCCCGCCCAGGTAAAATGCATGGCTGACGAAAAACCAACACAAGGAGGTGATGGTCATGAAAACATACACCCCCAAGCACGCCAGCAACGATTTGCAGGTGATAGACTGGCTGTTAAAGGCAGGCGCGATAACACAAAAGGACGCGCAAGACATGAGGAAATACGTCCAAAGCCTCTTGTGAAAATCATCAATCTCAACACCTCTTTTGCGGAGCCCTGCCGACTCCGCTTTTATGCTCACTCAAACACCTCTCCGGCGGAGAATTACCGCTCTCCGCTTTTAGGCTTACCACCTCTCTCACGCAACACTAAGCAGTCCCAACCAACTGCATTCTAAAGGGGCGGCCCGAAAGGGCTGTTCCTATTTTTCGTTTACGCATTAATCAGGAGTATTACCATTAACTCAAAAAAAATCAATCAAACTTTCCCTTAACCTGGTATTTCTCATTCGTGAGAAGGTCATGCATCATTCTCCTGTACTCAAGCATCACAAGGTTTTTCCTTGCAAGCCACTTGGATGCATGGTATGCAATAATTAGCCCTGCCAAAATTCCAAGAGCAACTGTTATGTTCATCCTATAACCTCAAGCACTTTTGCAGTATTTGAGAGGTCTTTAAAAACTTTTGTCGGCTTGTGAGCCATCAAGGTCTTTCTGTCATGCTCTCCTGTCATTACGCCGATTGTTTTTGCACCATTTGCTTTGCCCGCATCAATGTCCCTTGTGCTGTCGCCAATCACCCACACTTCAGACACCTTGCCTGATTTCTTGATTGCCTTCTTAATCATTTTTTCCCTTGTAGGCGCGTCATCAGCAGTAACAATCACGGAGAAATAATTCATCAGTCCCGACTCCTTCAGCACAATCTCTGCAATCGGCTTCAAGTCACCCGTAACGATTGCCAGCTTGTGCTTTTTGCTTAGTTTCTCAACAAGTTTTTTCACGCCAGGCAACAAATGCTTTTTGACGTTCTTCACGAGTGCTGCAAAACATAATTCATAAACCCTGACTGCCTCATCGATATTCATGTCGATAACTGCATTCGGCACCCCTTTTTTGAGCGCAAACTCCCTTATCAGGTCCTGAATCCTTTTGCCAGTGTAGTCCATCTGCCTGTAGCACGCCTTGAGGCCGAAAACATCCATCATTGTCCTGTGGAATGCAGAATCATGCACGCGGAATATGTTGACAATAGTCTGGTCAAGGTCAAAAATCACAAGCTTCATACTAAGAAGGTTTGCAAGGCGGTATAAAAGAGTTTCTGGGCAGAAATATCAGCTCTGCAGACAACAATAAGTGACTTGTGCGCCAACAGGCAGCAACCCGAGGAGAGTTCAGCTCCACCACGAAAGCAAAAAAAAGTTTATTACAGAAGACTCGCAAAAGAATACAAATTAGAAATAGCAATCAGGGAGAACGGGATAAGAATAAAGAAAACACTTGCGCTGAAAATTGACAAGCCGTCGCACGAAATCACAATACGAAAGGCAAAGGCAACAGCACGCGATGAAAATGGAAGAATTACAGCACGGCTTGAAAACACAGGCTGCAACGAGGAAAAAGGAAACATCTTGATTGAAAGCAAATCCCTTAGGCTCAACCGCAAAATACCTTCCTTGCTTGACGAAGGGGAATGCAGGACATTCACAGAACCATGCCTTATAACGGAAAAAAAGCACACAATAACAATCACTGCAGAATACAACAGGCGTTCAATCACAAAAGGAGTGCCTGTGGAAGACTGCTAAAAAAAAAGAAAGGCATATTAAGTAATTATTAAAAACCACAAAAAGAGGTGGTAACAAATGCCTGACAAGGAACCAATAAACATCCAGATAATTGACGGCGAGCCTTTTTTCGCCCACGAAATGACTGCTAACTTCACACCAACGCAATTCAGCTTTGACTTCAAGTGCATTACGCCAAGGGTTGACCCACGAAGCAAGAAGCCAAGCTTCCTGCTCAAGCACAACGTAATAATGGTCGAGCCATACCATGCAAAAATGATTCTCGGAGTGCTCAGCAACGTGATAAAAAAATATGAGGAAGAATATGGCGTGATAAAGAAGCCAAAGCCTGTTGAGATTGCTGAAAAAAAGCACAAAAAGGCAATTGCTGCTGCAAAAGACACAGTATCAGAAACTCCGACTTATCTTGGCTGAATTACCAGTCAAACAATTCTGCCAGGACATAATACAGAACCACGCCGAACACAACCACGAGCAGGGTTATCATCCAGCCGCTGAGCTGAATGCTGCCAGCGCCTGCTGTGATGCTGCCTGTTATGCCCTTTGTGGAATTCCACAGCCTGCTTAACAATCCTGGCTTGACCTCTGCCCTGATTTCAACCTCCTGCCCTGACGCAGCAGGCGGTTGCACAACAGGTGCTGAAGGCTGGACAGCAGGCTTAGGCTCTGCAGGAGCAACAGGCTCAGGCGCCTTTGGCTCCCATTTTTCGAGACTGGAGGGCAATGGCAAGACATTCATGCCAGGCGCGTATTCGTGAGTGGGCTCAAGCTTGAACTCCGCCCTTGTTACATAGTTCTTTGTAAACGTGATCACAAGGTCATAATACTGGTCGTTGTTGAGGTTGTACTTGCGCACCTCGGCAGGAATCATCCTTGACTGCCTTCCTGTAATCGTGAAGTTAGCGTGGTCTCTGGCAATCCTTATGTTCTCGAGCGGATAAACCACATCATTGTATTCTATCAGCAGGCTGTCAAGCTGGCCAAGGGTCATTAATTGCGTTTTGCCCTTGCTCAGGTTGTAGTAGAACACCCTGCCGATGCCACTTCCGCCGCCTCTGCCGCCTCCGCCGCCACCCCCACCGCCACCGCCGCTTGGCGGCACATAAACGCTTGCTGTTATTATACCAAAGGCAGTGCTTGACATGCCAAAGGAGTCAGTCACTGTGAGGTTGAACGGGAAAGTTCCTGCAGTGTCATAAACCTTTGACGTAACCGCAGATGTTGACGTGGTTCCGTCGCTGAACCTCCACAAGTAAGTCAAAGAATCATTAAGAGGTCCTGGAATGTTCGGGTCTGTGCTTGTTGATGTGAAAGTAACATTTGTGCCCGTGTACACGGACGAACCAGGGGAAAGCGTAAATGATGCAACGGGCGGCAATTCCATGTAGTTAGTAATGTTGGTGTTGTTGTTTGAAAGATTGTAAACAACAGCACCTGTGCACACAGTGATGTTCCCGTCAATCAGGATGTTGTTGTCAACGTAAACCCCTGCGCCGTTGACGCAGTTCAGGTTGCTGTTGGTTATCGTCGAATTGGTCAGGTTTGTGTTAACAAGAACTGTGTTGTTAACGACGCTGTCAAGGACATTTGAGTTGTTCCTGACACTACAGTGCATAAGCACGCCGTTGCGGATTGTTGAGCGGTTTATTGTGCAATCAACCACTATTGAGTCCTCTACCGTACTGAGGTCAATCATTGAGTCAACAGCAGTCGACCACGTGACATTGGAGTCAAGCGTCAACGTGTTTGAAAGGTTGCTTCCTGTAAGGTTGCTCGGGTCAACAACGCTGTTTATGAATATGCACTCGCTTGCAATGATGTCTTTCACTGTTGAATTGATGACAATGCAGTTTGTCAGGAAGCTGTTGTTTATCAGGGAATGCTCGGCATATATCGAGCCAAGGTTGCTGTTGAGAATCCTGTCATAATACAGTTCGCTGTCGAAAATGCTTGTAGCAGGCGTGATATTGACCCACCTGACAATGCTCCAGTCAATAAATGCAGTATCAATGTTAGAGTTCTCAATTATGTTAGTCACATCGTATGTTATTTCCGTGTTTGTTGCTGCAGTGTCATTCTCACAGGCAACATAAATAGTATGCAGTCCTAATGGCTCAAGCCCCGTCACCCTGCCGTAATGGAAAGTGAGCACGCCATTGAACGTGTTAGTCATTGCGCCATATGGCAAGTCTGTAAGCGCCCACCTGCAAGTTGTGTTCAGGTTTGTGCTGAAGTTCATATCAACATAACTTGCGTTCAGGAATGCGCCATTGGGCGGTTGGAAGTTGTACTTGACAAGGTTCTCGCCGACAAAAACGTAGTGCGTTTCGCTTGCAGTGCTGTAGTTCACGTTGCCAGTGAAGTTAACAATGACAGGATAAGCCCCTGGATTGCCAAAGAACCTCAATGCTGACTGCGGAGACGCCCCAGAAGCAACAAGAGTGCCATTAACATAAATGTCTACGTTGCCTGTGCTTGGAGTTACAAGCATTCCCGTAATGTTCACAGTGCTGTTCTCAGGCACAAGAATGTCTCCATCAGTGCCATTAAGGAGCAGGTTAACTGTTGCAGGAGTCGGAATGACCGTAAGCATTGCTGATACAGGTGCGGGCGCTGTGTAGTTCTGGGTTGCGGCAGCAGTGCAGGAATAATTGTACACGCCGACAGCAAGCGCTGAAGTGTCAGGATTGCTGACAACAACACCATTCCTTGCCAAAATAGGGGTTATTTGCGTTGTTGAAGCATTGCAGCCAACTGTTGTTGAAGTGCCGATAATAACAGTGCTTGCTGGCGACACGCTGAGCGAAAGCGATGATGGTGCAGGAACTATTGTGTAAATGCCTGTCGGTGAAACATTCCAGTTGTTGCTCGTGTCATTCGCATACCACTTGTAAGAATAGTTTCCTACTCCAAGCGCGTCTGGCAGGATATTCACGTAATAATCTCCGTACAGCGTGATATTCGCCGTCCTGTTTACACCCTCAAACTCAAGCAGGACCGTGTCAACCTTGATATTGTCCTGCCAGCGGCTGAAGAACTGGTTAAGCACGACATCAGAATACGTCTTGGGCGATGCGGGCGTTGTGGAATTATAATACATATTTGGCGGAATTGTGTCAACAACCTTAATGAAGTGCGTGTCAGTTGAAACAGTGTAATTCTCATTGCCATCGTAATACGCCGTAATATTGAATATTCCAATACGATCAACCCAAACAAGATCAAGCCAAGAGACATAGCCTGTTGAAGTTGCGTTCTCAAAATCACAGCGACTAACACCAAACCCGTTAACGCAGAAAGTCAAAAGCAAGCCAGGTGGCGAAACAGTGAAGCTGAAATTAACAACATCACCAGTCCCTGCAGTGATATTCCCATCAACACCATTCAAGAGCATGTTAACCGTTGAGTTTGAAACAATAACATTAACATATCTTGTTATGCTTGCGTTTGTGTAATTCTGGTTCCCGCTATAAACCGAGGTAAGATTGACAAGACCAGCGTAAGACCTATTATAATACCTTGTCAGGTTAATTGAGCCGTTGCCACTTCCTATCAGGACGCCGTTCTGGAACAAGCTAATCGGCTGTCCTTCAGGGATGTCAAGCCAGGAATAAATCTCAATAGGCACGCCTGTGAATAGGGTGATGTTTCCTGCTGTGCCGTTAAGGGTTGCATTGATGCTTGAGTTTGCCTTAAGGACTGTGAAGTTCTGGAGCAGGCTTGTGTTTGCATTGCCGTAAATATCCGCAAACAGCCATCTGTACGTGTAATTCCCTGCTGCGAGGTTGCCTATTGTGGCATTGAACAGGCTGTTGCTGACATTCTGCGTATCATTGAACAAAATGCCATTGAAATTAAGCGAGGCATTTGCAACGCCGCTGTAGTCAAGTAGGTTTATCCAGAACGTGTAATTTGCAGTCTCGCTGAACACAGACGGGTCTGGCGGCTCAATTACTGCAACAACGCTTGGAGGCGTAATGTCAATCACCGTGATATTGAATTCGCCGCTTACGCAGCTGTTCGGCAGGCCTGCATCGTCGCATACTGTTGCATTAACAGTATAGTTTGTGACAGCAAGGAAAGTGTGGTTGATAAGACCTGTTGCGGGGTCTATGGCAAACAATGAGCTGCTGTTCGTGCTGAAAGTGAAAATAGTCGGCGTGTCAACATCACTTGCATTAATGTCATAAGTGAACACGCTTCCGAGAAATGCAATCTGGTTCTGCAAAGGTGGATTGAACCACGGCGCGTCATTGACAGGTGTCACGTTCACAGGCGTCGTGATATTTGTGCTGTTTAGGCCGTCTGATGCAATTATTATCAGGTCAAACAGGCCCGTATAATTTCTTGTTGACGAAATGTTCAGGATTGCCCCAGGCGACACAAAAACAGTCGTGTTCGGGTTTGTAATGAACGAGTAAGTTATTGCTGCAGGACCGTCGATGTCAAAGAAATAATTGCTAAGGTTAAGCAGGTCAAAGTAAGTGTCCTCAGGGAATGCTATTATTGGAAGCGTCCTGTTGTTGAAAGGAACATCATTGACAGGAAGTACGGTAACCGTAACAAGGCGTTCATCATGGAGCTGGCCATCAGAGACACTTATATTAACAACAGATGCCCCTGAGCTGTTTGCAGCATTGACACGGCAGTCAAGGAAGCGCGTTGGGCCTGCAGAACAATTCACAAGGCTTGCATTGCTTTCCGCAATCACTGCGTAAGAGAGATTGTCAGACTGCGTCTGGTTGTCCTTTGCAAATGCGCTGAGGTTTATCAAATTCAGGTTAAGCCCTGAGTCCTCATAAACATTAACATTGGTCGGAAGATTAATCCATTTCGGCGGTGTATTAATGCCCAAGAAGGTTACCTTAACCTTGTTGCTTTCAACAACGTGGCCGCTGACGTCAATCGCAACAGCATGATATGTGTGGTTTGCTGCAGAAACATACGAGAATGCCCTGCTTACCGAACAGGTTGTGGCAGCCATGCATATCTGGACATCAGCAATAATGCCATCCTCGTAAAGCGTCATGTTGACAAGCCCTGCATTATCCATGACATCAACCGCAACCGCAGTTATTGCAACAGTATCATTTACTATGGTGCCGGGGGCTGCTGATATTGACACAGCAGGAGGAACATCAAGGGCAAGGGCTTGCGCTGCAAAAACCGCCATCAAAACCGCAAACAAAATTGAGAGCTTGTTCATGGCTTAAAAGTCCACCCCTCCGCTGATTCCGAAAATGGGCGCATCATCATGCTTTGCCCCATCCACCTTGTACTTTCCGCCCCAGAACCCAAAGCGCCAGCCGCCAGGCAGCTTCACGCTGAGCCCTCCGCGGATTATTTCCTCAATGCCAACCTTGTCGCGCAGCCCGTCAATAGCAACAACAACATCCTTGCTTGCCGGCAGTACAAGCGCAGCCTGGGCTGTCCAGTCGTACTTGTGCTCGCCAGCATCCTCATTCCTGCGCGCCCCTCCAAACAGGAGCAGGCGCAGTTTTGGATCAGCAGTCAAACCCCTCAAAAGGTCATAATTCAGCAGGTCCATTTTAACCTTGCGCTCTTCAGGCCCAAGCTCCTTGCTGAGCTCGAGCTCGTGCCATGCGCGCTGGTTTGCATAATCCATCATGAGCTTCACAGCATTGCCTTTGCCAATCACAAGCCCTGCGCCCCCGCCCGGCTGGGCAAGGCGCCAGAATGAGCCAAACACCGTGGCAGGAACAGGAATTCCCAATTTTCCGCTCAAAAGGCCGTCAAGGTCTGCTGCTGCATTCAATGAGCCGTGCACGCGGCTGTACCTGCTCTGCTCTTCTGCGTCTTCTATAAGGCGGGTGCCGACAGACGCCGACGCGCCCCACAATGCATTCTTTCTCAGAGCGTCAAGCATGAAATCAACGCGCCAAGTCCTGTATTTTGTGTCATTAAGCCCTATTTCCGTCTCCTCAACATCGCCAACAGCCTTTGCCCTGATAGCGTCCAAAACGCGGTCATCTTCCTTAAATGCCCAGTCGTATCCGAAAAGGACCTGTGCTCCACGAGTTGTGATGTCAAAATCATTCTCATCATTTATTCTGAAATGATAATCGCCAATCGGGTCAGGGCTGTCAACAAAGCTATCAACTGTTGTCGTAATGCTGTTTTTTTCTGTTGCACTGCGGACTGTTCCGCGAATCCTGAAATCCCCAAACCTGAATCCTGCCATAAGCGCAAGATACTCGCGCTCTATCTCCTCAAGAACCTCTGTGTTTGTTGTGATTGTGACCCCGCCAGAGGATGACGTGTCGCTGTCATTGGAGCCCCTGCGGTACTTGCTGTAGCTGCCTGTGGCGCCTGCTTCAAAAAAGCCAATGTCAAGGTATGCGTGACCGCCTGCGCCTTGCGTCCTTCGCCTGTCTCCGCTGAATTCCTCCTTGTCCTTCCTTATGTGGCCTTGCGCGTAAACATCAATAAGCCCTGTCCTGAGCACAGCCTCTGATTCCCGCGTCTGCAACGACTTGTAGCTGGCTGCAGTAATTGTTGACCAGAAAAGAGGGTTATCAGGAAGAATCAGTTGCCCTGGCACTGCCTGCGGCTGAACAGGAGGCTGAGCTGGAGGTTGAGCAGGAGGCTGTTTAGACTGCTGATCAGAAGGCTGCTGAGGAGGCTTAGGCTGTTCAGGCGTCTGAGCAGGAGGCTGTGATTGGCTTGGCGACTGTTCAGGCGGCTGAGTCTGTGGAGCTTGGGGCTGTTTTGGCACAGCAGCCGGCTCGCTGAGTTCCTTGTCAATCTGCTTCTGTTCTTCAGCACTCAAATCATAATACAGCGTGCCTTTCACGATGCGGGCATACGCATTGTTCACCTGCACCCTCAGGCATTCATGCTGCACGCCAGGAGTCATCCCCTCTGCGCGATTAAGCAACTCAAAAGCCTTCTTCAAAAACACCTTGCGCTGTTCTACAGAGAAAGTCTCTACAGTGCCGCGCAGGTATTCCTCTTCTGCCTTCTTTACAAGGTCTGCCTCTGTGTTCTGGTGGTCCTGCAGTACTGCATCAAGGGCAGCATCAGCACCATTTTCCTTCACTTCCTGCGCGCCGGCAGGTCCTGAAAGCACAACGAGGAGTCCCCCTGCTGCCAAAGCGCCCCTGACAAGAGGGTCATACCATTGTGGCAAGCGATGGCGCCTTGTTTTGCCGCACTCAGAAACAAGGATGTAACGCGGCTTTGAAGCGTAAGAGCGCCCGTCAGGAGAAAGCAGTTCACTGCATATTGCTGAAGCCACGACGAGGTCAAGAGCGCGGTCTTTAGTTTGAGAATAAGGACCTGCGGCATAGCCGTTGCTTCTTGCGAAATCCCTGTTGTATGCCAATCCCAACTCCCCCTTGAAAGGGCATTTAGAATACAGGTATTTATAAAACTTCGGAATGTTAGCACTCAAGAGGAACAACTAATATTCTTCTTCGTCCCAGGCAGGCTCGCTCTCAGCATGCTCGCCAGAATCCTCGTCCGCGCCTTCTTCCTCGTCAACAATGCTGAATTCCTTCAGTTCTTCCTCGTCGAAAAAATCATCCTTTGGCTTGGGCTCTTCCTCAAAAAGCTCCCTGTCCATTGGCGGAAGTAAAGCCTGCATCTTCGTCTCCGTTGGCGGAGCTTTTTTTTCCGGCTTGTGTGCGCGCCTGCCTACAACCTTGTGGGAAACTTTGCGCTTTGGCGCTCTCTGCCTTGTTTTCCTTCTGGCTGCCCTCTTGGTGGCCATGGCTCATCCCCTCAGTTATTTGCGTCCTTGCTCGGGCGCAGGTTCTCGGCACCCTTACCCTTGTGCCTCAGTCCGCGAATCTTCCTTCCGGCAGAAGTTCTTCCCCTGAACACGCGACCCCTCTGGCTTGGCTTCGCAATCCAGCCAATCCGGCTATCCTTTGCAACAACAGGGCTTCCGCGGTCCACAAGGATGACCTCATACCAGTAGTGCTTGCTGTCTCCACCCACGAAATACGAATTAAGAACCTCACAGTTTGGGAACTTCCTGTTTGCCCTCTCCTCTGCGATAAGCCTGTAGTTTTTTGAAAGAATCTGGGTCCTGCGGAAGTGCTTTGAATGCCTGCCTCCTGAAAAGTCAGGGCGCTTGTGCCCTCCTGCAGGAACGCGCTGCCTCACAACAAGAATACCCTGCTTTGCCCTGTAACCGAGCGAACGCGCCCTGTCAAGCCTTGTCGGATGCTCAAGCCTGACAGTAGCAGGGCCTTTCCTCCAGCTTATCAAATACTGCCTGTACTGGGCAGGCATTTTTTGCTTCGGCTGCTTCCACAACTCGCCGATGTAATCATACATCCCCATAACGTCGCGGGAGCAGTGGCGCCTTTAAAAAGCTTGCGATAGGAGAAAGAGTAAACCGCAACAAACAACCCAACAATGCCTGCTGCTGTCCAAGATGAAAAATAGTCCTTCATTATCATTTTATTGTTCCCGAGCGACTTGCGAGGCTGCAAGCAAGCGAAATGCGATGGAGCGCAGTGAGCAGCCGAACGAGAAGTGAGTGTCCTTATGCGAGCGAAGCGAGCAAATTTGAGTTGATCCCCCAATGAAAATGTTTAAATACTATCCTCGACATTTCTGCACAAAAGGGGTGGCAGATGGACAAACAAAGAAAACAATTGATTGATTTTGCCCAGAAAGCAAAAGGTCTAGACAACTACAACAAGGTAAAGCTTATTCTTTTTGCAACAGGAATCAAGCCAGCAACATTCATCCAGCTGAAAATAAGTCCTGAAAACATTGATGAAAAGGCGCATTTTGAAAAACACCTCAAGGCGCTCAGGATTCCCTTCCTCGTCAGCAGGCCAAAGGCATACGAGGAAATAACCGCGATAAGGGGAAATGCCATCAAATGGAAAATAATGGGCTCGTGGTATGGCTATGACCTTTTTGATGGCAACAAAAGCTTCAGGCTATTCCAGAAATACCTCGGATTGGTCAAAAAACAAAAACACGCACAGGCAGACAAAATATCAGGACGGGTTTATGACTACCCAAAATGCTGCATCAACCATTACATAAAAGAGCACAGCCTTGCATTCCTGAGAAAGAAGTACACCCATTACTCGTACTACAAGCACATGTATGACGTGGAGAGGAAATTTCCTTTAGTAATGCATACGCCATGCTCAACAAAATGCAAGGCGACAAGGAAAATGAATGAAAAATACGCATATGTCCTGAAAAAATTCGCCCCGAAATTCTGGAAAATATTCTCTTCAACAAAAAAATACTCAACAGACGTCATTGTCGACAACGAGTCAGAATTGCTTCAGGACGTCGTGTATGGAATAAGAAGCACCGCGCCAGTGTTTCCTGTAAAAGATGGGCACGAATACAGCCTCGTCACGCTCAAAAAACTGGACGACCATTATTACATACTCAGTTACCTCACAAAAAAATTCATTGAGCGCGGCACAATACTGCCAGCAAGCATAACAAACAAATTCACCTATGCCAACATAAAGCTTGGAAAGCCCAAAAAAGTGATTTCAGGGCTCCACCACGAAAGAAAGTTTGTTGTGCCATAGTGCAATAAATGCAGATTCTCAAACCCCCGAAGCTTTATAAACGCCCCCTCCTTAAGAATAAGCAGGGGGATTTTTAATGGAATACGCAACAATCGCCCAAAACAAAATGAACGGAATAGCAGAACGAATTGACGCGATTATGCTTACAGGAAGAAAAAAAGAGCCACAAGCATACAAAACACTCGCCAAAATAATTCAAGATGAAAATGACGAACTTGAAGCAAGAGTTCACGCAGTAAGGGCATTATGCAACCTTGACAAGCACGAGGCTTACCCAATCCTCCTCAAAACACTTGAAAATGCAAACAAAGACATCAGGCTGGAAGCAATAGCAAGTGCATACCTCCTTAATGACAGCAGAATCCTTTTCCCCCTCGTGAACATTTACAACCAACTAAACCCAAACAACGAAGAAGAGTCTATTGAGCGCTATGCAATAATCCGAGCTCTCGGCGCATCAGAGGACTCAAGAGCAACAGAATTCCTCAAGAGTCTTTGCACATCCAAAGATACCAATACAGCACGCCTTGCACGAGAAGCATTAAATGCGTGCAGGTTTGCATCCGAAATGCTCTATACGTTCAATGGTCCTGAATCACAACGCAATGAAGCAACCAGAAAGAACATAGGAAGAGCAATCTGGAGCGCACAAGACTTAAAGAAAGCAATTTCCATGATTAAAGACGAACAGAAAAATGGAGCATATTACGCAACATACGTCATTTTACCAATCGACAAGGATATTCCATTTGGCAAGGGAAAAGGATGTTATCTTGTGCTTGCACCAAGACGCAGCGAGCATGTTTGTGTGGCAAAAGGACAGGATGTGCTCGGTGCAGGAGAAATAGGAATAAACAAGGAAACGCTTGAAGTGGACTATGTTGACAACCATTCAGGAGGCTACCTGCCTGGTAAAACATCATTCAGATGGGTCAAAAACGCCCTAGACCGAGCAAGAATAAACTGCCCACTAAAGGAATTTTCTGCAAATTACCCTCCAAATGGCTATTTTACCGACGAATTCCTAAGCCAGCAACCCCTTTACAAAAAAAAATAAGTCAGGCAGCATACCTTTTCTTGACAAGAATAAGCGTGTCGCCACTCAATTCGCCTTTCAAGTATCTCCGGTAAAGCTCAAAAGTCCTGTGATGACCACCAACAATCCTGATTCCCGAACCAGGATAAACAGTCTTATCGCCCGGCTCAAAAACACGATATCCTGAAATAGGGTCTGTTGGGTCAGGATTCAACAATTCATTGGTAGACCGTTTTTTCTGCGCCTCAAGCTGCCTTGGATCAAAAGGATGCAAATACTTTGTTTGAAGAGGATTAAGCTCCTTAACCATAACATAAAAATAATCAGGAGAAGCAGGAGATGGGAGATTTTCCAAATACTCATTTTTTGCAACACCCTTCCTGTGCGCGTGAACCTTTTCTTCAGCAATCCTTGCCCAATCCTCAAGCCCTGCAACAATCCTGTCAATCGCCTTGTTGATTTCCCTTTTGGTCTTAACAAACTTCTGCTTCCGCAACCAAGCAGAATATTCAGGACTTCCTTCCAATGCCTTGCGAAGAATCTCAAGAAAGTCCCGCAATCCCTTAACCTGCACAACAAGTCTTAATAATCTCGGGTCACGTTCTTTTGCAGACAACAACACGTCAAGATTCTTTATGAGTTCAGTAACCTGTTTGCGAGTATTGACATCGCCAAAATCAAGCACCTTGCGCGGATCAAGCTTGTGAAGCTCAAGATTTCTCTCAATTCTCCTTATCAGTTCAATCGTTTCCTCAAGCAAATAAAAAGAATCATTCTGAGACATGCCCCCTGCAACACGCAGTTGCTTATAAAAACATTTTGCTAACAAAAACACCAGAAAGGTTTTAAAACCAGCATTCCTCCAACACCGCAATGAGCCTGCTCTTCAAAGACCTCGCCGAAACATTTGAGGAACTCGAAAAAACAAGCTCAGGAAACACCCTGAGAGCAATTCTTGCAGAACTTTTCAAAAAAGTCTCAAAAGCTGAGATTGACAAGGTCGCATACCTCACTCTTGGAAGGATAGCAAGCGATTACTCAGACATCAATCTTGGAATGGCTGAAAAAATGGTCTTAAGGGCAGTTGCGCTGGCATCAAATAAAGACGAAAAAGCGGTTCTTGCATTGTACAAAAAACTTGGCGACATAGGTCTTGTTGCAGAACAGCTTGTTGGCAGAAAAAGAAAAGACCTAACAATAACAGAAGTCTTTGACACGTTCCACAAAATAGCAGCAGCATCAGGTGCAGGAAGCCAGGAACAAAAAATCAGCCTTCTTGCAGGACTCCTCAAGAATGCCTCAGCAAGAGAAGCACGCTATCTCGCAAGAATAGTCCAAGGCAACCTGCGCCTCGGCGTTGGCGACAAAACAGTCCTGGACGCGTTGTGCATAACGTTCACAGGCTCAAAGGCAGCAAAAAAAGAAGTTGAGCACGCCTACACAATCTCGCCAGACGTCGGAGTGATTGCACGCACAATCGCGACCAAAGGGCTTGCAGGAATCAGGAAGATTGGAGTCACACTCGGAGTACCAATTCAAATGATGCTTTGCCAACGGGTAAAGAACCTTGACGAAATTCCTGAAAAAATGGGCAAGCCGTTTGCTGTAGAAGAAAAATACGACGGAGAAAGAATACAAGCCCACAAAAAGGGGGACAAAATAACGCTTTACTCAAGACGGCTTGAAAACATCACCTCGCAATTCCCTGACATTGTTGAAGCGGTAAGAAAGAACGTGAAGGCAAGGGACTGCGTCATAGAAGGCGAATGCATGCCTGTCGACAAAAAAGGAAACCTCCTCCCATTCCAAGTATTAATGCAGAGAAGAAGAAAGCACGGCATTGAGGAATACGTCAAGAGGATTCCCGTGTGCCTTTTTGTTTTTGAGATGCTGTATTATAACGGCAAATCACTAATCCGCGAACCATACCCAAAAAGATACGAAGTGTTACTAAAGAACATCAAGGAATCAGACAGGATAAAACTCGCCCTGAGAGTAATCTGCGACAATCCTGACTGTGCAGAGGAATTGTTCAACACAACAGTCCAGCGCGGGGGAGAAGGAATAGTCATCAAAAGCCTGCAACCAGACTCAACCTATGAAGCAGGAGTCAGGGGATGGCACTGGGTAAAATGGAAGCCAGAATACGTGAAAGGGCTTCGCGACACTTTTGACTTGGTTGTCGTGGGGGCATACAAGGGCAGGGGAAGAAGAGCAGGAACATACGGAGCCCTGCTCTGCGCTGTTTACAACGACTCTGCAGACCGGTTTGAAACATTCTGCAAGCTCGGCTCAGGATTCACAGACAAAGACCTTGAAGAACTGCCAAAAAAATTCAAGAAACACGAGATTCCGCACAAGCCCGCCCTCCTTGAAGTGAGCAAGCTAATGATTCCTGACGTCTGGTTTGAGCCAGCAGTCGTCATCGAGGTAACCGGCGCAGAAATAACAAGGTCACCCAACCACACCTGCGGGCTCAAAAAAGGACAAGGACTTGCATTAAGATTCCCCCGCTTCTTAAGATACAGGCCCGAAAAATCAGCAGAACAGGCAACAACGACAAAAGAAATTCTCAGGATGGCAAAGAAATGATGCGCCGGACCAGGTAGCGGTCAACCGCGATTGACGGACCTGCCGTCGCTAACTGCGTTATGCGCCGGACAGGATTCGAACCTGCGTAGGCACTAAGCCACAAGCTCCTGAAGCTTGCCCGTTTTCCGCTCCGGCACCGGCGCAACTAGTTGCACAATAATCCTCTTATTCAGTATTTAAAAAATTATCCTAATTCGGCGCATTACAGGGCAGATACCACTGACAAAAGGATTTTCACCTCTTTCCACTCTGGCCACTTTGCTCGAAATAAACCGCAAGCCTGTCTGTGGCATACGCGATGACAATGCCCAAAACAGCCCCTCCAATCACGTCACTCCAGTAATGCGCGTTCAAATAAACACGGGACACAGCAACAAGGACTGAAAAAACAGCCGCCACACAGCCAAGAACCTTTCTGTGCAACAAAACAGATACTGCAAGCGCAAAACTTGTTGACGCATGCTTGCTTGGAAAACCCCACACGTCAGCAGGGGTACTAAAAAACCAACCATTTGCGCTTCCCCCAGGCCTTGGCCTTGCAACAACAACCTTTAAGACATCCGCAAGGAAAAAGGCAATTACGAGCGCCACTGCAGCACGCAAAACCAGCCTCTTGTCCCGCATCAAAATAACGCAAATCAGCGGCACGATTATGCCCCAGTCAGAAACCCATTGCATTAAAGAATCAAGCATCATGCCAACCCGTGAGGCGGTCCTGCCACGTGCCTGCGCTCTGAAGCCATAACCTGCTTGTGCAGGAATTTCAACAAACCGCACAAGTCCTTGTTCGCGCTCAAAAACAGCATCTTCCTGAAGCGCGTGTTGATTTTTATGCCGTGCTGTAGAAGGTCGCTTCCCACGCGCTCGCATGCAACATTTCCTGCATGATTTGCATCAAAAAGCAGGATGCACTCGCGATTGAGACTCACAAGCAAGTCAATAAACCGGAAGTAAGGCTCCTGCAGGTAATAAACATTCTCCACACCAAGCTTCGTAAGCACATCGGCATCTGCTTTGTGACCCACAACAACCGTCCGCGTTTTTGAAGCGTCAGTCAAGTGATCAAGCCACTCCAGGTATTCGCTGGACTCCGCTGTTGCCTTGCGCCTAACCCTTGGTTTTCCACGCCTTCCTGCCATGCAAGCCCCCTTCTGAAAATGACTTAATAAACTTAGCGGTCAAAGAGAGCGCATTTTGCCCATCTACCAAAACACACCATCACAACATTAATATACCAGCAAAACAGCGGCAAAACCATGGACCTGCTCGACATCATCCACTCGCTTCCCCAGCAGATACGCGAGGGGGTGCAATTGGCAAAAGACGTGAAATTATCAGGCGAATTCTCAAGCATAGTCGTTACAGGAATGGGCGGCTCTGGAATTCCCGGAGACTTGCTGAAAGCAGTGTTGCGCGACTGCAAGCTTCCAATAATAGTGAACAAGGATTACTCCCTGCCCGGATTTGTCAGCAAGAACACTCTCGTATTCGCGATCTCATACTCAGGAAACACAGAAGAAACAATTTCTGCATTCAAGGACGCGCAGAAAAAGAGGGCAACGATTGTTGTGATTACGTCCGGCGGAAAGCTCCGAGAGCTTGCAAGGGATGCAAAATGCCCCTTGATAATAATTCCACAAGGCTTGCCTCCGAGAAGCGCAATAGCATACTTATTGTTCCCACTGATCGTAATCCTGCACAATTCAGGAATTATAAAAATAAATGCTGCCGAAATCAAAGAAACCATTGAAGCGCTGAAAAACCCTGAATTTGACAGCAAAGCAAAAGAGCTCGCGGAACACTTGAAAGGAAAAATACCGCTGATTTATGCAGGACCACAGCACGAAGCCGTGGCCTTGAGGTGGAAGCAGGAATTCAACGAGAACAGCAAGGTGCACGCATTCTACAACGTCTTTTCCGAGCTTGACCACAACGAAATAACAGCATACCAGAACGCAAAAAACACATTCCACATAATCCTCCTAAGGGACGAACGCGAGCACGCCCAGAACAAGAAAAGAATGGACCACCTCAAGCAATTACTCAAGGAAAAAAGAATACCCGTCACTGAAATAATGCTCAAGGGAATCCACCCCCTCGTGAAAATCTTCACAGCGCTCTACATGGGAGACCTCACATCATACTATCTTGCAGAAAAATACGGCGTTGATCCCGCAGACACGCGCCTGATTGAGGAACTAAAAAAACAACTCTAATGTTTTATTTTCGGCTCCTTTGTCGAACCGCCCGTGCAGATGCACTGGTCAAACCCATAACCGCACACAGGACATGCCTTTTCAAGAGCAACATTGCAAACAGGACAGACGCCAGTCTTCAAGCTTGTCTTTCCGCACTTGTGACACTTAAACATATTCAAACACACTTAACATTTGCAATCTTCAGGGCGAGCTCGTCAATCTTCTTGTGGAGCATGTTTATTGCCTCCTCAGGCAAGTCATACTCCTTTGCAAAAACAAAAACCCAGTTCTTCAAGTCCCTTACCGCGTTCTCAGCTTCCTTCACATCCGGCCGTACTGCCATAAATACCACCTCATTTGTTTTCAACAGTGATAATTGAGCACTTGCAGGGCACCTTGTAGCTTGCGCGCTTCAACGCCTTTCGCGCAACACCAATGTTTTCTTTGTCAACATGTATCGTGAACAACGGCCTGCCAGCCCTGACCTGCGCCGCAATGCCGATAGACTTGCCAAAAGAGTGAGCCATTCCTGTGCTCAAGCGGTCTGCACCAGCACCCGCGGCAAGTGGGTTCTCCCTGAGCACGTGGTGGGGATAAATCCTCGTCATAAACCTGTATCCAGTCTTGCCAAGGGTCTTTTCAAGCAGCCTGTTGCTTGTCTGCCTTGCGCTCTCAATCGCATTGTCGCGTATCTGCAGGTCTGATTTTGAAACCAAATGCAACGCGACAGGAAAGGTCTTGTTTACTTCTCCAACATCAAACCTCACAACCTTGCACACAGGCCTTGAGCGCACATAAGAGAGCTTCTTGTACTTGGAAAACCTCGTGTAAGGCCTTTCAAGGTGCCTGTAAGCAACGAATTTGCGAAGACGCGCCATATCCCTTATCCGCCCACAAGGTGTTTATAAAGTTTTCTGATGTACTGCTCTGCAGAAGATTAATGGCGCCCGCCAGGCTCTTATTTCCTAAAAGCCTGAGAACGTCAGCAAGAAAACATTTCCCTCATGGATTTCTGCTGCAACAACAGGCAAGTTGCAATTAACATGCACTGGTCATGAATTCTTCACAACGCATCAGTTATTCACAACAAAGCCCCGCCGTCAATTATCACGTTTGAGCCAGTCATGAACGTGTTCTCGGCGACTGCCACAACAATATCTGCTATCTCCGACGGCTCTGCAAGCCTGCCGAAAAGAACCTCCTTTTTCCTATCGTCCGTTGTTTGCATTCTTGTCTTGACAGGGCCTGGGCTTATGCAATTAACCCTTACTTCAGGAGCCAAGGCCTTTGCAGCTGACTTTGTCAGGTTCACAAGCGCTGCCTTTGAGGCGCCGTAAGCAATGTTTGCGGTTCTCGGCAGTTCTGCCCTTATTGAGGCGATATTAACCACTGCGCCTTTTGATTTTTTCAGCAACGGCGCAAAAGCCTGCATGAGCTGCAAAGGCGCAATGGCATTAACCGAGAAGGACATCATCAAGTCATTCGGCTCAGTGGAATGAAAATCCTTTCTCACGTTAATGCCTGCATTGTTCACGAGCACGTCAAGCCTGCCCATTTTTTTCGCTGCTTCCACCAATGCCTCGACGGTGCTTTTCTCAGTGATGTCCCCTTTGACAATTGCACAATTTCCTTTCAAGGAAGAAGCAAGCTTTTCAGCCTCACTTTCAAGCTCGTAATAATGAATTATTACAAAATATCCCTTTTTGGCAAATGCCTTGACTATTGCAGCGCCAATCCCTGTGTTGCCACCTGTTACAAGTACAACCTTGTTCATAACAAGCAGGCAGTGAATCAAGGAATAAAAATATTTCTACTTTCTGTCATACCTGTGCATGTCAAATTCACAGCTGTTTGGGGACGTCAGCCCTGAATAAATCTGTCTTGCAATGTTCTCAGCAACCAAGTCCTCGCCCTGCACCATAACTTCAAGGGTTCCCCCTGCAATGACACACAGCAAATCAAAAATGTTTTTGCCATCTGACTGCAACGATGTTTCACATGCTCCTGCATGCCTGAACAACAGATTCCTTCCTGATTCGTGGATTTTCTTGAGCTCCTCATAAAACTTAGTCATGCACCGAATTGGCGTCTGCCAGGCAACTTTAACCGTAACATAAGTATTTCCATCGCGCCTAATGATTTCAGGCTGGTCCATGACATTAAAAAGTGCCTTTTGCATTATAATTCTTTGTAGTGGCAAAAAGGACCACTATTCTAGAACTTTAGGCTTTGTGATGCCCGCGAGAAGAACGGCAAGGAAAAGTTTATAAACGCATTTGGTTATCACCGCACTTATACAAAAGAGAGGTGCAATATGCGCTTTAACAAGAAAGGGGCACTGGAGCTCTCAATAACTGCAATTGTTGTTCTAATCATTGCAATAACAGTGCTTTCGCTTGCCGTAGTGTTCATCAAGAACCTTTTCAAGGGCGGAACAGAGATTTTCACGACAGAGCTGGCAAAAATAAAAGACCAGCTAAGAAAAAATATGGAAGAGTCAGGGGAGCTTGTCGTAATGAGCAAGGGCGCAGAACTTGAGGTCAAGCGTGGCGAAAGGTTTGAGTTCCACATAGGAGCGCGCAATAATGCAGCAAGGACAAAATGCTTCAGGATTGCAATAGAGTGCGAAAAACCGTTCAAGGAGGACGTGCACTCGTGCACGCCAAGCGGCAATAATGTTGTTGTCGGCGGAAAAGACGAGAATGGAGTGACCCCAAATCCTGGAGAGAACTGGTTCCCAAGATTGCTGTCCGAGTTTGAGGTCGCAGGCAATGAGATTGCCGTCTCGCCTGCAACACTCCAGATCGGGGCTGCAGACCCTGACACTTACCTTATGAAGCTTAACGTGTACCAAGGCAAGACAGAATGCGAAGAAGGAGTCAACTGCTGTGATGTCACGGCAGATTGGGACGTGCAGTCAAAGCGCTTCCACATAATACTGAGCTGAAAATGGCAAAAATCAAGAGAAGGCTGACGCATTCAGAGGAATTTGACATAATGAAGCTCGTGCTTGACAAATTCCTCTGGCTCGGCACTGCATTCATCGGCTGGGGATTGTACAAAAGCATCACCGCAACATTCACAGAAGGGGCGTGGTTCATAGTAGCAGGGGCAATAATAATGCTCTTGTTCGCCTGGATAATAATATCGGAATTTGAGAGGCTAAGATAATGAAACAAAACCTTGGAAAACTGGACCGAATACTCAGGTTTATCCTAGCGCTGTGGTTGCTTGGTCCTTTGGCGCCAAGATTCTGGCACTGCGGATGGGCAAACATGCTGATTGTCATCATCGGCATAATTGCGCTGGTTGAAAGCTTTATAGGCTGGTGCCCGATGATGGACTGGCTTAAAATAGACAACACGAAACAATAAGCATTTGCAGAAGTTCTTTTAAGTAATATTTATATACATACATCTGCCAGTTTGGTGTAAAATGAGGTGCAAATACGCAGTTATAGCGGTTATTGTCCTGCTCATAGTTCTTGTGGGCTGCACAAAAGCAGAATGCAGAAAGGACGCGGACTGCATAAAACCCCACTTTACAGGCAAGTGTATTGACAAAAAATGCGCATACACACCCATACCGAATGAGTGTGGCAACCTGAAGTGCGAGGAAGAGGAAAACAAGTGCAGCTGCCCACAGGACTGCGGAAAATGCGAAGGCAAAATAGGCAAATACCTTGTCCAATCCTGCAATGCGCAAAAGGAATGCGTGCAGGACATTCCGCCAGCCATACAAAAGCCAATAACAACAACCCGCGAGCTCTCGACAGGAGGCACCAAGATAAGCGTCACCACAACATTCAACCAGCCGTTCAACATAAAAAAAGACCAGATTGAGCTTGACTTCGGCATAAATTTCCTTGCGCCAACAATGAACGACCTCAAAATAACCCGCCTTGAGCTTACAGGAACAACCCCTGACAAGCGAACAATACCGCTTTCTGACAAGGTTACAAGCAAAAGTCTCTTTGTAACAGGAAAGACCAAGGAAAAGCTAATCATTGACTTCCCAACAACAGACCCTGACGGCGAGCTCACAAACCTCCTGCTGAAAATATACCTTGATTATGTGCTGACATCAGGCACAACAACAACACCAAAGAGCGCAGTACTGCAGAACAATTACCAGGCGCTGAAATTCGTGTGGGCAAGACCTGAAAAGCCGGCGGGCTGCCCCACAAGCTGCGATGATAAAAACCCTGGAACAAGGGACTACTGCGGTCCTGAAACGAACTATTTCTGCATTAATGAACCGATAGCCGGCGCATGTGGAAACGGAATGTGCGACGGCTCGGAAAACAAGTGCACCTGCCCGCAGGACTGCGGACCATGCGTAGGAGGAGGCACTTATCTCACCCTCAGCTGCATTGCAAACAAGTGCGTTGCGCAAATGAAGCCGGGAATAACCATACAGCCGCAATCATTGTTTGATGACCGCGACCTCAACGCATTCCACATGCAGAACACCTACAAGTACAATAGGCCCTTCAACACAAAGACAGACAAGTTTGCATTGGAATTCTCCATTTACACAAAGCAGGAAAATGTCGCATCAATAAAGATAAAGGACATACGCCTGCTTGACGGAACTGAGGAAATCGCATTTGCGAGCGCAGGCAAGGAATTCACCGAAGCAGGGCAGAAGCAAACAGTTGAGCTGAGCCTGCCAGCTGGCGGGCCATTGGAGCAGGACCGCAGCCTTGCTCTCAGGGTCTGGTACGAGTACGTCCAGGACGGGCAAACAAAGCAGGGCGACTACACAAAGCAGTTGGGCAAAGTCGTGCTCCTGAACCCGGACGTGTAACGTGAACTGATATGAACAAGAAAGGACTTGAGCTGTCGCTGACGGTAATTGTCGTCGTAATCATCAGCATAATCATCCTTATCGGAGGAATAGCGCTCGTCTGGAAAATTTTTGCAGGGGCTGAGGAAATCAAGGCAGGAATTGACAAGCAGACAAGAGACCAGATTGAGGCGATGCTAAGGGAAGGCACAGAACTGGTGGCAATACCCATAAACACAAAGGCAGCGCCTGCGGGCAAGGATGCTGTTTTCGGTCTCGGCATAAGGAACATACACCAAACACAGGAATTCTATGTACGCATCGACTTTGAAGGCATTTATGACAGCAAAGGGTACAGGCTAGATGTCTTTCCAGACCCCGAACTCATTGAAAGAGAATGGCTGGGAGGCTTCCAGGAATTAGGACCCATAACAATCGAGCGCAACAAGTACGAGGTTGTGCCATTGCGCATAAGGGCAGGAACAATGATAAGCAGCACAGAAGCAACCCCAAGGAACTCACTTGCGGTTTTTAACGTTTGCGTCTTTCCAAACAACCCAGGAGGAGAGTGCGGGCTTGCAAACAAGGAAGTTTATGACAGAATAAACCAGGTGTTCGTGAAAATAAAATAAAAACAGGCATTATCGCATTGCAAGCGCAAAATCCCTCAATACCTGCTCAGGATTCTTTGCCAGCGTGACTCCAGAAGCAACCAGAATGCCTTTGACTCCGAGCTTCATTGCTTTTGCAACATCCTCCTTGGTCTTTATCCCCGCTCCGCAAAGGACAGGAACATCCTTAATTGCCCTTGTTGTTTCCGTCACGACTTCAGGCCTTGCAGTACTGACAGAAACACTGCCACCGATAAATTCAGGCGGCTCTATCGCAATAAGGTCCGGCTTTAGTCCTGCAATTCTCTTTGCCTCGCCCGGCTTTGCAGCACAAACAATTGTCAACAAGCCTGCCTTTTTTGCGCGCTCAACAGACTTTGAGAGAACAGCAGGCGCAAGCCTTTTTTCAGAATGATTAAGCAACGTACCAACAGCCCCTGCATCCCTGACTGACTCAGGAAGCACAACCCCTGTGTGAGCACCCGGGCTTTCTGAATCCACGTGCTGGGCAAAAACAGGAATCTGCACAGCCATCCTGACATGATAAATATCAGGCGTCTCAACAGCCACAGCAATACTTGTCTGCGTCAGCCTTGCCACGCGCTCACAAACTTTCGCAATCCTCACAGCACCCTCACCAATGCAATTCTCGTACGCCTTGCAGTTGACAACAACCAGAGGAAGCCTAAGCATAACGCCAATGGGGTTTAGCTTGTTTTTAATCTTTTCCAAAAAACAAAGCAAAAACCTTTTATACCAATCACGCAAACAAAACAAAACATGTTATTGCTTTACATCATTGCATCAGTATTCATAGTCAGCGTTGTTTCACTGATTGGTGTTACGACATTCGCACTTAGCAAAAAAGCACTAAACAACATTCTTTTCATCCTCGTAAGCTTTGCAGCAGGAGCACTCCTTGGAGCTGCATTCCTTGACGTGATTCCTGAGGCAGTTGAGCATGCAGAAGACGGCATTTTCGGACTGGTCCTTGCGGGAATCGTGTTCTTTTTCGTGATAGAAACATTCCTTTACTGGTACCACTGTCATAGTATGCGGTGCGAGCGCCACAGCCACATCAGGGGCGGCCATCACCACGTCAAGCTGCCGTTCACATACCTGAACCTCATCGGAGACGGAGTGCACAATTTCCTTGACGGAGTAATTATTGCAACAAGCTACCTCGTCAGCATCCCTCTTGGAATTGTCACGACGCTCGCAGTACTGTTTCACGAGATACCGCAAGAAATAGGCGACTTTGGCATACTGATTTACGGCGGTTTTTCACGTCTTGAAGCACTTGCTTATAACTTCTTCAGCGCGCTTGTGGCTGTCGTGGGCGCTGTTATTGCATATTTCTTCTCAACAATGGTAGAAAATATCACCCCCTGGCTACTTCCCTTCGTCGCAGGAGGCTTCATCTACATAGCAAGCGTTGACCTACTGCCTGAACTCCACCAGCAACAAAAATTCAAGAAGGCAATAATCCAGTTCATATTCTTCGCATTTGGAATCGGCGTAATGTGGGCGCTGACAAAATTCGTGGTGCACGCCCACTAAAGAAGAGCAAGCAATTGCTGCTTTAATGCATCCTCAGACTGATTGCCAACAATCCTTCCAGCCTCTTGTCCGTCTTTGTAAACAACAACACACGGAATACTCATAATGCCTTGCTCCTGCGCAAGGCCTTGATTGTCATCAATATTGCATTTTGCAAACTTAATCTGGTCCTTGAGCTCTTCTGCAACCTTCTCAAACACAGGACCCATTGCCTTGCACGGACCGCACCATCCTGCCCAAAAATCAACAGCAACAGGCAGTTTGCTTTCCAGCACCTCTTTCTTGAAATTACCTGCGCTGACTTCTAGCATTCTGCCCAATCCCCTCATGATGCGTTTCCAAAGGTCCTGCGGGAGCAACAGGCCTTGGCTTTGCAGCCCGCGATATCAGGAACTTTTTCGGATTCTCATCAAGGTCAATGAAGTTGTTTGCCACTTCCTTAAGCTTTCCTGAGGCGCTCTTGCCAAAGGCAATCACTTCAACCCTGCAACCCATTGCGCGCTGCAAGTGCTCAACAAGAGGTATGAAATCCCCATCACCTGAAACAAGCACAAGCGTGTCAAGCCTTGGAGCAAGCTCAATCATGTCCATCGCTATGCCGATATCCCAATCCCCTTTTTTTGAGCCGTCAACAAAAACCTGAATGTCCTTTCCCTTCACCTCATAACCAATGTTCTCAAGCACCTTGAAAAACTCTTCCCTCCCAACATCCTCAGTCCTAATAACATACGCTATTGCGCGGACAAGAGTCCTGCCCTGAACCGCCTCATTAAGCAACGCCTTTAACGTGACCTCTGCATTATACATGTCTATCTCCGAATGATACATTTTCTGCACCTCAACAAAAACCCCCACGCGCTGGGCTTTTGGAAGATTCTTTGCCATTAATCACACCTTTTTTACTGGCTGCCTGAACCCGCAATTCGTGCAAACATACTCTGATGATGCCTCAATGAACTGCAACGGCTTCCTGCACTTAGGGCATAACACCCCAGCAGGAAGCCTTTCAGGCAATTTGCCATTCATGAAAACAATTGTCAAAAAGCAAAGTATAAAAGCTTTTGCCAAACAACTGGTTTATATAGAAAATTATATAGAAAACTTACTTCAGGCGCCTGCGGGCGAACAATACACTCACCGCGAATTCGGTTCGTCGCTGCGCTTCACTTTATTCCGCTTGCTCCTCACCTCATTCAGCGGTTCGAAAAAAATAATAGAAAAGGTTTATATAGAAGATTGCAAACAAAAACAATAGGTGATTATTATTCCTGAAGAAAAAATAGAGCTTGTTCAGAGGTTTGTTGACAAATACCACGAAACCCAGGACTGCATTGACAACAAAGACATAAGAGGCGCAACAACCAAATACAGCGAACTCCTTGACATTTACAAAGAAATCGCATCGTCAAAGCTTGACCCGATGCACAAGGAACTCGCATACGACCAGCTCGTAAAAGTCTACAACACGATACAAAACCCGCCAAAGCCAAGCATCCACGCAACAACACACATAATAGCAGCCGCAATCCTGCTCGTCCTGTTCAGCTTCATGGTGTTCTTCAAGCCGGTTGTTTTCGGCGCAGTAACAATGATCCCAAAAGAAAAAGTTGTGCAGGACCTGAACTGGGCATTTGTGGAATCAGAATCAAGGCAACTGCACCTCGAAGCGGTGCCAAAATCATTAAGCATCAGCGGAAAAGTTGACGGAAACGGATTTGTCAGCGTTTACGCAGTCACTCCAAACAGCAGGACACTCCTGTTTGACAAGGACCTCGTCAAAATCAACAAGGACGGCACATTCACTGCAGCGTGCGTGAAAACATGCAACCAAAATCTTGACACGCAAGACATTCAGCTTGATGTGGAGATAGAAAACTCCGCACTCACGATTTACACAATAGAATACACAAAATAATTGAAAAATGGCAATTGAATCTGTTGAAAAAACAAACATGAGAAACGCGATTGCGCTAATCAGGAGCGTTGCAAAAAGGATAGAAGACGGAATAGCAAGAGAAGAAGATGCTGAAATTCTGCGCAATGTCGCGGCAACCCTTGAAATGATAAGGGCAAAGATGTAAAAATCAAAACAATTAATTTTACTCAAACAACTTCAGAACCAACAAACCTACAGCGCTGGATTTCTAAGCACAAAAACAATCATGCCAATAGAAAACAACAACACAAACAATATTGCAGGCATTAAAAGCCACGTGTGAGCAGAAACAGAACTCGCTGGCGGCAAAGGCGGCTGTGGAAGCTCATTCAACGCCTCCCTCTTCAAAATCTCAAGCGCCTCCTCAACATTCTTTGGAGAATGACCATACCGCACCAGTTGGAGCTTAAGCTCGTGAAGATCATAACCAAGAGCAAGGTGCTCCTTCAAATAATCAACCAGTTCCCCAATAACCATGCCCTGCCTTCCTGCAGGAATGTATATAAATATTTATCGTCATTCCAAAACGGTAACAGCCACCGTCTATATTATACAGTTAAATTTATATACCCAACAAAGGTTGTTCCGTGCATAATTGAAAAAAAGGGTTTGGTATGACAAAAAAGGGGCAGTTGACGCTTTTCATAATTGTCGGCCTACTTCTCCTGATCGGAATCAGCATATATGTTTATCTCACAACCAGAGCGGCAATAGCGCCTGTTGAGGCAGAGCGCATTAGGATGGCAGAAGTGCCTGCTGAAATGCAACCATTAAGGGACTTCATACAGGACTGCCTGAAGATAACAGCAAAAGACGGCCTAATGCGCCTTGGCCAGCGAGGCGGCTACATAAGCCCCCGCCACCCATACAACACGTTTGAGCCCACTGCAGGGAGAGCATTGCAGCTCGCACCAGAATCACAGCTGATTGTGCCGTACTGGTGGCACATGAACGCAAAAAACACATGCAAGAAAGACTGCACGTTTGCAACAGAGCGCCCAACCCTTGAACAAATAAAATTACAGCTTGACACTTACATTACAAGAACACTTCCAAAATGCCTTGGCGAATTAAAGCAGTTCAAGGAACAACAATTCACAATAACGCCAACAGGCAAGATGAAGACAGAAACGCAAATCACTGACGAAAACATAATAGTGCTACTTACTTATCCACTTGAAGTAAAAAGGGCAGGGGAAACATTCAAGCTTGATAAATATGCCGCAGAACTGCCTGTTGCATTCAAAAAACTGTATTCCCTCGCAACAAAAATCACTGCATTGGAGGCAGAACACTCATTCCTTGAGCGCGCAACACGTGCCCTCATTGACGTCTTCGGCAGAGCTGACGAGAACGCATTGCCACCAGTATCTGACCTTGAATTCAAGTACGGTCCTGGAACAATATGGACAAAATACGGCGTTCTGCAAAAAATAAGGGAGATGCTAGCAAGCCACATACCGCTGCTCAAAGTCACTGACACAAGCAATTACATCTACCTGACCGCGCCAGCAGGCAAAGACGCAAAGCTTTACGATGCCCTGTACAACAGAGGATTCACAATCCCCCTCTTTGACAGCACAAACAGAGGAATAAGCGCAAAATTCGCTTACCTCCCCTGGTGGAAGCCATACATGGACCTGAACTGCAACGGCCAGCTCTGCCAGGCAGAAGGGTTTAACAACCTTCTGGTCTTTGCCTTTGGAATAAAAAGATACAATTTTGCATACGACATCAGCTATCCTGTAATCGTGGAGCTGACAGACACAGGCGCATTCGGAGGCGAAGGATACACATTCAGAATAGCCCTTGAGGCAAACCTGCGCAACAACGAACCCCTTGCAAAGCTTGGAACACTCCCTGAAATGCCCGCGCTGGAAGAGCGCAGATCAATGCTCTGCGACCCTGACCAGCGCGCAAGCGGAAAAATAACAATCAATGCAGTCACAAGCGCAGGACAGCCTGTTGATGGAGCAGAAATCACATATGCCTGCGGAACAGAAAGCTGCCATATCGGTTCAACAGCCAAAGGAACGCTTGTTGCAACATTCCCGCGATGCATTGGCGGGTTTGTATCAGCAAGCCACCCTGACTATGCCCCAGCAACAATGCCGCTTGACATAACAGACAACAGCGATCGAACAATAGACCTAACACTTAACGTCGCATACCCAGTTAACTTTTCGGTCAAAAAATGGCTGCTTAAAAAAGAAACAGACCCAAAAAATGACAACTATGGCAACTGGGATGTTGACACCAGCCAAGTCTTCAATCAGGGACCCCGCGAGCAGACATTCATAATGCTTGAAAGAAAAGGGCCTGAGTTTGAGGAGCCGGTTGTCATCCTTGGCGAAGTCTGCGGAGCACCCGTCTCAAAAGCAAACATTCCCTGCGGAACACCGCCTGCAGACAACTCAAAAAACATACCTGTCTATGCAGGCGATTACCACGTAACGATTTACAGCTTCCTGTACCCCTCACCGGACCTCGTGATACCAGCTGAAAAGCGCTACTACCGCAAGGACATGTTCAGGAAAGGAAGCTACACCCTGCCCGAAGTGCGCTTCACGCAGGAACAACAAATGCTTTCAGGATACGCAGAATACGACTGGACCATCACGGAAAACGAGCTTAAGAACGCAAAAAACATTGAGTTCACTTACATCAATTTCGCACTTGACAAGGTACTTCCAATAGACAAAAGAAAAATAGAAGACGTACAGGTAATGGGAAACCTGGCCAGCTACTCAGAACAATACAAGGACATACTTACGCCAAGAATAACATGAAACAAAAAATTTTACAGGCATGGCTCATAATCTGGCTAGTAGTGATGCTTCCTGTAGCATTTGCCCAGCAATTGACAGTGCAGAAATTCGCAGGCACCAGCAACGTGAACGGGTTTGCAAAGGAGAATGACGAACTCACAATACAGGTGCTTGCCGAAATGCTCGGCAGCCCCACGCCTGAGGTTGCAAGGCAGAGAGCGCGCGTGTATTACGAGGACACGTATTCATTCATGAACACGTGCACTTCACAAGCGCAGGCAGTGTACCAGTGCACTTACAAGACAACAAACCTGATTTACGGCGGAACAGACACCTACACAATAAAGCTCTTTGACGCGGAAAACAGGGAAATCGCCTCAGTGGAAAAAACGCTGACGGTTGATGTTTTGCCACCAAAAATCACCCATTTTAGCGTCACGCCGAACATGAGCTCAAGCGCAAAACCTGTGAAAATAACTTATAAAGCAGAAGACTACGGCTATGAAACAGGCAAGACAACTGGCTGCTCCGGAATCAAGCAGGTAAGCATCACTGCCAACAACACGCAAATCTTACAGGCATCAGCAGGCGTTGCAAACTGCACTAAAGACGGCAATTACACATTCACGCCCCAAATACAGGGGCAGAGCGGCAGGCTAACTGTGTGCGCTGTTGCAACAGACTATGTTAATCACAAGAGCATGCCTGCGTGCCAGGACATATTTATTGACTCACGCAAGCCAACCCCTGACGCGCTTGAAATCCGGGACGCAGAAGGGTATGCAATAACGCACGCCAGGAGCAACCAGCAAATAACAGCAGACGTGTACGTGAGGATTCCTGATGCTGACATCAATCCCGCAAGCGTTTACGCAGACCTCTCAAAGCTCAATCCCTTGCTTGGCAAAAAGCCAAAGGACCTACAGAAAGGGGACTGGTTTGTCTGGCGCAACATTGCAATAACAACCCCAAGCACATGCCAAGTAACAGTGAACGCCTCTGACTTGATGGGCAACAAGGACGCAAAAACACTCACGTGCACAATAGGCATTGATGACACCCCGCCAGAGCCGTTAACACTGGGCACGCAGTTTGCAGACGAAGACGGAACGCCGTTGCTCGGCATAAACGGCACAATATTTGCCGAATTCACTGAAACAGGCTCTGGAATGAGCAAACGCAATGCGTTCCTTGACCTCAGGCAGTTCGGAATCGGCACAGAAGTAAAAGCAGACGCCTGCGAAAAAACAACAACAGGCACTTGGAAATGCCAGTGGAACGTAAGGCCAACAGTAGCAAGCGGAACCTACGAAATAAAGCTTCTGCCCACAACACGCGACAACCTCAACAACCAAGTCACAAAGACACTGCAAACAAAAATCAGGTTTGACAAGACAGCCCCGGAGGGGGTAAGGCTTTTAGAAATAGCAGCGTTCAGGGGGCAACAGCGCGTTAAAACAAACTATACCACCCTTGGCGAAACACTTGAGTTCGTCGTTCAGGGAATGGGCTTCACAAGCGCAGTCGCTGATTTCACTGACTTGGGCGGCGGCAAGGATGTTGCGCCAGAGCGCTGCGAAGGCGACCTGACGCAAAGGACCTGCACTTTTGGCGTGACAAATGCTGTTTCAGGGCCGCAGCCAACACTCATAAGGTTTGGCTCCTTCGACCAGGCAGGCAACAAGGCGGTGCTGGCAACAAACAAGCTTTACATACTTGGAATAAGCAACGAGACAAGCCCGAACTACTGGACCGCAACAACAGAATGCTCGCCTGAACTGCTTGACCGCACAACACTTTCTGTCTTTGAGCACCCCGTATTCTGCCACATAAAGCTCGCCAGCACGAACAAGAACGCAATGCCATTGACAGTGCAAGGGCCGCTTGACTACTTCAGCGAATGCACAGGCCAGATGGAATACATCTCTGACATGCGCATTGAGAACAATTTTGCAGGCAGCACAGAGCCCTACCTTGTGCTTTCACTTGTTGCGAGGGACTACAAAATCAACAATCTCACATTCACTTGCCCGATATCAATACTCACAAGGGTGGGCAGCTTTATCCCGCAGAACTTTGAGCACGACAACATGACAGTAATGCTCAAATTCTACAACCTACCCCTTGGCGAGGCGCACGACAGTGTTGCCGGCGACGTCAAGGATGTTGCTGACAAGGTAGAAGGCGTATGGAATCTTATCGGCCAGATGCAGAAATACATAAGGTATTCAGAAAACCTGTGCCAGATACTGAATATGGTAATGGGCATGATATCCTTGATGACCTCCATAATGGTGCTGCTCGGCGCCACTGCAGACACCATAGACAACCTGCCAATAGTCGGAATTGCAGGCCTGAACCTCGGCCAGGCAATACACGCCGTAGAAAGAACATCATGCAACAGTGCAGAAACCACGCGCAAACTGTACAACAGCAAGCTCCTAGAAACACTAAAAAAATTCTGCAACTTCATAACCTGCCAGACAGGAATCTTTGATTTCCTTGACAAGGAAGGATTCATGAGCTCGTTGGGGCTGGGCATTGAGGGCGCAAGTGCTGCGGGGCAAGGAATATGGGACAAGCTTATCTCGGGATACCCTGGAGCGAGTAGCTTGAGAGCAACCACAGCTGAGGCAGGCATTGACATACAAGACCCTGACGCGTACCTGAACGTGAAAGACAGCCTCGTATTCAGCATTGCAATACCGCCGTTATGCATTCCTGGAATCATTTACAACCTGGACAAGTGGCGCCAGATAGAATGCAGGTACGGGCTCTGCCTGCTTGAGGATGTGCGCGAACAAGGAATGCCTATCAGCGTGTGCAAGGACCAAAGGCACTACATGCAGTGCACATTCGTGACCGGCGAAATATTCAACCTCATTCCGTTCGCGCCTCTCATCGATTATTACATCACAATCTGGAAAAGAATATTCTCTGACCCGCTTGTGCTTGCAATGGCCGGAATCGGATACATACTTGACTGCCAGACAGCCTGCAATTTGCCAAAAGGAACGCACTGGGCATACACGGCCTGCGCAGTCATGTCAATAATAGCGCAGCTCGGCGACACTGTCCGCGACATAAAAAGCTTCAAGAGCGTCAAAGACGACTTTGGCTCAATAAGCAGCAATTGGTGCGATGACTTTAAGGAAGCGTATAAGTCATTTGAGGCAAGCAGGCAATCAAGGGTGGTCTCATGAACAGGCTCGCAACAGCAACAATCATCTTCCTTTTGCTCAGCGCAAGCATTGCGGCTGCACAAGAGCACTGGGTGGGCAATGACATTATTTTTGACGGCAAAACGTATTACAAGGTTTACGGCTGGGGGTATAATCCTGCCGGCGGCTACATTTACGGCCTGCAAAAGTGCGACCGCGAAGGCAGATTGATAGAGCCAGATGTTGTCATAAGATACGATGTAAGCCCTGAACAAGGCTTTGAAGCAGTCAGCGGGCCTTCTGCAACCCAAAAAGAAACAATGGAAGAATACGTTGCGAGAGTGAGCAGGGAATTTGAGAGGGAAATTGCAGAAAGAAAAGCACAAGCCCCTGAACAAGTTCCTGAAGAACTGACCGACCCACAGGCGTTGTCAATAACAAGAGCGTACGCAGTACAGGAAGCAGAAAAGGACCTTGCAGAAATCCAAGAAGCAGCCAGCAGGGGAGAAGCAAGCAAGGAAGACATTATTGCAGCACAGCAAAAACTAAATGAAGCACAAATGGCACTAGCCGAAATAATGGCCAAACCAGCAGAACCAAGAATATACACAGCAGACATAGAAACAATAACCGTAGTGTATGATGCCACCCATGACAAATACGATTATTTCAGGACAACGCCGTCAGGAGAGACAGTTCCTGTTTCCCAATTTGAAGTTGAAGCGCTCAGGGAAAGCGAGCCCAGAATATTGTATTACAAGGAACTCTCGGCAAAAAACAACGCCTTCGGGCTCTCAGCGCCAAAATCGCCTGAACAACTGCCATTTGACGTTTCCATGGTGGAAGTAAAATACAACCCTGAAACAAAAAAGTACACATATTACGTGACAAGGGATGAAGAAACATTTGACCTGACAGAAACAGAAATTAAGGCGCTTAAAGAAAGCGATCCTGAAACAATGGCTAACATGGAATACGTTGCGTTCACCAGTGCAGCCCCAAAGTCAGAAACTGAGAGCGACTTGCAAGCTGCTGTAATAACGAGAGATGAAAACAAAAAGGCAGACGCAAAAGCAGCAGCTCAGGCGGAAAGGGCAAAAGAGCCTGAAAAAATACAGGCGGCGGAATTATCAGTGAAAGAAGCAAGGGAAGCGGTGCTAAAAGCGCAAAACCAGGTCAGGCAGGCAGCAAAGGAACTGCAAAGCAAGCAGGACGCGCTTGCAGACGCATCAAACGAATATGAAGAGGCCATCTCGACAGGGGACGAAAACAAAATCAAGAATGCTGAAAAAAAATACAACGAGGCAGTCGCGGCAGCAGACAAGGCAGTAAAGGACGAGGCAATTGCACGGCAGAACCTTGCCAAAGCAGAAGACGCATTAAAGTCAGCACGACAAACACTCGCGGGCATCATGACAGACGCCGTTGCGCTTTATCAGATGTACTCAGGAATGGCAGGATGGTCATCCCTGATTTTTGACGAGGAATTCCTCCAGAAGTGGAGAGACGGCATAAACAAGGTAATGTGCGAATACACAAAAGGCCTGCTTGGCAAGCAATGCCTGATATCAAAGATTTGCGGGCGGTATTACGACATTGAGGAGCCACGCGACGGAATACTTTATTCATCGCCTGCCGGAGGATTCCCAGAGGCAGTCGCGCACATAGAGGGACAGCGCTCACTGCCGTTCATAACGCCAAACGAGACAATGTGGGTGTACACTGTCACTTTAGGGCTCTCAGACCCAAGCGAAGAAGAAGGAATGACATACAACATCGTCTTCAACGGCCCAACAAGGTCAGCAAGATGGTGGCCAGAGCCCCAATACCTGCCTAAGCGTGGAAGCGTGAGCGCAACAGGCGCAGCAGCACTCATGAAGCTCTCATCCAATGATTATCGAGAGGTATGCATTGAGTTTGATCCAAGCATTGACACATTTGACGGCAAGCACAAAGACCACATATGCAACCAAATCGTGCAATACACAGGCGGAGCAACAGCGCCATACGGAATTACGGAAAAAACAAAACTTGCACCGCCAGGCACTCAGCCAGGGGCAGCTCCAGGAGCAACCGTATGAAAACAAAAGACATCATCACAATACCGCGAATTATAGGAATCGTTCTAATAATTCTCGCAATCATTGTGCAAGTGAAACTGCAGCAATTGTCCCATGCAATAATCCTTGCAATAGCAGGCCTGATACTCGCGCTGGCACCAAACACTTCTGCAAAGAAAAACCTGAAGGACGTCATCACTTCGTTCAGGCTCAAAAAGGAATTTGCAATAATAATGTTCATTGACGCAATGACTTTTGTTGCGTGCGCATTGCTGACAATCTTGCTTTACAAAATAATCCTTGCAAATGCAGAAGCCCTCAACGCAATACCAGCAAGCCCATCGCTTGCACCCGAAAGCCTTGCAGCATACAACACAATTCTCGGCAAGTTCTTCCTCTATTCAGGAATTGCGCTTGCTGCATTCTACCTTGCCACAATCATCGTATACACAATATCGCGCGGGCTTGTCTGGCTGGTTTTGCTCGGCAAAAAGCCGGAACTTGGGTTTTTTGCGCGCCTTGGCCTGCTGAACCTTGTATGGTACACCATATGGACCGTGCTTGCGCTGTTCTTTATGATAACAATGAAGCCAGAAGGCGGAGTCCCTGTAATAATTGTGCTATTGCTTTTGTACACCCACCTTACCACAGCGCTCCATTATTCATACGCAAAAGTGCAGGAAATGAAAAAATCACTTATTGAAGCGTTCAGGAAGGGGCTTGGGAAGATTCCAGCATTCGCACAACCGTACTGCTACATACTAATCGTTTACGTAATCATCAGCCAGGCAATACACATAGGGACGGGCAAGTTCGCGCTCGCAATAGCGTTCACAGCGTATTTCGCATTCATGGCATGGTATAGAATATATATGAGAAACGTTTTGAGGCAGATATAATGAAAAAAGGGCAGATAACGCTATTCATAATCATCGGGCTAATCCTGCTGGTAAGCGCATCAATAGTCATATACCTCGTGACAGAAAAGGCAGTAAAGCCCGTCGAGGAAGAAATCATGGTGCCGGAAGACGTTCGGCCATTCTATGACTTCATAGAGGGCTGCGTGGATGAGGTTGCACGCGAGGGAATAGGAATTCTTGGTCTGCAAGGCGGATTCATAGAGTTGCCCGGAATAATTGAAAGAACACCAACAGCATACATCCCGATAGACACCTTCAACCAGTTCAAGGTCCCATTGTGGTATTATGAAGGGGAAGACCGCACCCCGAGCCTCAGCTTTATGGAACGCGAAATTTCAAGGCACGTCAACAAGCGCCTGAAAGAGTGCACCGGCGAATTCGAGGCGTTCAAGGACCGGTTCAGGATAACAGAAGAAGGCAACATAAGCACAATGACAATAATCGGCGACAATGAAGTAATAATGCGGGTTTCCTGGCCCATATCCCTTGCGTCAGGCGAAAGAACAATAAAAATTCCTGACTTTATCACAAGGACCCCTGTGCGGCTCAAGCAGATATGGGAGCTCGCGAACGCAACAATGGCAAAAGAAAACGAACTGGCAATGTTTGAAAACCTCACAATAGACCTTATGGCTGCTGACAGCGAAAACATCCCCCTTGACGGCTTTGCATTGGAATGCGGAGTAAAAAAATGGAGGATTGAAGACATCCAAGACAGGCTGCAAAAAATATTGTATTACAACATACCGCTCACGCGCATCAAAAACACTGACTTTTTCCCATTCACTGCAAGCAAGAGCACTTATGAAACCCTCAGGAAGGATTATGCGCGTATGACAAAGGAGCTTGAGCAGGGGAGGGAAATGAAGGAGCCAAAAACGCAGGCGCCTGATGACGCATTTGCATACTTCCATCAATTCTATGACGTGGGCGCAAGACCGACAGACCTCAAAATAGGATTTGAGTACCAACCTGCGTGGGGAATGCAGCTCAATGCCCAGCCAAGCGAAGGACCAGTACTCAAGTCAAACGCAGCAAAGGGCGCAAGCAAATACCTGAGATTCCTATGCCTAAACCAATGGCACTTTGCGTACGACATAATATATTACGTGAAGGCATCAATACGCGACGACACAGCATTCAACGGCCAGGGATTCATATTCCAGTTTGCATTCCCTGTCCTAATAAACCAGAACGCGCCAGAGCGCATTGCCTTCGGGCTCAGAAGGTTCCAGGCAGCAGACTTCGGAGCGCCGGAATTCTGCACAACACTCGGCGACAGGCTTGCTGAAATCCGTGCAATAGGCGCCACAATGCCGGGTGCGCCCGTGCTCATGGAACTGCCAGACGTAAGGCTCACATACAAGTGCTTTGACCAAGAATGCGAACTCGGCACAACAACAGCAGAAGGAGGCATTTACAGATTGCTAACATATTTGCCGCGCGGATGTACAAACCCATTCATAACAGCAGAAAAGGAAGGCTACCTCACGACAACCGCGCAAATGAGGAATGACAGGCTTGACATTGAGCTCAAGAAACTCCAGCCAATGAAACTCAAGTTTGTCGTGCACCCATACCACGGCGAGACAAAGACATGGGGAGCACCAAGGGCGCTGAAAGAAAACGAGCGCGTCTCTCTGCACGTGAGCCTGGTAAACAGGACCTTTGACCAATTCATCGGTTTCCCAACAACCAACGAAACGCTGGAGCTCGTGCTTGACGACGCGCACTATGACATTGACGCACTGCTGTTCCTGCGCAACAGCCAAATGGGTGGGTACAACGCGCAGGCGCTCAGAATACCTTACGATTCAATCGCAGGCAAGGAAACAGCAATAATACACCTTGTGCAATACCTGCCCACGCCCGTCACTGACGACCAAAAGCTCAAAATGATGTCATACATAATGGAGGGGGAATACCGCGATGCATTACAGCCGGAATTTGAATAAGGCAACGGCGTTGTTGATGGTTGTGCTAATTGCAGCACTGCCATTTGCAGCAGCTGAAAACACCACTGCAACAGCACCCGGAACTTTCACAATAGAGGCAAGCATCCCCCAACAATCAAGCACGGGCACAATAACAATCGAAGGCAACACAAAGCCGTCTGCAGCAGTGCACGTTTTTGTCAACGAGGCGCGCCAAAGGGTTGGCACAGCATCCCCAGACGGGTGGTTCAAGTTCACAGGAATAGTGCTAAAGGAAGGAAGCAACACAATTAGGCTTGAGGCGCACGAAGGAGAAACAGTTGCGAAAAAGGAATTCACAACAACCTTTGACCCCAACCCGCCAATCGTAAAACTGGACAAGGAAATCCCCGCCGCAACAACCCAGAACAGCATCACTGTCTCAGGCGATGTCAATGAAAAAGTGACCATAAAGTGGCGCGTCATCAACCGCCAGGATAGAACGCCACCAAAAATCATAGGCGGGCTCAGGGCAACCAAGATTGAGGCAAACGCTGTCGAGCTCGCATGGGACCCGAGCGCTGATGCAGACGTAAAAGAATACCTTGTTATACGCAATGGAAAGCGCATAGCAACAACAACCCTCCCAAGCTACAAGGACGAGGCATTGCTGACAGGAAAGCAGTATTCTTACAGCATTTCTGCTGTTGACGCAAGCTGCAATATCGGTCCTTCTGCAGAGATTACGCTCGCAACAAAAACAGGCGGCTCAACAGCACCTCTTCCTGCACTGCCGGAAATCAATCTCAGCTGCGAGCCAAAATACCAGATAATGACAGCAGGAAGCCCCTTCTCCCTCACAATCCCGCTCACAGCAGGGCAAAACGACATTGAGATAATCTTTGAAGACCCTGCAGGAAACAGGGAAGTCATAGAAAAAACAGTCGTGATGGACAACACAGGACCAAAATTCCTCGAAACAAACCTTGAGGAATTAAGCCCGTCCTACTCGCCTGACATAAAAATAAAAGGCAGGCTTGACGAGCAGGCCACAGTATTCGTTTACATCAATGACGAGAAAAAGCCAAGCGCGTACGAGGTCACGCTCCCTGACGGCTCGTTTGAAATCAAGACAACGCTCAGGACAGACGTGCGCATAAAGAAAGGCGCGACAAAAACAACAGTCGAGGCAGGAGAGGGTTGGGCGAACAAGATACGCCTCGAGGCAGTTGACCTTGCAGGAAACAAGGCCAGCCACGGCCCTGTTGACGTTGACTTCCTGCTCTGCGGAACAGGCACGTGGTGGCAGGCAAGAATAGGCGAGGCAATGCCAAGCATCCTCCTCCCAAGAATGATGCTTGACGGCGTACAACAAATAGGAATTCCATTCAACATAACCTATGTGGGAAGCCACAACGCAAAACTCATCAAAGTGGACGTGCGCCCGATACCGCTTGCCAAACAGGCAGAAGACGAATACGACCACAACTGGGTGCAGGTGCAGGAATACACCCGCGCTAAAGGACCAAAAGACCTGATAGGATACGTGCAGGTGCAGTTTGAAAATGTCGACCCCCTGCCTGAAAAGCCAGAAGCAGGACCGAACGAGAAAGAAAGGGCGCTTTCAGGACACCGAAGGGGGGAATGCCTTGTGCCGGGCACAGGCTGCATCAAGCTCTTCCTGCAAATGGAAATCCAGTTCCAGGAAATAATTGAGCTCAAGCCGGCTGACCCGCGAATGCCTGTCGTCACGCCAAGAATCGAGCCCCGCGTGCAACGCATATGCATACCCGTCGAGGTCGCAATAGACCAAACAATACCCTCAGACATAATACCAAAAGGGTTGATGAAAAAGGCAGTCGAAGCCACAGAAACAGCAATAGACCGCATTGACAAAATCCTTAAGCCACTCACAACAATAGGCGAGTACGCGCTTTACGGCTGCCTCGCAAGCACAGTCTGGCTGTACGTCAAGTGGGTGCAGGAAAAGCTTGAATGCGAAATCAGCAGCGTTGTAAACAAGTTCAGCAAGCCGATAGCAGAAGCAGGGCTTTGCGACGCAAAATACGGAAAGGAGGGACAGGAAGCAGGAATAGCGCAACAACAGGCTTGTAAAAAATGTGAAAAGGCAATAGAGTCCAGCAGAAAGTTTGAAACAGAAATAATGCACGGCATCTGCGACAGGGTCACGTGCCCAAGCGCGCCAACATTCCAGACATACATCAAAGACAAGATGGGCGATGCAGAACCCCTTGACATTAACCCAGCGCTTGCGCCAGAATGGGCTGTTGGCGGAAGCGCAGGAGGGATGGGAGGCACGCTGTACGCAGGAAATGACTGCGCATTCACTTACAAAATAACAGACCCCAAAAAGCCAACAATGGACTATATCAGCACGACGTACAAAAGCGTTGCTGGGGCTGCAATGCGCGAAGACATTGGGCTTGAACCCGCAGCCGGCGAGACATACGAGGAATACACAAGACGCGTGAGCAGCCAGAGTCCGGGAAAGATAGGAATACTTGACCTTTACGAGTTCACAAAAGGCAAAAAAACACTGCCTGGACCAAAACTTGAGGACTGCCAGAAAATACTCCGCCCAGCTCACCCGAACTGCTGCGGAGTCCAGTACCAGCGCGAATGGAGCTCTGCCTGCGGAATCGGCACAACAGTCGGCGAAAGCCTTGATACCTTTGATGAACTGAAGGAAAGCACGTGCCTTGCAGCACAGCAGGCAAATGCCGACTTGAAAGACCTTGACTGCAACAGGCTCTGGAATGCCGTGGCAGGATTCTGCGAGTCAGGAACAGGACAGCCAAGCGGGCAGCCAGTCCGCGTTGAGGCAATATGGCAAGGACCACTGCCTGCAAGGCCAGGGGCTGATGACAACGCAGTATACCTGTTCGCAATACCGGCAGGATTCGTGGCAGGAAGGGCATCCCTCTTGACCCCATCAATCCCATTCCTCGGCGGCGGAGGCACTGCAACACAATACAGGGTCTTTGCTGGCTACGTGTCAAAAACACAGCAGTTTGAAAAAATGTCTGAAAAAGAAATAGGATTCTCAAAAACGCAACAATACAGAATTAATTCAGTAATGACAGCAGCCCTGGAGAAAGACGTGTCAGACTGCTTCGGGCTAAAGCCTACTGTGCGCGCAGAAGGCTCAAAACAGCCTGAAACACAAACAGAAAAAGAACAAATTGACTGCCTATACAAGGCGCTCTGCAGGGAATATCCAAGCCAGTACAGCATACACCCCTGCGAAATGGGAAACATAAAGAAGGCATATGATGCGGTTAATGACATTGTCGGAACACCAGAAGACCAATACATAGTAAGGCCATACTCCGGGCTTTTGAGAAGCATACAATGCATCTGCCTGCCCGCAGTAATCAGTTACTTACAAATGTGGCGCAACGTGCTTGGAGCTTTCCACGGCTGTTTCAGCAAGATACTCCTGACAGGCGAAGGAAGCACAGGATTCTGCTCGGCAGCATTGTCGCAAGTCATTTGCGACCTGTTCTTTGAGGCAATCTCGTGCTTCACTGAAAAATTCAACGCGGCAGGGGCAGGAATGCGCGTGGGCGGGCTCGGGGAAGTTGGAGACGTACTTGGAGCAATAACAGGGGCGGGAAGCGAAGTAAGCAGGAGAGTCACGGAAAGATACGGCGAAACACCAATTTACAAGTCATTGTTCAGCGAGCGCAAGCTTGTCCACGCAATATGCACGTGGGCATTCACAGGCACGTGGGACTTAAACATACAAGGCCTCTTCCAGCAGCAAGTGATGGAAATACCTGTTGACACAATGGGCGCGCTCACAACCTGCAGGCGCACATTCGTCTCATACGACCCAACGACATCACCAAGCGGGCTCACAACATGGGCATACCGCATTGCTGGAGGGCTGATTGCAGGCGCAGACGTGCGCTACAGGCTCAAGCTCAAGTGCAGTTCAGGCTACAACTGCGACCCGACCGACTACCCTGACGGCAAATGCGACTGCGCAACACAGGAAAGAATAATCACAGTCATGCCGCCAGAACTTGGGCGCGGGCTTGCCAGGAAGTTCGAGGTTGTCAACTTTGACGCGCCGTTCGCAATAAGCGCCCAAAGCCAGCCAGACAGCGACGTAAGATATGACACTGCAATCCTTGAATGGGAATGGACGGACCCACAGACAAGGACCGTGCGCGTTGACAAGACAGAATGCACAATCCGCGAAACAGAAGGAGGCAACGCCCCGGCATTCTGCGGTCTTGACCTGTTCAGCGGAAAGTTCAGGTGTCTCTTCGGCGAGCAGGAAAGCGGGATAAGCATAGGCACAATAACACCCTTGCTCCCCGAAGGCCAGAGCGTGTTCGCGCTCGGCGACAAGCTGAGCTTCGCACTCGACATAAAGCAGAAATACCCTGAAGAAAGAAAATACCAGAACCAGGCAAAAAAATTCCTCACCTACGCAATAAAGGATGCTGCCGGCAACGTTGTGGATGCAACAATGCCTGACCAGATACGGAAGCCCCTCAAGACAAGCATTGATGACGTCACAACACTGCCGTACACGCTGAGCACAAACGGCGCATACCGGCTTATTGTGCCACAGGCACAAAACGACATAACACCCCTTGCCAGCTTTGTGCTTGACCAGGACACAATAGCAAGGCATTCGGCAACAGGACCCGGAGCAGTCCAGATACCGCAAGACATCTGGGGGGTGACGCAAATAAGGAAATACGTGCGCAACATAAGGGTTGATGACACGCAGGGCAAGGCGGCAGCAGAAAAAATGTGGTTCTCAATATACTTCCCGACATACGGCACTGACCCGCAGGGGGAGGAAACATTCACGATACACCGCATTAACCCGCCGAGAATCGACCAGATGCCGCCAAAGAACGCCGCTAACGGCTGGCAACAGTACCGTTCAGGTGCCCTGACAACCGCCTTCAAGCAGGCTGTTGACAAGCCGATAAATCAGGTCAGGATTGATTTGCCTGCAGCAAAGGTCGGCGGCAAGAGCTATGTGCTCAATATCGAGTTTGACCATATTCCGCGGTTGGCGAACGTAAAACAGCTGGAAATTCTCGTCGGATACTCGCCAGTGGCTGAAGCAACAAGAGGAATTGCAGGCTGCAACCCGCAAGTGCCCATCACGTGGACAGCAGTGTTCACGATTTATGACGCTGACAGGCAGGGCAACCCCACAGAACAGGTAAGCACAGACCCAGACGAAGGAACACTGCAGCAAAAAACAGTGACATTCAATGTCCAATGCGCAACAAAAGACCAGCTCAAGGCAATGGCTCCGCCAGCAGTCCCGCAGGCGCTTGTCGAGGCAGTACAACTCAGGCAATTGCTTGAAAAGGCAATTGCGGACGAAAACGCGTGGAAGACAAAGCTTGCAGCAATCAAGCCAGAAACCTGGACACCAGAAAACCTTGCCAGCTCTGTCTCAGCACTAAAGACACAGCTTGCACAACTGCTTGCAGACGAAAACACGTTCAAAACACAGCTTGAAAGCCTAATAAAATCAACAGGAAGGACAGACATAATGCCAGAGCGCGAAAAGCTGTTTGGAGAGCTAATAAACGACACGCAAAACACAATAACAGACCTTAACGCGGAAAAAATAAACACTACCCGCATTCAGGAAGACCTGCAAATAATCAGGAGCGGCGATCTCACCCTGCTTATTAACGCAAAGACAAGAGCCCTGACAAAGCTCGCAGCGCCTGCGCCAGCGGCACAGACTGTTGTGACGCCTGCAGGAGTGCCAACAGTGGAAGAACTTGAACTAATGCCAGAAGGAACAACAATCATAATGACACAACCCAGCACAAACATAAAGGACAAGATTGTAAAGCAGGCAGACATATGGAGATACACTGCATTCTTATCAGGCACATCACAAACATTCAGCCCAGTCGCGACAGAATCACAAAAATCATATTCATCAAAAGAACTGATTGAGGCTTATTCAGGATACAAATGGGAATTCGTATCCTAAAGGGCGGTGCAAAATGGACAAGTGGGAAATAATACTGCTCGGAATTGTGAGCATTGCAGCGCTAATATTCATGATACTGACAGGCTATAATTCAATGACAGGCAGGCATGTTAGCAACTACGAATATTTTGACGTGGGCAGTGACGTGCTGAAGATGGCTCCAAGGAATTACCCGCCGCTGCCTCCAAGCCTTTTCTCAAAAGCAAACACAACACTCACGCCCCAGCCTCCCAAGGAATTATTGACGCCCCAATTTGTTGAGTTCAGCGTGAACAGAATACCAATACCTGAAATTACTCATTACAACTACCTGACCCTTTACAGGAACGACATACACACGTATTCAGGAAGAGCAGGATACTACGCATTAGACCCAACGCCATACCTGCAGGCATACCTGTGCAGTTATGCGTACAAGATACAAGGGGCGCCACTCGCGTGCGAACAAGTGGAGCTTGCGTACAAGGGCGGTATTGTGAGCTTTGCACGCGGATACACGCCGGACAGGTACATTGCAGCACGAGCAGTAGGAACTGACTTTGCAGCCCTTTACGTTCTTGCCAGTCCAGAATACGGCATCCTGGCAATAAGCCCTATTGCATACCTTCGATGGGGATACGGCTGAATCGGAAAATTTTCGCTTCAAAAACTTTTTTCGAAAAATCTTCAACCCAAACCGGAAACTCTTGCAGCACAGTCGGAAAAAAACAGGTTTTTTCGCAAAAAAACTCTTTAATTTGAACCGCTTATGAATAGTCATCCCTTGGAAACAAGAGGAAGCCCCCCTGTCGCCCGGGAGGCTTGGGGGACCAAACAAATGGCAAAACTGCTTGAACAGGTAGTAAAGGACATAGCAAGGCAGATCCCAGGAGCCACACTAAAGGAAAAGGCAGAGGCGATCTGCGACTGGAGTGGAGAAAGCATAACATACGACAGGAAGCGCGCAGATGCAATTGATGAAGGCAGGGACGACGGAATCCCGTACCACCACGAAGTCACACTTGAGAGGGGCGCAGGAGTCTGCAGCGACATGGCTGTGCTGTATGTTGCAATGGCAAGGCGCATGGGACTGAAGGCGCATTACGCAACCGTAACAGTTGACCACAAAGGCAATACGGTTAAGCACGCCTGCGCTGTTGTTGACCTGCCCATAGGAAGGAAGCTTGCAGACCCGGCTTACGGCGCATTTGACATACACCATAAAAAATACTCAATATACGAGCCTGAAATAAAGATGCGTGACGGCAGGATTATACATTTCAGGCCTGCGTTAAAGCCATTCCTGCGCATTGCAGCATCAATAATCACCACAACGCTTAGCCTTGGAGGCATTGCAGGACTTGTGTCATGCGACTTCCACAAAGCAGCAGTCACGCGCCTTGAGTATGAAGGAGGCGCAAAATTCATAACCCAGAATGGAGTGCTTGACTTCAATTATGACAGCGAAACAGCAAGCACGCTGAAAGAATACCTTTTCTTCTGCGAAGCAAAAGGAAGCGAGCTTGATGACAGAAAAGTCCTTGAAAAATACCTTGAGGCAGACACTGACAGGAACAGCCACATCTCGCTGAAAGAGGTAAAAGAAGCCCTTGAAAGGGCACGAAATGAATATTACAAGAGAATGCGCTAGTCCTTAAGCCGTTGCGCAAAAAAGTCAGGAAGCTCATCAACAGAGCTTGAATTTGCCTGCACAACCTCAACAGGCACAGATTCCCCGCCAGCTTCAGGCGCTTCTGGCTGTTCAGGAAGCTCAACAGGCTCGTAGGCAGTCTCTGGAAACTCAGGAATTTGCGCAGGAAAAAGCGTGATGTTCGGCGGCACAAACGCATCAAAAGCCTCCAGCTCAAATTTCTGGGCGGCAGGCTCAGGCAAAACCATTTTCCACGCAAAAAAAATTCCTGCAACAAACCCAACAAAAACAACAAGAAGCAGGAGCTTGTGCTTTAGCAGGCGCTCAAAAATGCTTTTCCTCTTATACAGCACCGGAATGTCTTTTGTAATTATTGCATTAACGTCTTCTTCAACAGGGTCAGGACGGCTTTGCGGCAGTAAAGGTTGCTCTTCTTCCAAAGGCTCCATCTCAGATTCGTCTTCTGACAAGTCTGCGGGCTTTATCTCAATGCACGGCTTTTCAGGAGTTTCCTGCTGAGATTCTGCATCTTTTGCAGCATCCTGTCTTGCAGACGCCTGCTGCTCTCCATTTTCTTCTTTTGCCAACCCCCTCTTTTCTTCTGGCGCATGCTCCTCCTTTTGCTCCTGCTCGTCCCTCTTTTCCTCCTCCGCTTCATCTTTTTCAGAAGCCTTGGGCCTTATTTTTGGGCTACAGAAGCATGGCAAGGGTTGCTCTTCGCCCTTTTTTTCCTCTTCCTTTTCCTTTTCAAGCTCCTCGCTGATATCAATGCTGTGGCTGTACCGCTCCCCCGCCATAATGATGCCGAAGTGCGAGCGTCTATATAAAGAAAGCGCAAATTTTTTTAATAGCAAGGCATCAAGAAACCCTATGCATGTTTTGGTGACAGGAGGTGCGGGATTCATAGGAAGCCATCTCATCAGGAAGCTCCGCAGCCAAAACCATGATGTTGACGCGATTGACAATCATTCTGCAGGGGAAGCGTCAATAAGGCGTGAAAAAGAGATTGAAAAGGACAAAAAAGTTGAGGTGTGGCGCATTGACGTCAAGGACACCAGAAACTACGTGCTGAAAATGCTGAAAAAGCGCAAAAACATTGACGTCAACTCTCCAATTCCACCGGTTGACGCAATCGTGCATTTGGCAGCGCCGATTTCTGTTGAGGAATCAATGCGCGAGCCGGCCAAGTACTGCAAGGAAATCCATGGAAAGACAATTGCGCTTCTTGAGGCCGCAAAAGACGAAAACGTGAAAAAGGTTGTACTCGCATCAACTGCAGCTGTTTACGGAAATCCCGATAAAGTGCCAATAGCAGAGGATGAGAAGACAAGCCCGCTTTCACCATATGCAATAAGCAAACTTGCCGCCGACGAGATTGCAAGAATGTATGCGCGCGAGTACGGGCTTGAAACAGTCATCCTGCGCCTGTTCAACGTGTATGGACCTGACCAGGACCCTGCCTCGCCATACATCGGTTTCATTGCAAAATGCTTCCAGCGCGCAAGAAAAAACGAGCCATTTATCATTTTCGGCGATGGCAACCAGACAAGGGATTTCGTATACGTAGAGGACGTTGTTGACGCAATAATTTCCGCCCTCACGAAAGCAGTTGAACCTGGCAGCGTGATAAACATCGGCTCAGGCAAACAAACAAGGATTATTGACGTCGCCCACAAGATTGCGGAGATAACAAGCATACCTCTCGAAATAAAGTATGAACCAGCAAGAAAAGGCGACCTTCTTTATTCACAAGCCAACATCTCCAAAGCGGAAAAAATTCTTGGATACGAGCCGAAATTCACACTTGAGCAAGGCCTGAGCAACATATGGGCATGGTACAAGAATCACAAATAATCAGCGCATCCTAAAAACACGTGCGCGCG
>JAWCLR010000001.1:133306-137527 GCA_038850615.1 Candidatus Woesearchaeota archaeon | reverse complement strand
AACATTTGCCTGGCCATACGGCATGTTTGGAGGCAATGCGCTAACTACACACCTTCCAGGACACTCATTTGCTGCTCCTGCAAATATTGCCATCCTGCCTGTCAGTATTGCGAACAAGATGACAAGCACAACAATGCCTAAAATGGCAAGAATAATTGTCGTAATTGGAAGACCCTGAGCTTTTTTGTCCATGATAGCACCTCTTGTATCTCTTGTTTCGGGTAATACCTGAGTATATAAATTTTACTCTATTATCAAGCGGGAATTTTCACCTCAGCCTATAGAAATTCTCCCTGACATACTTAATCACCTCAGTTTCCGTAATGACCTTATCCTTGTTATAGTCCATCTCGCTAAGCCGCACATGACGTTCAAGAGGGCTTGCCTTCTTTAATGCGCTGTCGCACAGCTGCCTGACATAAGGAGACTCATAGCTTACAACATATTCCCTTTTCTGTTCTGGAAACAGCCCGTGTTTCCGCATTCCAGGAATTGCAATTGCCGCAATAATGGCGATTATTGCGGATACAATGCCCAGCTCTATAAGAGTAAAGCCCTTTTCGCCAACCTTGTTTTCAAGCCCGCCACTAACATCCTGATAAGAATAATTTCTGTATTGGGCAGGCTCATCAACAAGGTTAGGATTTTCAAGCACAAAGTCCGTCGCTTCACCAATATCGTTCAGAGTGTCATACAGATCATCTATTGCTTTGTACACATTTTCCCGAGCATCATCTAAATAGTCCAACAGGTCATCCATGCACAATCACCCCTTAACCAATAATGGATCTGAGAGGAACATCTCGCGCTTCAAGTCATCAATCACGAAATGTATTTCCTTGTCGCGCACGCCGTAGTCCTGCTCAAGCTTCTCGCAAAACTCCTCAAGCTCGCGCATATCGCAAAAAATGCACTCTGCCATGAAGTCATAACCATTATTGATCCGCATCAGGGAATTAACGCAGAAAGACTTCATCAGGAAGTTTTTCAGTTCGGTGCGCTTCTCCTTAGCAGCCTTGAGAAGTATTGTTGCGCACGTGTTAAAGCCGAGCTTCCTGAAGTCAAGTATTGCACACAACCGCGTCACCCCAAGGCTGTTAAGGTCGTGCAGGCGGTCAAACAATGTGCTCACGGGAATTCCTGTTCTCCGCGAGAGCTCTGTCAATTTTATGCGCGCGTTCTGCCGCAGGATGCCGGTAATCAGCAAGTCTTTTTTTGATGCCATTTGGATCACCTCAGTCCGTAATATATCCGGGAATAGTATATATTTTTTTCATATATAATATATATTATCTTATACATCTATACTTAGAAAAGTTTATATATGGCAAACACCTTTTTCCACATAATGAGGCGGAAGGTCATAAAGCTTGGGGCGAATTCTTTGCTCGTCAGCCTGCCAAGCAGCTGGGTAAAAAGGCACGGCATAAGGAAAGGTGATGAGGTGGAGATGAACATCACGCCAAACCAAGTGAGGATAACATCCTCGCAAGCAGCAAGAAAAAACACAATGCTCGTCCTTGCTGACGATCCCACAGTTGCAGCCAGGCAGGTAAAAATTGCGTACAAGAAAGGCATTGACGAGCTTGAAGTCCAATACAACAATCCAAAATCATACTCTGCAACGCTTGCAGAGCTCAAAAACCTCATCGGGTTTGAGGTTGTTGAGTCAGGAAAAACACGTTTCAAGATAAAGAACATCGCAACAGGGGATGCAGGGGACTTTAGCACAGTGCTGAGAAGGGTCTTCCTAGCACTGCTTGAAATGGCGGAAAGCGCAGAAGAGTACTGCAGGACAGGCTCTGCTGACGCAAAAGAGCGCGTTAATGCGGCAGAATACAATATTGACAGGCTCACTGACTTCTGCAAGCGCCTACTGAACAAGCAAGGAGCAGATGATGTCGCAGGAATCACATACTCATACAGCATCCTAAAAGACATCGAGCGCATAGCAGACAGTTACATAGGAATTGCGCAAGCAAAGGCGCCAAAAGATATTGTGAACGCGCTTGGCGACGCGCGCGCAGAACTTAGGTCGCTTTACGAGTTGTATTACTCGTTTGACAGCGCAAAAGCAGCCAAAACTATTGAAAGGCTAAAGTGCCTTAATGCATCAGCAAGAGCTCTGCTTCGCTCAAAAAACCCTGTTGTAGCACACCATCTTGCGAGCATAATCCAGATGCTCGATGAAATGTCCTGGGCGGTATGCGCAAATGCTATGTGACAAGCTCATTCGCATCCTTGAGCGCATCAGAAACAGTATAACGCAAATCTTTTTTCAACACGTTACCAAGGACAAGAAGGTCCAATTCTGCATTTTCAAGAAAATTCCGGGCAGTCTTGTGCCTTTCAGGCCTGTTCTGCACAAACAAGGCAAAGCGCAATGCCTTGTAAGGGCTTGAGCGCAAAACATTTTCATAAAATTCATTTTCAGCAACGCGCCTTTCTGGTTGGGCGAGTCGGTTGTAGGCGCCAGCCGACTCAAAAAGCAAATCCTTCTGCTGTTTTATCGTGCCGACACTGCGTCCCTGCCCCCGGAGCTTTGCATAATCATAGAATATGGGCGAGCTGCCGCGCGCTTCAACATCGTAAACAGTTATCTGCTGGGCAGTGTTGTAATGCCTGTTTTCCCTGTGGCCGTCGGAGTCAGCAGCCAGGCATCTTGCAGCAGGCTTCAGTATCTCAATAAGTGCGTCATAGAGCTTTTGTTTGCTGAAATGCAGTGGAAGCTTTTCAATAAATGACGAAACATCCTTTTCAAGGTCATAATTGTTGTCACACGGAAGAACGGCATGCAGTGCTGCCTGTGTCATTGCTGCCTTGCGCAGCACGCTAATATCAGGATTCATTTCAAGATAATCATAAAGGCTTGTGCCGTCTGAAAAGGTTTCAAATAAACAGCTTATCCTGCCAAAATCCCATACGCCCAAAGGTCTTGCAACCTCAAAGTCATAAGTGCTACTAAACTTTTGCAGGTAGTTAAGAGTCTGTGCTTCCTTTTCAAGCCGTTCTCTAAATCCCAGCTTCTGATACAAAAGACTCTGCCCAACCCTTGCGCACTCATTATTACGAAAAAGCCTTGGAACCATTTCCTGCCTTAATCTTTCAGCCCAGTCCGCCTCGCCTAGCAATTCGAGGACAAAGGACTCCAAAATGCGTTCCTCGTCGCTGCAACTTGGCAAAGAAAGAATCTTTTCTGCGAGCTGCCTTGCTTTTATTTCATTTCCCCTTTCAAGATAAAGGAATTGGTGGTTTATCAGCAATGTAGGGTCTTCTGGCGACTTGTAAAGCTTGGCAGCGTTTTTAATAATGCATGCCCTGTTTACAATCCTGCGCGTTAAGCCCTCAACCCAGTTCATTGATATAGCCTCTTCAATTTCAGGTCTGCGTTTTTTGAACCGCAGGCAAACACTGCGGTAAAAAACCGCATCAAGATGCCTATTTTCGTAATTGGCAAGAACTGCGCGATCAGCAAGCGTTGAATCATCCTCAACAGCAACAGACTCAAGCGTCTTATTGAGTGCCTTGCGGGGATTCCACAAGTGATAAACTGCCCTGCCCCACATCCGTAAATAGTTTAGCAGGCAGGGCGACTTCAGCCTGCCAATCGCGTGGGTAGCATTATAAAAAACTGACCAGAAAAGCGCGCCGAAAGTGCTAATTCCTGCTGTTACAAGAAAAGGGCATTTTTTTGCAAAGTTGGACAAGGAAGGGGAATAATCTGAATTTTGCGCATATACCAGCGTACCTACAAGGGATGCCGCGGTTATTCCTACAGAAAGTGCTGCGGGATAATCAAAAATTTTGTCAAATCCCCTGTGGGGCTCTATAATGCACCGCCTTTTCCTTGCCCTTGAAGTTCCATAAGCGCCAAGCAAACCAAGAACGCTAAGAAATCCGAATGCCGCCAGGCCGTGGCGGTAAAAATCCAGAAATCTTGCATCCACCTTCTGCCCAAGATGCGTTAGCCGCTCGTAGTTGCCATCAACAGAAAGCGCATACGCTTCAGTCAGGTTTGAAAAAATCTTGCTTTCCTTTGCCGAAACAATCAGCATCCTGTTGTCAGGCAGCCAGCGATAAAAGATGTCGTAATTGCCGTCGGTAAGCCTGACAAGCTTCTTTGCCGCGGCATCATAGACATAAATACCTTCAGACTTTTTTTTGTCTCGCGCATACTCTTGTAGCAAGGGATTGATGGCGAGCAACGACTTGTTCCAAGCA
>JAWCLR010000001.1:93052-133248 GCA_038850615.1 Candidatus Woesearchaeota archaeon | reverse complement strand
TCTGACACGCTACCTGAGGCGCAATCAGCAACACAAACTTGATTGTCCTCGGAGAAGACAGCAACAAATCCGTCAGTGCCCAGCAGTCCATAACCAGGAAAATTGAGTCTTACCTGGCTTGTTTTTCTTGATTCGCAATCCAAAATTTGAAGCACAGAAGTGTTGCTTTTAGCTAAGTACGCAATATTATTTCCTGCCCAGTCAAATGACAAAACCTGCTCTGACACAATCCTCTCCAGCTTTGGATTGTCAAGCGAGAACAACGCAAGCCTTTCGCCATGCTTGAAAAGCGCAGTTCTGTTGTTCCATCTGATTTGCGGAATGAAAGAGTCTGTTTTTGCGTTTGGAAATTTGTGCGTTTGCAGTGTTTCCCTGTCAAAAAAATGCAGTGTTCCTTCCTGGTAAAATGTTATTATGCGACCATCTGGCGAGAAATTTGCATAATAGACAGGGCCTTCAGAAACCTTCTGTTCCTGGCGTGATCTAAGGTCAAAAAGATAAAGTTCGTTTTTGCGCCCAAAAAGAAAAGAACTGTTATCAGGAGACCATCTTTGGAAGCGGTCATCATCAGGACTGTCGATTACGCATTCGATGTTTTCGCCATTCATTCCTGAAACATACACGTCAGCATCTCTTTTCACGTTAAGCTTATTTGAGCTGAACGCTATGCGCTTAGCATCAGGCGAAATGTTCCAAGAATCGGTATTCGAACTTCCAACAACCCTTTCAAGATTGCTCTCCTTTTTGATGTCAATAAAAATGAGTGCCGTCAGAGTACCAAACACAATCCATGGCAAGTACCGAAATCCAAGCTTAAGAAAGAACCTCTTGACCTTCTCCCCTAACTTCATAGAATCATTAAGTAGCTGGCTTTTTTTTTAAATCTTCACCTGCAGATTTCAAGGGAGATAACGATCTCGAAAGTAGGGGTTACTGGAAGAGGATGCTCTTTTTTTTCGCGAGCGCCAGGGCAGGGCGAGCCGAACTTGATGCCCTCGATCACCGGCGCATTGCCCCTTATTGAGAAATAATAATTAAGCTTCCACTTGCCAAATGTCTCTGCCAACATAATTTCTATTATCTTCTTTGCATAATCGCATGATGATAGCCCTCCACATTTTGTCACGCCTTGAGTCAGTGCGCAGTCCTGCAAAAGGTCGCGCACAGTCCGCTTGTTGCATTCGGTGGTTGTGCCAAGCATTGTGCTTAGGAAGTTTGCCGCAAGCACAGATTCCTCCACACGCTGTGGCTCAACAACAGGCGGCTTAAGCATCCACCTGACTGCGAACAACAGGCCAAGGGAGACAAGTATGATGATTATGGCAAGCCCCATTATTTCCATCTGCCCTTTATGCCTGCGCATACGTGGTGACCTCCATCAGCCCAAAGGCGTAATCCCTTGATACCGGGTCGTATAATAGCACAGGCAGCTTTGACTGCAGCGCACGCCTGTACTCATCAGGCGGGTGATGATAAAGCGTCATTGCAAAATCATTTGGTGGATAAACTTGGCGCACAGAGATATTGGAGTAGCCGAAGGTGCTGAAGTACTCATCATAAACGTGCTGGTCGCCTTCAATCAATGCCCTGAGCGCCGAGAGCTTGATGCTGTCAAAGCAGTTTTCGCGCTGAACACTTACAAGGCTACAATCAAGCTCGGGCAAGAAGACAGCGCGCTGTGCCGCCTTAAGGCTTCTGAGCTGCGCCTGCTTTGCAAGCTCCTTCTGAAATGCAGACTCCTGCATCTTGAAATAAAACACTGCGCCAGAAACGAGCAGGAAGAAAAATATCACAAGCACGCCAATGGTCTCAAACATCTTTATCTGCGCTTTTTTCATCAGTAAAGCTCCGGACAGCTCGATATCAGCAAGTCCTTGTTCTGCTGCTGCAACCTTGATTGCACTGAAATCAGGCTGCGGAGCGCCTCTGCCTCATCAGGCGTTTTTCCCTCTGGGAAGGACTTTTTCAATATTGTGGCTTTTAATGCGATATCATCAAGCTCTCTGGTTATGGCAGCGTACGCGCTGCTGCAGCCAACCCTGTCCTCTACCTCCATTGCTGTCTTGAGCGCTTTTGCCCGCGCAGCCTGAACCGCTGCAACAATGCTGAGCTTGTCAAATGCATTCCTCATGACACAGTTATACATGTCATGGTCTGCTGCAAACACTGCAGCCAGTGCTGTCGCATCGCCGGCAAGCAAGGACGGGTAGCGACTGAAGTCGAGCGTGCCCTCACTTGTTTTTTCGTAAAATATCACCTTTGAAAAGTCCTGGTCAATCCAAACTCCCGAAACGTCTTCTTCCATAAACTGCGGGTTAAGCCTTCCAAGGTCTGGTTCTGTGGTACCAAGGAAGACAAACCTTGTGTGGTCGTAGCCCTCTGGCGCAACCTCATATGCAGCAGATACTGAGGAAAATGTTTGCTGGCTGATTTCCCTCGGCAGTATTTTGTTGACGTGGCGGAAAAGCTGGACAGATGGTTGGTTGCTGCTGTCGTAAATTATGAAATATTTTATTGCAGGGCTTGTGAGCACCAAAAAATTTGCAATCCTGAAAGGGAACTTCCACTCAACCGCGCTTGCTATGGCGTTTTGCCCCTTTATTGATGCAGGAGCAAAAAGCAGCTTGTCCCCGAAATCAGTCGTTGCTTTGCCGATATAATACTTGCAGGTGCAGAAGCTGGTGCACGAGAACGTGATTCCGGAGCGCGGAACTGCGAGGTTTGCCTGGGTTGTGCCCTTGCTTTCAATCGCGCCCGCAAAAACAGCATCCATCTGCGCAGAAAGCGTCAGTGAAAGCCGCTCTTCGTTCAGGGCGCGCTGTTTCTGCACCACGCTAAAAAAGAATGCAAGGATTATGGCGCCTGCTATCAGGATAAATATCCAGTTGAACTGAAGCTCAATTCCCTGTTTGCTCATTTGCCTGAGGCCACCTGCCTATTTTTGCCCTGTTTCCCGTGCCTTCAACACGAATGCTGACTTTGTTGTTCACGACAGGCATGCATAAATATCCTGTTGTTTCCGGCTCAACAACAAGGTCGTCAATGCGCAGAGGCGCGGGTTGTTTTGGAATAAGAAACACGTTCTCTTTTCCTGTAACCCATGCGGAATAAATAAGCGGCCTGTCTTTTTTCAGTTCTTCCTCCCACCCCGGCGCGCGCACGTCTGCAGGGTCTGTTGTGACAAAGCACACCTCTTCAGTTCTTGAAGGGACTCGCAGGTCAACGCGTTGGACGCTACCATAATCGCGCTTGATTATTGTTATTGCAGAGCTGAGCTCGTTCTTGAAGTCAATCATCTGGACCTCTTCGCCGCGCTCCATAAAGTTCACTATTGCCTTGTAGCCGTATCCGAGAATGAGGACAAAAACGATAGCTGCTATTATGAACACGAAAACTTGGCCGATTACCTGTGCACGTCCATTCATTTTTTCTTCCTCCTTTCATTGAGCCATTCTGCGAGTTCGCGTTCAAGCTCCTTTTTGTGTGTCTTGTAATACGCTGCAGTGATGCGCAGCTTTGCAAGAATTTCTTCAAGTTCTGCAGGGGTAATTTTGCCTGCCTTCAGGAATGCGAGACGCTTTTTGACAAGCGCTTTTTCTGCAGGGGTAAGCCTTTCAAACGAAATTCTCCTCAAAAGCCTGAATGCCTCTGGCTCTTTTTGTATTGCAGCAAGAACGCTGGGGGCTTCTCTCCTTGGAATCCTGCCGCTTAGTAAGTCCTTAAGCCTGTCAAAGACGTCCTCTGGCATAGGCACTTTTTCCTTTTTGAGCCGCTCTGCAAGCTCGGCCATTGAAACCCATTCGCGGTCTGTCACACCAGGCTCTTCCTTGCGGGCAATCCTACGCAACTTGTCAATCACAGGGGGCACTGGCTTTATTTTTTTCACGGGCGCCTTGGGCAAAGGCTTGGTGGGAAGTGGTGGCGGCGCTGCGTGTGTGCGTATTTCAAGATAATACTTGTAGCCGATGTAGCCACCAATTCCTATTGCACCAATGATAAGGAGCACGAGGAGCACCCAGAGCAGCATCCTAAGCTTGCTTGGCGGGTGCGATGATGCGTCAAGGGGGTTTGTGCCCTTTTCAATCTCAATTTTGTCATTCCACGTGTCATAATCCGTATCGGAATTTGTCGGACTTGTACCATACCGGTATTCCTCAAGGTTTGTAAGCAGATCCTTGTCAGGATCTGCGTGAGGGGCGCCGTTGTCTATGCACAGCACGCTGCCAAAGTGCCTTATGCGCCAGCCGTCAGAAATCTCGTCGCCGCAGCTGAACCTTTGGGAAGGTGAGCAGCCGTTCTCGTCAGTAACCTCATCTTGCGGGGTGTTCGGGCACTTGTCCCTGTCATCAGGCACGAGGTCCTTGTCAGAGTCGCGCTCGGGCTGGCAGGTGCTCTCAATGCACATAAGGCCAACAGAGCAGTCAAGCGTGGACAGGCAGTTTTTGCCATCTCCGCACTTTGTCGGACACGAGCCTCCGCAGTCAACATCACTCTCTGTGCCTGAAAGGATTCCATCAGCGCATGGGTCAGGATTAGTGCACAACCCAAAATTGCAACTGCCGCTTGCGCAATCAGAATTTTGGATGCAAGTCTTGTTCATTCCGCAAGGCAAACAAACCCCTCCGCCGCAGTCAATGTCTGTTTCGTTTGCATTCTTGACGCCGTCATCGCAGGCAGCAAGGGCACATATCCCATTGTTGCAGTATCCAGACTGGCAGTCCGTGTTTGCACTGCATGCTGCGCCGTCAATACAACCAGGGCACTGGCCTCCGCAGTCAATGTCTGTCTCATTGGCGTCTTTGACGCCGTTTTCGCAAATTGCCGGCGCCTTTTCAAAGTCAATTGTGACTCCATTGCTTGCCATTGCGTTGCCATGCAAACCGACAATGTTAACAGGATAGACCTCAAACCGGTACTTGTTGCCATCCACCAAGCTAAGCCCTGTGACATAGAACGGGGTCGCATTGAGGTTTGTGCTCAATGTCCAGTTGAGCACTGTAGTGTTGGCGTGGTACGTAAGCAATCTGTAATAGTACGCGCTTATGTTTGTTTCGTTGTCCTCGCCAAGAAAATTAAGCCGGAGCTGGTCAGGGAAATAAGAGAACTCCGGCTCATTTGGCAGGTTTGAGCTGTCATCAACAAACAACATTTCAGGCGGGGTCGTGTCAACAACAACAGGAATCTCAAGGGTTGCAATCTCATTGCCCGCACCCGTGCTGCACTTCACAAACCACTTGTACTTGCCAGGACCGGTTACATTTGCAGGTGCAGTATGGGCATAGCCGAACCCACCCATCAGGACAGGCTCTGCATCAATCGTCTCGCTCACGTAGCAGAATGAACGCTTGTTTGTCTCAACGCGCAGCACAAATTCAGTGGTGTTTGAGTAAGGCGGAGTGTTGCTTGTTGCAGCAAAAGGCACGCTGAGGTCAACGCTGAACCTTACAGGGACGGTTGCCGAGGGCATTTCGGCAATGTTCTTGCATGCAACATAGTACGTGTATTCTGTTGCGTCCTGTGTCACGTTGATTTCAGCATTATGCGACTTCTTTGGGATTTCATCAAAGCCAGGGAAGACTCCATCCATTAGCACAAAAGGAACGTTCTCTGTGCTATACTTACAGAACCCATCATCGTCTGTCTGCACTTTGAGTGACGTAGTGAAAATATCCTGTCCTGGCAAGCGTCGCTCTATGATAACGTCAGGATAGGCATATGCAGACTTGATTACAGGAGGAGTCGGGTCAACGCGCAGCTCAAACGATTCCATTGTGATATCGCTTCCTGCTTTGCAGTAGACGTAAAGCTTGTGCGTCTTCAGGTCGCCGATTGCAATTCTGTCAAAATCAGGGATTTTGTGTGTTACTGCGGTTTCCTCTGGGAATGACCACAGGAATTCCTCAAATGCGGTCTCTGAAGGAGGCGCTGGCAAGTCATAGGAATACTTGCACACCGCTGTGCGCGAGGTCTCAACAACGATGTCAAACACGTACGAGGCGCTGACCCCCCAACTTGGTTCTTTGAGCCGCATCATCATTGGTCCTAGGTCAACCCAGAAGCTTGACCTGCCAATTGCAGGATTGCCGGCAAGGTCCTCTGCCCGGACCTTGATGTTCTTCTTCCCGCCTGAAAGCCCCGCAACAGTCGCACTGTAAGTCATGCCGTCGTCGGATGCTGCAAGAAGGGGCATCAAATTCGTCGTGACTTTTTTTGCCGCATATTTTGATGCCCATACTTCGTTCTCGAGTGTTGCCGCGAGAAGGGTTAATGGCTCATTGAACCGGATTGTGATGTCAACAGAACCAACGCCAATGACTGCGCCGTCTTCAGGAATGATTGTTATGTCGCCAGGGGTGGTGTCGACAATTACTGAAACGCTGCCTGTATCATCCATAAAGATGCCATTGTTGTCCTTGGCGTTGAAGGTGAATGTGTATTCGCCGTCAAGCAACGGCCTGAGCGGGATGAATGTGTACTCATAATTAGCGCCACTTGACGGGCTTGCAGTAACCGGCATGACCTTATTGCCAAGCAAGAGTGCTGCAGAAGTCAGGGTTGCGGGCTCGTTGAACGACACAGTGATTATTGGGGTGTCTGCAGTTGTGTAATACTTGCCATTAACAAGTTTGCCTGGCGAAACCGTCACTTCAAGCACTTTCGGACCTTGACATTTGTCGCACGCAACTACCGCCATCTCCTTGATAATCTCAGGGTTGTTTGCGCGGTCAACACCATAATACCGCAAAGTGTTCTCTCCAACCCTCATCGTTGCAAGGACTTCTCTACCACCTTGCAAATAAACGTCATTGAAGTTAAGCATTGAATAATTTGTTGAGGCAAAATCAGAAGGGCTTGCGCAGGGGTTTTCCCTTCCGACAACACACACGCGCAGGCGGTAGCCAGGTTTGCCTTCCATAAACGTACCATCATCGGTTGCATTCAGCCTGTCAAGCATCTTGACTGCAAGCCAGTCAATTCTGTTAGGCCGGAATGTTGTCGGCACCAGGGTTGTGTTTGGCGGGAAATAATCAAGCTCGCACTGCCTTCTTTCAGGAGCAGCCACCTTTAATGCGCAGTCAGGAATGCTGTTTGCGTCGTGGTTTTTCACGCATCCTGCTCCGGCAATGTTCTGGCAGACCTTTATGTTGCACGGGTCTGTGCTTGGCACTGCAATTGAGTTGTCAGGATTGAGCTTGATTCCGCCTGCAGGAGAGCCGCATTGGGTTTCATTGTAATCCATACATGCTGCGGCATCGCACGAGTTGCTTTCCTGCGCGTTCTTGTCATAAATGCATAAAAATTCAGGAACAGCCAGTGCTTTTGACTTTTCAGCAGTGCACTGGTCAAACACATCATTATAAGCGTCATTGTTCTCGAACCCTGGTGTGCCTTTTGCCTTGCACCATGCACAGTTTGCAAACCTTTTGTCAACGCACACACCTATTCCAATGCTTGGAATCACATCGTGCCATTCGCAAACTCCGGCATGGCAGTTGTCCCTCTCGCAAGCGCCCTTTGTCCTGTAATCAGCGCACGCCATTCTCGGGTTGCACGCATAGCATTCGTCAATCGAGCTGTGCGAGCGGTCATAAAAGCAGTATTTTTCTCCGTTTCCCTCACAGCTTTCAAGCGTTGAATAAATACCGAACATCCCACCCCTATCACATGCGGTTTGGCTTATGCACATTATACCATCCTCGTCAAGAACACACTGCTCGCCTGCCTTGCAATTGACAGCGGGAGCCTTCTGGTAAAGCGTGTTTGCCTCATCGCACGCCCACCCCCTATTGAACTTTTCGTGGAATGCCGCAATTACTGCTGAGGAAAAATCAGCGTCAAAAGCAGCAGGAGTAATGCCTGCATAGCCGTATGTTTTCAGGTATTGCTCAAAGAGGTCATAATAGTAATCGCCAATGCAGAACTGCTCATACCCCTTGTGCCAGCATTCAATGTCATTAAGCCTGCCTGATGCAATAGCGGGTTCTGAAGCTCCTGAAACCCTTGACGCCGAGACTAGCTTGTAAGTGTAGTCGCTATTCCATTCAAGATCGGGTGAAATGTCTGTGTAAAATCCTGAAGGCGTGGCCTGCGCGATATGGGTAAAATCGTCGCAATCATCGCCCTTGCACCGCGAAATGTTCACGTAATATGTTTCTGCAGGGCAGGGCAGCGAGTATGTTATTCTAAGATGCTTTTTGCCCTTGACGGGAAGGACCGCAAGATTTTGTGGCGCTGGCTTGTAATCAGGCGAGTTGCAACTGACAGGTTGTGGAATGAAAATCGGAGGGGCGAATACCGCCTCGCATACATCATCACATTTTTCTCCAAGAACAGGAAGCTCAGAAGTGAATTTCCAGTATGTCTCGTCACAGTCAGCGCGGTCAAAAACAAGCGAGCCATTGAAAACAATCGGGTCGCAACAGCACCCTGGCTGAGCAGCCACGAATGCCACTGGGTACAACAACGCAATCAGCGCCGCAATAAATAAAATTTTTTTCATCAGTCTGGACACCCCGTAACGCGGAGCTTCAAAACCTGATAGTCCTCTGTCTTGCCACCGTCTGAAGCGTAAACACGCATCCTGAAAGGTTCTCCTGGCGGCGGCATGGTGATCTGTCCTGGAGAGGCAGGCTCTGTCCTGAAAGCGACAATGTCCTCGTCCGGATCAACAGCCCTAAGCCTTGCAGTCCATATATCAGGGAATTTTATTTCAAGCAAATCGCCTGCCAGAAATATGGAAGGCTTCTGCTTGCAAGTGCCAAGCGAATAGAATTCATGCCTATCAAGTTCTGTCTGGTTAATCCACACAAGAGCAGGATACCTGTTTGCCCTAAGTATCCAGAATTCCAAGGGCTTGCCTCGCAACCTTGACTCCTCATCTCTGACAAGAATTATGTCATCAGTGCCTTGGTCAAAGCTGTTTTTGTAAACATTTTTTATGATAGTCACAGGCGTTGCGGTTGTGCTGACATTACGAGGGTCAAAGGTTGCATCACTGATTTCGCCAAGCACAATGCCTTGCACGAAAAGATAAAATTTTGCGAGGTGGACAGGGTAACTAAGCGAAAACTGGTCAAGGGTTGTGTTTCTGTTTGTAGTAAGGTCTGTGATGTTCACTTGCCATTTGACAAGCACGGTGAGGAACTGCTCTGCTTCAATCTGTGTGATGTTTTCTGCAATCATTACGCTGACATCTGGCCTGCCTGCAGTGATTGAAAGCCCCTGCGCTGCAAAAGTTTTCCAGTCAGTGCATTTTGGCAGATTAAAGCGAATATACGATTCGAGTTGTTCCTGGATTGAGTCTTTACCCGGCTTGAACAATGGCGGAAGAAGCGATTTGCCATAGTATCCGCCGTAAAACTCCTTTATGACAGACCCTGTTGTCTGGTTGAACACATAAGGGAATGAGGGGAAAGGATACTCGTCAGGCTCTGCGTAATAAAGCGTGCCAATGTCCTGGACGGGCCTAGTAATAACGTAGCTCACGTTTATTCCTTCGTATTCCACATACCTTGAGCCTTCCTCCATGGGCTGGACATCAGGAGTAAGGCCACCCTGCATCTTGTACAAAACCCCTCCCTGCTTTCCAAGAAGCTCAAGACCTGCCATTGTGGTTATGTCAAGGCAGGACTGGATGTATTCCCTTACTGGCTGCACAGCAACCTGCCTTAGCCTTTGCTCTCCTGCCTCTGGTTCTGTCTGCAGTGTTGCAGTCTGGGTGCCAAGCCATATCACCGTTACTGCGGCTAACAGTAGGATGACGCCCATTATTATCGTAAGCGTAAGTTGTGCTTTTTTCATGGTCTCAATTTTCCTGTCAGGGCAGGCCATGCTTTAACAATAGGGCTTGCTTCCAGGCAGTCGCCCTCGTATCCCGGCTCGCACCTGTGCCTTGCAATGATGTTGAAGCCGCTGCCCGTCTGGTTTTCGCAGAATGCCCGCGTGTCATACACCTTGACAAGGTTAAGGCAAGGGTCTTTGCCCAGGTTGATGTTTGAATACCTCACACCGATGTAGTCAATTGGCACGGGGCTTGATTCGTTGTAAGGCAGAATCGTGTATTCCGGCTTCAGGTTTTTTTCAAGGAAGCCGAACACGGCCCTATTGCCGTTCTGCGCAAAATAAATATGATTAAAGAGGCGCGTCCTTGGGAAATAAAGAAAGTTCATTCCAGGATTTCCAGGCTTATGCAGTATCTGCATTACGTAATAGCTCATATTGTTCATAGGACCTGAGATTTTTTCAGAAATGCCTGCTGTCGGCAATGAAAGGTAACCATTTGGAAGGTAAACGACCGCATTAAGCGACGGACTGTACCAGACATCAGAGCCGCATGAGACGAAGCCGGTTGCTGCGGGATTGACATTTCTACACAGGTCTGAATTCTTGTTAAGTGCAAGTAGGAATGAGCGCGTGGTGTGGTTGACAGGCACGTTAAGGGTTGTGCCAACAGCAATTGTCGCGGGCGTTTTGAGGACGCAAATGCTGTTAATGCAAGGCACTTGCTTTCCAGCCATATTGCATGTGTTGCCAAGATATTCCTCTACAAGGACATTTTTCACCAAGTAATCATACTTGTTAAGCACGCTCGCGTACGAATCGCAGAATAAAGTGTAGTTATCCGGAGATGTTTCCTGCGCGAGCTGGAATGCAAGCCGCTTTGTGCGGGTTGTCCAGTTTCCGTTCTCACAAACATAGTCAAGAATGCTTTGGGTATTGTTAACACACCTTGGCCAAAGCCTTTCATTGTCAATTGTAAACCACCGCGAAATATCGCCGTCATAGCTTTCATTTCCAAGAACGTGCAGGAGGCACTGTGTTTCGTTGGCACAGGGCCCGCCCATTGATAAGTCCCAAGAAAAGCTTACTGAGACCTTCTGCCAGTCTGCGCCAATGTCGGCAAGGACTGCGGGCAAAAATGCCGCTGCAACGATCAGCAAAGCCAGTTTTGTTTTCATTACTCCCCCTTTTTAGTCTGTTTTTGGCGACGGGCCAGTCACAATAACGTTCTCTTTCGGCATTTTGCAGACAAAGCCCTCCTCGCCAATCCTGTAGTATGAATTTAGCTGCTGGCAAGCAGTGCCGTTCCAGCACTGGTCATAAGCACAGCAACCTGTAACAGATATGCCTTTCATGCCGGCACGCACAGGCCATTTTATGCTCTTGTTAATCATTCCTGCAAGCTCGCTCGTGAATTCCCACTTGCCGTCCGGCTGACACACGGCATGCGGCTTTGTGCTTTCGTGGATGTTAGTGAGGACTGCACCGCAGGGAGTCACGCTGTTGTTCACAAGCAAGTTATGCGGCGGCTGCCTGAAAACATCCTTGAGCTGAAGAATCGGGCTGGAGGCAGGGATACGGCAACCAAAAAACCGGCCCTTATAGTTTATCACGCGGTCAGCGCCGATGGGAAGGTAAGGCACAAAGTCTCCTGTCGGAATGAAGATCTTGTTCCAGCACCCGCCAAGCCCATTCGGATAAGCCGGGTCGTTGTAGTATTCATTGATGTCATCGTCCTCACTGCAACAATAAGTGCCTGTCCAGCTGTAGCCCGCAGCAGTGCAGCTCATTTCGTCCTTTGAGTCGAGGTCTTTTGTCCAGTCGCCGTCAGAAGCGCAATAATAAGTATCCTCCAAAGAAGGGTTTATCCTTCCCATCGCAATGCCATTACGTGAGGAGAAAGGCCCTGACCTGCCACCGCACTCATAAACAACCTTGTCGACGCAGGAATACTCATGCGAAACCTTGCCGAAACTGACTGTTTTGAAATCACCTAAGGGTTGGGTTACTCCCTCAAGCTGACCGCCACAGCTGAAAAACGCACTGCCGTCTGAAACAACAGAACCGTCAGGACAGCTCATTTCGTGAATCTCGCCAAGCTCTGCCATCGGCACCCACTGCCACTTGCCATTCATGTTCTTACCGCAGATTGCATTGATTGTGATGTTATTGATGACAGTCTGGTATCCTGAACAGCCCCGAACACCCCATTTAGTGCATACGTAACTCGTGTTATATGGAATCTTGCCAACAAACTGGCAGCTTGTGAAGTTAATGCCACAGCAATAGCCGTTGTACCAGTCGCCATCCTTTTCATCGCAATCTCTGTAGGCGCCCTCATTGACATCGCAGACTTGGTTGCTGTTCGTGTCGGCACAGACAAAAAGCTCATCATCAGGCTTTTGGGTTTCATTGCGCTTGTAATCCCAATCGTCAGTCTCTGCGTTCTCAATCCACGCAATCACTCCAGGCATCCCTGAATAAATCCTGAAAAGGTTTGATGAGGGGGAAACATTAATCAAGGAGCTTATTGTACCAAGGGAAACAGGGTCAGCATTTCGTTCAACACTGCCCCAAATTTCATAAGGGGCCATCCTTGCTTCCAGAAAGGTAAAACCACTGCTGTGGCTGCCAAGGTATCCTGAATAAGTGAAGTTTTCTGCAACAGCGCTTCCTAGGTCGCGTTCATACACAACACCACTTTCTGAAGTTGAGCATTTCTCCCAAGAAGTGCTGTAAATCTGCGTGTTGCCCTGAAAGAGCATAAATCTAAGGACATTGCCGCAATTGTGGTGATGCGCAATGACAGGTGAAAAAACAACCTTGTCAAAAGTCTTGTTAATCCGGAAGAAAACATTGCCCGAAGGGCAACAGCCACCGCCCGTCGTCCTGTACATCTCAACAAGTTGCACTTCAAAAGGCATTGCAAAAACAGGCCAGCTAAGAATAACTAAGAGAATGCTTAGTATTATTGCTGTTCGTTGCATACAACCGCCTCTTTTTAAACGATTTGGCACTCTTGGTTTAAAAAGCTTATCTCATTAATATTACCGAAAGATAAATATAACAAGCCTTTTTCGCAACTGTTATGAAAGGAACCGCAATAATCCTTGTCGTTATGCTTGCAGCGGCAGGAGGGCTTGCATGGTATTACCTCCAGCCAGCTGGTATTTCTGAGGTGGAAATGCAGTCATTCGTCAATGCGTGCATACAGGAAAGCAGCAGCTTTGTAAGGTTCGTGGAGGCAACAAAGTCAAATGACACCACACTTTGCGGCCAGCAGACAGTGGTCATGATGAAGTTATGCATGGCGCACATCAGCAAAGATACAAGGGTCTGCGATTCCGTAGAGCCGGACATTAAGCAGTCCTGCCTCGCTCTTGCTACTGATGACAGGACTCAGTGCCCTGCAGATGATTTGTTATGCAAGGCGGTGCTTGGAGACCTACAGGCGTGCAAGAAAATGAACTTGAAGCGGTTTGCGTGCGAGGAAACACTGGTAGGAAATACAGGGTATGCCGGCTTAAGGATGGAAGAGGACTGCAAACAGCTCGCGGTTTACACAATCGCACTTGAAAGCGAAGACAAGCGCAACTGCAGGAAAATCAGCAATGAAGTTCTCAGGGAGGAATGCATAGCCATCCTCAAAGGCTAAGTGCAGATGCCGCTTCTTCTGGATGCATTCCAAGTACGATAAAGAAGGACTTAAGGTCGTGTGGCGAACGCATCTTCCACGGGTCTTTTGCAAAAGAGCCAATGACCATCCGTACCTTGTACTTCCTACAAAGCATTATGTTTTGCATCATCCTGCCAATAAGCTGGACCCTCTGGCTGTCTCTTGATGCAAGGATGTCTGAAAAGCTGAATCCGATTGCGACCTTGTTTTTTTTGGCAAGGTCGCAAAGCACATGGTTCAGCCCAGAGCCCCGCTGATGGGTGTAATCCTTGGGCTGAGTGCTTTCAGCGCTGAAGATGACATCTGCAGAGCCGCGTTCAAGAACCACCCTGTCCTGGTCAGAGCACTTGACAAAAACCATAAACCCCTTGCTACGAAGGTGGTGCGCCCTTTTCGGATCTGCAAGCAAGGCAGTTCTTACTTTCAATCCTGTTGGTGGCTTTGGCGCGTTTCTTGCGGCATCAACTGAAGGATATACCAGCACAAGCCCCGTATAGCCAATCTTTTGGGCTACTGCAAAGAATTCCTTCTCGTTTTTTTCAGGAAAAACAATGTCAATCATGAACCGCATGACTGAAGATAGTTATTTAAAGATTATGCCTCACTCGGTCAGGCATGCAGGAGCGAGTTCAAAAAATCCTTGCAAGGGCGGGAATCGCTTCCCGGAGAAAATGCGAGGAGCTGATAGCCGCGGGTAGGGTGAGCGTGAACGGCGTAACGATACGGCTTGGCGATAAGGCAGACGCTTCAGTTGATGACATCCGCGTTGACGGCTCACGTATCCCAAGGCAGGAAGCCAAAAAATATTATGTCCTAAACAAGCCAAGAGGTGTTGTGAGCACTGTCAGCGACCCGCAAAATAGGCTCACTGTTATGCATTTCGTGCCTGCTGGCGCAAGAGTTTATCCTGTCGGAAGGCTTGATCGCGATGCAGAAGGGCTTGTCTTAATGACAAATGATGGTACGCTCGCAAACAGGCTTATGCATCCGCGGTACAAGACAGAAAAGACATACCACGTTACGCTGACGGGGGAAATTGATAGGCAGGATGTCCGCAGGCTGAAAAAGGGAGTCCGGGTCGGGGGAAGGCTTGTGGTGCTTGACAAGGTTATCGTGCACACCCCTTCACACGTTGAGATTGCATTACACGAAGGAAGGAAGCACATAGTAAAGCAGTTGTTCCGGAAGCTTGGATACACCGTCGCAAGGCTGAAAAGAACTCGGATTGCAAACATTGCGCTTGATGATTTGCCACCAGGCGCGTGCAGGGAATTAACAAGAGCTGAGCTTGCCGGCCTTCAAAGGCTTTCCGGCCAAAGCAAGTAATTCGCAGGTTCTGCAGAACCCCCTGTTTGACACCTCTCCACAGTTCCTGCAGAAAGAAGTGCGCTGGGCTATTTTTTTATTGCCGCGGTTTCTCAGGAATATTTTCACGATGTTTTCCTTGATTCCTGGACTTTTCCTTTCCTGCGTATCAAGAAAATCCCTTACTACAAACCTGAAGCCATCAACAGCACAGGGGCAACGGCAGTACTTGACAGGAAAGCCCATTATTCTTGAGTATCGGACAACTTCCTGTTCACTGACATGATACAACGGCTTTACCCTTGGTACAAAAAGCGCGTCATTCAAGGAATTACTTGCAGGACCAAGCCTTGCGTTCAGCTCAGGCCTGTTTTTGAGCAGGTTCATGACGATTGATTGGGCTTCATCATCTAGAGTATGACCCAGCGCGAGTTTTTTTGCTTTCAATTCCCTTGCCTTCCTGTTGAGCAAATATCTCCTCAGGACGCCGCACACGGCGCATGACCTGCTTTGCTTTATTTTGTTTCGCAAATAGCACAATGATGCGCCGAAGATGTTCCTGAAAGGGATTTCGTAAAGCCGGACATTGAGCTTCTTGCAGATTTCCCGAAGGTTTTCAAGGTTTTCCTTGGTGTAGCAACCAATGTGGGAGTCGACAGTGATTGCTTCAATATTGTATCCGAGCTTTTTTAGCACGTAAAGAAGGGTTGTGCTGTCCTTTCCGCCACTGGCGGCAACTGCAATCTTGTCTTTTTTCGAAAAAAGGCTGTATTTTGCTATTGTTTTCCTGACTTTTTCCTCAACAGAAACAAGGAATCTCTCATCCGGCAAGCTTTTTCCTTTCATTTTCAATCTCACTTTCATCCATTCCTGACAATGGGCGCAGAACAATCACGCCTCCTGCTATCTCCCTCGTTTTTCCGAACGTATCATTAATTACGACGGCGTCAACGTTATGCCTTTTGCAGACATCTTCAAGCTCGCTAAGAAAATTTATTTTCAAAGGGGCAAGTTTTTCAAAAGAAAATTTTTGCAAGAGGCTGATATCTACATTGTTAAGCATTACTGGAATGATTTTGCAACCACGCTTCATTACCATAACTGCAGCAACGACTGACGCTTTGTTTTCAATCAAGGCAATGGCAGTCCCCTGGCACCCAACAGGCATTCCTCCAGGACCCTTGATGCGGTTAGACAGAATGTAAATCCTGCCCCTGATGATTTCAAGATTTATTTCCAGCAAGGGATTTTCCATTTTCACTTTTGCATTTGTGGCAGTCCTGAGCATTTCACCAAGCCTTACGCAGACCATCCTTGAATCCATAGGAAAGTCCTTGTCAAGCCGCTGGCAATTTATCTTAAAGGAATCTTTTTCTGACAGCTTAAAATGCTGCTTTACGGCTGAGAACGTTTCCTCAATGGTTTTTCCGGCGTCAAATGCGTGTGAAAATGAGGAAATTCCAAAGACTGTTTTGAGGCAATCGCAGTTATCATCTGTATCAATTAATATCCTACCAAATGTGCGTTTGGCTTTTGAAAATTTCACGTTGTTAGCGCGTAGCTTGGCCTCTATGTTTTTCACAAGCGCATTTTCAAAGCGCGCCCTGTTTTTGCCCTTAATCCCGATTTCATCGTACCTTACAAGTACTGGCATAGAAATGCAAAGACAAGCAGGACATAATAAATATGCTCCGAAACCTTTTTAAAGACCCCTCTGGAAGTTTTGCACATGGTTGAAGGAAAAAGGCGTTCGCGAAGGTTGAGGAGGGTCTACGTGAGGACTCCTGGCGGAAGGAACGTTGTACATTACAAGGAAATGAAGAAGGGCAGGCCGCACTGTTCTGGCTGCGGTGCTGTGCTCCATGGCGCAAAGGCAGTCCACCCACGCGCCCTGCATTCAATGCCAAAATGCCAGAAAAGACCTGAAAGACCGTACGGCGGAGTGCTTTGTTCTGCATGCATGCGCCGCGAGATAATACAAAAAGCAAGACAATAAAGCTCTCGGGCTAACGGCAACGCGCCCATTAAGAAGAGCGGAGGATAAAAATGATTGATGTCGGAAGGATTTGCGTGAAAACAGCAGGAAGAGATGCAGGAAAGAAATGTGTGGTTGTTGAAATTATCGATAACAATTTTGTCCTCATAGACGGCGAAACAAGGAGAAGGAAGTGCAACATAATGCACCTTGAGCCGCTTGACAAGACAGTCGATATAAAGAAAGGCGCAAGCCATGCAGAAGTCGAAAAGGTGTTTGGGAGCCTTGGTTATTCGGTGCGGACGGCAAAGGCGAAGCCCAAAACTGCAAGACCGCGAAAGGCAAGGAAGAGCAAGCTGGCAGGGCAAAAGCCACCGGCAAAAGAAACAGCGCCAAAGGCGCCTCTAAAAAATACGGTTAAGGAGAAGCCGGCTACAAAGAGTGGTGAAACTGCGCCCAAAGCGCCAACAAAAAAATCACCGCCTTCAGCACAAAAGAAGCTTGCGTGAGAGGGGGGACTAAACTTTCCTCAAATGATTGAATAACTCTGTCAGGTCAATCTCTGCCGCAGCGACAGGCATTTCAAGAGCAAAATTCGTAATTACCTGTGGGTGCACTTCGCCCATCACGGCACTCGCCTGCTTGTCAACCTTTACCTGGGCAACCCTACCAGGAATAAAGCTTGGATGCTCTGTCTCCTCAAAGGATGCATTAAGGCCGAGAACCCTAAGCAAATATTCTACCACTTGCCTTATTTCGGTGTAGTCCGCCCTTGGATGGGCTGAAACAATCCCAAGCTTTGTAATTTCACTTACCTGAGTCGGCGTTTTGGGATCGCTTGAAAATGCAGTGCCGATTGAATAAAACTTCTGCGGATAATCCTTCATCTTGTTGGCCTTCAAAACCTCCATCAAGGAAGGAAGCATCCACGCCCTCAGTGCACTGTAATCAACAGTCAGCGCATTCGCGAGCTCAATCACCTCAACCTGGCAATTCATTGCCTTTGTCTGGACGGCGACATTGGTAATGTTGTAAGTCATTGCCTCAAGCATGCCAAGTCCGACGAGGAATCCTGCAATTGTTTCCTGGAATTCAGAAAAGTCATCAGCAGAGCCGATTGTTGCAACCTTCGGAATCTCAGGCCTAAAGTTTTCGTATCCGTAAGCAATCGCGATATCCTCTGCAAGATCGACAAGGTGCATCACGTCAGCGCGATATGCAGGAACAAGCGCCTGCCCCGCTATATAACCGTAACCCATTCTCTCAAGCAGTTTTCTGACTTCTGCCTCTTTCAAGTCAATTCCAAGAAGCCTACTAATAGCATTAACGTCAACCTTCATCTTCCTTGGAGTAAGGTCTGGTGTCGTGATTTTTTTGGGGTATTTCACATCAACAGCGACAATCCTGCCCCCCATGTCCGCAAGCATCGTAACTATTATGTTAAGCAGGATTTTCAAAACCCTCAAGTCAAAGCCAGAGCACTCAATAAAGACGTCCTTTGTTGAGGTTTCGACCTTGCCGGTTGCCTCTGAATTGATGATTGGCGGAACGCTAAGCACTTGGCCCTTGGCGTCAATAAACACAGGAAATTTTGGCTGGCCCTCAAGCAAATGCGCATACGCCCTGCCTGTCGGGTGCTGGGTAAGCAATTGCGCTGCATTCATCACGCGCGTGCTTTCAAGAGGGGTGAAAACTATTTCATGGGGCTTTTTCGCAGTATAAGTTATTGGGAACCGTATTTTTTCAAGAGGATAAATGCCGATCGCGGCTTTTTTCCGGTTCCGGCAATAAGTTGAGTGCAGCTTTTCCTGCACTTGGATTATTTCCTTGATTTTCTCATCGTCAAGCTTCAGTCCCCTGACAACGGCACAGGCAGTGAAAGGCCTGACCGCACTGACAGCCCTCTCAACAACGACTTGGAAGCGCTCTTTTGCAACCTTGTACTGCCTTAAACCGGTTTTTATTCCAAGGAAAGAGCTTAGTGAGCGCGCAAGCCCTTGCTCGCTCAGCCAGTCAGGCCTGTTGGGCGAGATGTCTACCTCAAGCTCTGTTTCAAGAACGGCATCAACAGGAGCGCCCATCATTGATAGGCGGTCTTCAATCTCCTTGTCGCTGAGCTTTTTGCCAACAAGGCGCAAAAGCTCATGCTTGTTTACAATTATTTCCGACATTTTATTTCACCCAAAGCTTTGCCTCGCGCAGTTGCTGGATGTCATTCTTGTAAATGTCGCGGAGGTCTGTGATTTTGTAATAATCAGTAATGATGCGTTCCATGCCAAGACCCCACGCAAGCACAGGGATTGGCTTTCCGAATAACGGTTGCACGACTTCAGGACGGAAGATTCCTGTGCCACCAAGTTCAACCCATTCGTTTTTTACAGGATGCCAGACATCAACTTCCATTGAAGGCTCCGTATAAGGAAAATGGGACGGCCTGAGCCTGATTTTTTCAAAACCCATCTTCCTGAAAAACTCCTTGAGGTATCCCTGCAAATGGCAGAGGTTTGCATCAGGATCAACAACAATGCCTTCAACCTGGTAGAACTCAAACAAGTGCTTCCAGTCAAGGGTTTCATTCCTGAATACTTTGACAACGCTGAAGAATTTGGCAGGGAGGTCCTTTTCCTCAAGCCGTGATATTGCCTGCGCGCTAAGGACTGTGCTGTGCGTCCTGAGCAAAAGCTCCTTTGCCTTTTCTTCTGACCATGGTTGCTGCCAGCCGGTGCTTCCTGTTTTCCCGCCATACTCGTGTACCGCCTTTACCTCATTCACAAACTCCCTTGGAAGCAACGCCCTGTTCGGCTTTTTCAGGTAGAAGGTATCCTGCATTTCCCTTGCGGGATGGTCTTGGGGAACATACAGCGCATCAAGGTCCCAGAAGGCAGACTGCACAATGGTGCCTGTCATCTCGCTGAACCCCATATCGCGCCAGATTTTCTTGATGCGATTTATTGCGTCAGAAACAAAGTGCCTCCTTCCTCCTGAAATCCTTGGAACATTGACTGCAACATCGTAGCGCCTTATCGGCTTCTTTTTCCACTCGCCGGAAAGGATTACTTGCGGAGTTATCGCATCAATTACATCTTCATCCCTGACACCCATCTCGACAAGTTGCTTGCCTAATGGAAGCAATACGACTTTTTTCAGTTTATGCTGGTCAACACGGACAATTGCCTTGCGGTGGCGCAATGCCTGCAGGATTGCCTTTTCCTCTGGCACGAGCTCTGAAGCGCGGACAGGAAAACTCTTGCGCAGGAATGCCTCTTCAGGAAATTCCTTTTTCAGCGCTGCCCTGCCCTGTTCTGTGAGCTTTACTTTGAACCCCTTGTCGTGCGAGATGTGAATAAAAGCCTTTTTCCTGAGTAGTCCAAGGCAGATGTTCAATTCATCCCTTGAAAGCTTTGCCTTCGCCTGGATTTTGTCAAGCGGAAGCTCCTTATCGCCAAGCGCTTGCAAAAACCTTCTTTCTGGCAAGCCCACCTTTTTGTAAAGCTCGCCGTTCTCATCAAGGCCAACAACATCATAAGTTTCAGTATCAACCTTGACTGCCTTCTTGTTCTCCAGCCATTGCAAAGCCCTGACTACTTCAACTTCCTTAAGTCCTGTTGCGCTGCATATAACAGGAACGGTTGTGTACTTTTCTAGGACTGGAAGCACCTTTCGTTCCAGCGGGTGCAAGCTTTGAGCGAGCTTGTCTAGGTTCATGTGTGCCCTGGCAGATTACAAGGAAGAAAGAAAACACCGCCTATTTGGCGGGCTTCATTGATTTCCAGGCTGTGTCAAACAGGTTCTCCAGCGCACTGGCGAAGAACGGCGTGTTGACCCATATACCAACATCGTATGTCGGATGGACTTCCTTGTCGTCCAGGATCATAAACACCAAGTCTTTGCCGTCGACCACGCAGAACCTTGCCTTTGAATCGGTGTGCCTTACCTCAGCCACTTCGGAAACCTCCTTCAGAGCGTCCTTGGTTTCCTTTGTAATTGGCGCTGCAATGCGTATCTTGACGCCTTTCTTTTTGAGCTTTTCAAAGACAGGCTTAAGCCCCTCAACCTTCCTGAGGAATCCCTGCGATGTGGTCATTATTGTAACGCTTTTTTCTGCGTTCCTGATTGTCAGCTCAAGGTGGGAGTAAAGGTTGTGCCTTCCGCGCAAAGACCCTGAAAGGTCAGCCGGTTCCACAAGTTCAACGCCTTGTGTATGCAAAAGATTGAGCTCGTTCAGGACATCTGTTGACTTAAGTTGCTCAAGGCGCTTGACGCGCTCGTCAGCCTCTTCCTTCATGTTCTTCTTGACGCGCTCAAGCACTTCCTGAGGCGGAATTGCGATGTACTTTATGGGCTTGCCGAGCTTCATCACGACAAAACCCTTGCGCTCCAAGGACTCGAGAACGTCGTAACTTCGCGACCTTGGAACATTGGCAATGTCAGAAAGCTCTCCTGCTGTCGCGACCCCCCGTGAGAGCAAGGCTGTCCAAATCTTGACCTCGTAGAGGTTCAATGAAAAATACCGACGGAGCTTGCTCAAAAATTCTTCTTTGACAATCATGCATACCTCCCCCCTTTTGTTGTTATGGGGCTGGGGTAAATCAAGGTGGATATTAAAATGTTGCGATTTTAACCACCGCACAAGGGGGATATTTACTCCTAAGTAGTGCTTTTTGACTAACAGGTATATAATAATTGTTGTGCTTGAGAACAAGCTTGAGCACAGCACTAGAACATTTTGTATCTCAATATTGCTCCGATACCGCCAAGCCCCTGCAGGCGCTTTCCTCCCTCATGCTCTGTTGAAATAATCCAGACCCTTCCTTTTGTGCGATCAACCTGCTTCATCATGCCATCAAGCTCTGCAAACTTGTTCTCCTCCCTGAGCTTCTGAATGAGTCTGTCTGTAACAAGGAGGTGTTCTATTGCGCCTGCCTCTGCCGCCAGGGCTGTTTCCTTCATGCCGTAAGTGGCTGGACCTTGCTTTGCGATTTTGCTGAACAAATCCTCAATGACGGCCATTTCCCTGCTAACACGCTCCTGCCTCAGCACTTCCTGCGTCTCCTTGCGCTTCAGGACCTCTGCTATTGCTGTCTCGTCAACGCCAGAGCAGGTTGCCTGTATTATTTTTTTCTTCAACTCCTGGTTCCTTAACACCTTGTAAAGCTCCTCCTTCCAGAATGAAGGGCTTGCAAGGATTATCTTGTCAAGACCAAACCTTTTATCGTACTGCTCAAGCTGGTCGATTATGCTCCCATAAAAGGTTTCCTTGACCTTTTCAGGAACTGCTTTTTTTGCAACCCTGCCCTTTATTGTCGTCAGCATCTCGTATCCGTCCCTTGTGAGCTTTGCAAACAACGCCTCTTCGCGATCAAAAACGCAAACAACAATCTTTGGCGCTTTGGCTGTCGTGGCTTCTTTTAGGTAGTCAAGCTGGTAGCGCAGCCATTCTGGCTTTATTATCGTGATTGTGCTTCCAACCTCTATCGAGAACGTGTGGTAGCTACCGTGCGGAACATCTTCAGGACCTTCTGTGACTTTACCGGAAACTCGGAGCTCGGTGGCAGCGTACTCGACTTTTTCAACCTGAATAGAAAGGAAAACTCTTTTGCGCTCAGCAGACGCTTCTTCTGTAACTTTCATCTTGCGGAGGGTCTTTCCCTTGATGATGTCACCCTTGTCAATGATGTTGTTGAGAAACCACAAGTCGTCTGGATTCTCAACCAGCACTTTTGCCTCGCCCTGCTTGAGCTTGAATACCAGCTGTTTCATAAACGCACAAGAACAAACCGGCATTTAAAAAAGTAGAGCATCAGTAATCCTCAATTCTTCTTATTCCATAACCATAGAGGGGGTATTGTGTGCGCATTGCGGCGTACGGTTCGTAGTATGGCTTTGGCGCGCGAGTGTATTGCAAATCGAATCTTGCAATGTCCTCCGGAAGCGTGTAGAAATTATTGTACCTGTACTTTCCAATTTTCTGCACCTCGTAAATATCGTCAAAGTGTGTGAAGTCAACAACCCTCCATTTGTCATACGCATTCCGGCTCGCACGCGAATTATAGTATACCAGCGTGTAGCAGTTCCAGTCTTCGTAATCACCAATGTCAGCCTCATCAAGGCCATCATAAGGATCTTCATTGATTATCTTCAGCTGGTCTTCCCTTCTAAGCCTTTTCAGGTCATTCCTTGACGCTGTCCTTGCAGTCAATGACTTATAAGAATCATAATTGTCCGCGTTTGCAAACTTGTTGTAGTCGTCAAGGGAAATGCACGCATATCTGTCAAAATCGCCAGCAATATCAGGATCAGCATTATCATAAGGGTTGTGAAGTGCATAAGCAACATTATTTCTGTAATCAACTTCGTCAGCATAATACAAAATCCTTGCAGAAACAAATTCAAGGCAAAGAATTGCAACAAGGAGGAATGCTAAAAGATTTTTCATAATCAGTACCCATATGGACGATACCTTGAAGCATACTTACCCACCCGTGAGTACCTATAAGGATTATAGTACGGGCTTGTATAACTCAACTCGTAATCATCACTATACGGCCTGTAATCATACCCGTAATAAGTGCCAACATCATAATAAGGATAAGAATAATCAGTGTAGCCATAGGAATAACGCCATACAGGATAACCTCCGTCGTAAGTCCTTGTTGAACTCTCATATTCAGAGCTCCTTGAAAACGCAAATTCCCGAGAACGGCCATAATCATAATGGTCACTCACCCTGCTACCGCGCCAGCTGCCATAATTCTGCAACGAGTGCTCGTATTCTGACTCGCGAATGCTCACACTTTCAGAACTGCTTGATCGGAAATAATCGCTTGTGTAGCCGTCATAATAAGGCCTACCATAATAATCATAATAATCTAGAACATACAAGTGCGCTGAAACGCTGAATGAAGCAAGAATCAATGCCGCAATGAATGCCCCAAGCGTTGTCGTTTTCATACAAACCCCTAATATTAACTAATAAGTAGTGAAGGGTGCTTAAAAAGCTTGCGATAAAACAAGGCAATACATTTATATATTTACGAATTCGCTTTGGACGAAAAGAAGGTGACGGTTTTGAAGAAACGAGGTCAGGCAACAGGCAGCGCAGCTGCGACACTTATAGGGTTGATAACCCTCTTGATAATATTTTACATAATCTTCCTTCCACCAGAGGAGCGCAGGGAGCTCTTGATGGAGGAAGAGGGTGTTTTACCGCCAAGGGTAATTGCGCCAGGCGGCGAAGTTATTTTCAAAGCGGCTCCGGGAAGACTTACTTATGTGGAACAGACAGAATACGCGCACCTGATACCAAACCTACTCCTGACAGAGGAACGCCAGGCAAAAGTCCTTGCGGAAGCAAGCCCTTTCGTGATCAAGAAAGGCTGGTTCAGGAAGCGGTTCAAAAACATCAGCTTCTACTTACCTGACCTTGAAACAGTTGACAATGTTTTGCTAAGCTTCCAAGCGCCAGTCCGCAGAGGAAGACTGAAAATCCTTGTCAACGGCCAACAAGTATTTGAGGGAAACGTAATCGTAAACAACCCGCCACCAGTGCCAATACCAAAGAGTCTGCTACGAGCAAACAACGCTGTTGAATTCCAAGTATGGGGCTTTGGACTAATATTCTCGCGCCAGTATCAGCTCGCTGACATAAAAATAATTGGCGAAATAACTGATGTGAAAAAGCAGATTGCTGCAAATTCATTCGGCATCCCTGACATTGAATACCAGAACATTGAGTCAGCATACCTCGAGTACTACCCAATATGCGACAAGTACAACGTCGGCGTGCTTGACATAACGCTCAACAACAAGCTGATTTATTCAGCAGTGCCTGTATGCGAAAGCCCTGCGCGACAAGATTTGTTCAAAGAGGACTTTGTATCGGGCAAGAACACAATTGGCTTCAGGCTACGTTCGGGAATGGCACGCATAGAAAACATAAAAATAAAAACATTCGTAAAGCCTACAAAAGGATACTCTGACTTTTTCTACATAGAGCCTGACATTTTCACAGCAATTGCCACGGGAAAAGCACACGCAATCCTTGAGATTGAATTTGTTGATGATGGAAGGCTCAAGGAGGCAGAAACAAACGTCAACGGAAGGCTGGACGTGCTCTCCCAGCGCGACCCTATGTATGTCCGCGACATTTCTGCAGTTGTCAGGGATGGCAATAATTACATCGGGCTAATGCCACTGACTGACCTTAATGTCATCAGCCTGACAGTGCGGGTGGAGTGACAATGGCGGAAGCCATTCCGGGTGCAGACAGACCAAGTGGTTGGGGCGTCTTTATCCTTGCATTTTTACTAGTAATCTGGCACGTCTTTGACCTGCTTGTCATAAGGCGCCAGGCGCTAGTGTCATACACAATACTGGCAGTGACGTTCGGCGTTTACGCGTTTTTGGCACTGGTCGCAAAAGGAATAATGAAGGAAAAAGACTGGAAGTTCACCTTGTGGTTTTTGGCAATGTGGCTTGTGCCAATCTTTCTCGGGCTTGTTGCGAAATACATGAAGCAAGCTGTTGTGCTTGAGGCAATAACCATGGCAGTAATTTATTTTCCGCTGTTCATATTTTATTTCCTCACCAGAGGGGTTGCCTCAAAAACAATCGCAATATACTTCATAATCTGGACATTTGGGCTTGTCTTCTGGGCAGTAACATACGGCAACCTCGTGAATTATGCAAAGGAACAAAACATTGAGCTCGGCTTCAACCCAATGCTTAGTTACGAGGCAATCATAAGCTGGACAAAAAGGGCAATAATGAACATGTACACAAGAGGAAAGGAAGCAGGAAAATTCGTTGCAACAGAGGTCGAAACAGCAATAAGGGCGGCAAAAGGCGATTATTACACAGGACAGGTTGATTCTGCAGCAAAAAAACAGCTGGGAGTTTACATAGAAAACTTCAGGCCGACAGAACCATTTTTTTATGACAACTCGCCTGTTAGCGCTTACGCAACCCTGAAGGCAGAAACCCTTGACAAGCCACTTGACATTTCTGTTGCCTGCGATGCAGACGGCACAATCCCTGCAAACATATTAAGGCCAAAGAATACATTCAACATCATCACTGCAGAACAGCACGAGATTGACTGCGTCTGGAACAAAGGAGTCCTAAAGAAAGGACTGCATAAGCTCAGGATAAAGGCAGAATTTGAGTTCACGACAAGAGCATACATTAAGGCGTACATAATGGACAGGGACAGACTGAGAGAATACAGAAAGCAGAATATTGACCCGCTCGCAAACATCCCTGACAAAACACCTGTAACAATATACACATCAGGACCTGTGCGCATAGGCATGAGTCTTGGGCAACAACCAATCGGAATAGGTGCGGCAGGGGAAGCGCTCCAAACATGGGGGATCACTGTAGAAAACCTGTGGGACGGCCAGCTTGAGGAACTCTCAATGCTATACTTCTTCGTGCCAAAAGGAATCAAGATATCGCGAATAGAGGGCATTGACATCAAGCAGACATCGTGCGCAGCAATCCCGAAGGAGGAGCAGCCTGCATGCGACGACAGCCTTGTGAATGTTTATTCTCTATATCCCGGCGCAACAAGAAACTTCAGAATACCGCTTGAAGTCACGAACCCTGATCAGGTACTTGGAAAAGCGCCTGTCGCGGTACAGAACTTCAAGGTCAGCGCGCAATACAAGTACCTGCTTGAGCGCACAGTGATTACTGACGTGCGGGAGACGAAGGTATGAAAAAAATCCTGGTTTTTGCAGCCCTCGTACTTGTGCTTTCAGGATGCCAGTACGGACTTTTTCAGCGGAAAGACGTAATGCAAATACCAGAAGTAAACATCGGAACACAAGGTGTTGAATTGTTTTTTGCGCAAAACACGCCACCCCATGAAGTATATGAAGGAAACCAGTTTGCGCTCCTCGTAAACCTCGCAAACCTCGGAACAACAGATGTTGAGGAAGGAATTTACGCGCTGAGCTATGAACCACAATACCTCTACCTACCAAGACAACAGGCACAAGGAAGGTTCAATGTCCGCGGAAAGTCAATATTCAATCCGCAAGGAGAGGAAAGGCTTCTCAAATTCAATTTTGATACAAAGCCCCTCGGGCCCCAGCTTCAAGGCTATCCTGCAACAATTACATTCACAGCGTGCTATCCCTACAAGACAAATGCATTAATAACAGCATGTATTGATACAGACCTGACAGGCAAGGCGTCAGGAAAAGTGTGCGTTCCTACACCGCAGGCATTTCCGCAGGGTCAGGGTGCGCCTGTTGCAGTAGCAACAGTTGAGACAAAAATGCTTCCGCATAAGCAGGAAAACAGAGTCAGGCCTGAATTCGTGCTCACAATCAAAAACCTTGGACGAGGAGAGATTGTTGCACAAGAGCTTTATCGTGAAGCGTGTTCAGGCAGGGCCTTGGGTCCAGAAGCATGGAATGTTGTGACTGTCGAGGCAATGCTTTCTGACACACCCCTCACCTGCGCGCCCACACTAGTGAAAATAAAGCAACAGGGTGAAACAAAGGTTGTCTGCACAATCCCTGAAGGCATTGATTCAAGGCTTGGCAGTTACACAGCGCCACTCACCATAACACTCGGATATGGATACATTTCAAGCATTGGAACACAAACAAAAATAATAAAGCCATAGCGACCAAACATTTATATAATTCAAAAAAACGGATGAGGCATATGCAAAAGGCAGTTCTCTTCGGCATGATCTTATTCCTTGTTCTTGCGGGCTGCAAGACGCCTGCAGTACAGGAAAAAACATCTGCAGCATTCGCCCAAGAATTCAGGCAGGGAAGCCAAGGGCTTTACATGAGGTTTGCACAAAACCTACCTCCACCACACTTGTTTTCAGGTGAAGAGCTAACAGTTGCGCTTGAGCTTGAGAACCGCGGCACATACACCATTGGCGGACCGGGGGACAGGATATACCTTTCAGGATTTGACCCCAGCATAATCAGCGGCATATCACCTGCAGGAGAACAAATACCTGTTCTTGAGGGCAGAAGCCAGTTCATAACGCAAGGGGGGTTTGACACCGTCACGTTCAGGGGAATGACAAAGGTGCTTAGAGACAGGTATCCTGTGCGGTTGCTGGCAACGGCATGCTACGGTTATGAGACTATTGCCTCTGCAAACGTGTGCATAGACCCAGACCCTTACGCGCCGGGAATAAGGCAACGGGTGTGCGTGCCCCAGAATGTTGGACTTGGGGGAGGCCAGGGAGCGCCAGTGGCAGTCACACTTATTGAGGTTGACGCAAGCCCTGGCAAGACAAGATTCAAGATTCACGTTCAGAACGTTGGAGGGGGAGAGGTCTTCCGCTCAGGAGGACAGACACTCAACAAGTGCGCACCCGGCTCCAAACTGGACTTTGATGAGATTGACTACGTAGAGCTTGCCGACGTGATTGTCAGCGGCGTCTCCATCAAAGGAAGCTGCAGACCTCTTGATAGAGGTCACATTAGGCTGACAAACAACCACGGGCTTGTGTATTGCGAGTTTGACAGGCCAAGGGGGGAAGCGGCATACGTAAGCCCGATGACGATTGTGCTTAGGTACGGCTACAGGAACTCATTGTTCCAAGATGTGGAAATACTGCCAATCACTTAAGTCGGCGAAAGGTTTATATAACAATTATTCTCGGCAAAGATATATGCGAAAGATAATTGCAGTTGTTATTCTGATCGCCTTTGTTACTGCCTGCGCGCCGGGTAAGAAAGCAGAAAAAATTGACCTTGGTGCACCATTTGCAGGAGGCACGGCAGGGCTCTCTGCGGAATTCATTGATTTCCGCAGCGTGGTATTTGACGGTGGAAGGGACCCTTTTGATGTAATAATAAAGCTGGAAAACAAGGGCGAAGCAACAGTGAAGCCGGAGCGCGTGCGCGTAAAGCTCTCAGGAATCAATCCCGCGGAATTCGGCAAACTTGAGGAAGACCTTATTAATAGCCCGGCAGAAGAGCTTTACGCAGTGCGGAAGGACGCTACAGGAAATGTGATTGCGGGCGGTCAGGCGACTGTTGAGTTCATAGGGCTAAACCACTTCTCACCAATAGCAGGAGCACAGGTTACATTTCCGTTGCGTGCAGACGTCTGTTACACGTATTCTACAAAGGCAGTAAGCAAGCTTTGCGTGCGCGAAAACCTTTTGGCGCCAGAACCTGAAGGAATATGTGAAATCAATGAAGACAAGGAAACCAAGAACTCAGGAGCACCCGTGCAGGTGAGCAACGTAAAGGAAACTGCACGTGGAAAGGACAAGATAAGCTTCAGCTTTGAAATCTCAAACAAGGGCGCAGGGCAGATGTATGAGCGGGGTTCGTTCTGCGACAAAAGCACAAGGGCAAAGGAAAACAGGGTTTACGTGATTGTTGACACCGGAATGCCAGGACTTCAGTGCACAGGGCTGACCACAGCAGGAACAAAGGCTGAAGGCTTCGCAACGCTTTACGAAGGCAAAAAAACAATCACGTGTACACAAACAATAACCACAAGGGCAGACTTTGAACAGCAGATAAGCATAGAAGCAATATACGACTACGAAGAATACAAGCAGACAGAATTGACAGTCAAGAGTTCTGGGGAAGAAACTGACTGAATACGAACAACAAGCATTATTTTCTAACTGCCAAAACAAGAATTGCAGACCCCCAAGCATTTTGATTGGGCGCAAACCCCAATATGAAAAATGGCTTGTTGAAATTGGCAAGAAGGCATACTGCATAACTTACAATACATTTCAAGCGCCCGTGCCAAAAATGAAAAGGATTTTTACCGCCTCGTAAACCATCTTCTGAAACAATACGCTTCAGTAAACATAAGGCACCTCAGCAAGAGAAAAAGCACGAAAAATTTGGGACGCTCAAAACAGGAAACTTTGCGGTGCTCAAAAGCCGTCAAGAAAACTTGACGATTTAATTAACGACATTCTGAATCCAATTTAATTCTTCACAGCAGAAACATAAGCAAGCAAGGCTTCCAACTGAATGAATTCATCAGCACCTTCTACCATCCTGAACTCTATCTCGCCACACTTGTCAATCAAACGCACTTTTTCCCTGTTGCCAAGGTCAAGATTCCAGACCTCTTTCTGAATCTGGCGAATTATGTCCAGCCCTGAAAGACCATACTTGAGCATAGTGTCAAGCAAGACATTCCTTGCCTTTACAAAATCGCCATCCAGTGCGGTTTTTAGGAGCATTGCAACCTCCTTTGGCTGAGCCATCGAAGCCATTGAAAACACAAGCTCAGGAGTCACAGTTTCCTGAATTGCAGCACAGCTTTGCAGGATGTTTTCCAAGCGCCTGCAGTCGCCCTCAGAAACTTCATACAATGCCTTTTTGGCTTCTGCACTGAGCTTTAACCCCTCCTGTTTTGCAATCCTGTCAATAATCCAAAAAATCTCCTCCTGTGGCAATGGCTTGAAGCGGAAAACAGCACAACGGCTCTGGATTGGATCAATAATTTTGCTTGAATAATTTGCTGCAAGGATGAAACGGCAAGTGCTTGTATAATTCTCCATCGTTCTCCTTAAGGCTTGCTGGGCTTCCTTTGTCAAGGCATCTTACTCGTCCAGAAAGATGATCTTGAAGGGAACATTGCCAATTGCCTTTGTCCTTGCAAAGTCCTTCACCTTGACCCTGACAACATCAATGCCTCGTTCATCAGAAGCATTAAGCTCAAGAAAGTTCTGTCGCCAGTTTTCACCGAACAATTCCCTTGCAGTAACTAATGCCAAAGTGCTCTTTCCAACTCCCGGCGGTCCTGCAAAAAGCAAGTGTGGAATGTTCTTCTGCTCAACAAAGGACTTTATCTTGCTTACCACTGCATCCTGGCCCTTGACCTCTGCAAATGATTTGGGGCGATATTTCTCTGTCCAGATTACAGAACTTTCTTCAGCCATAAATCCCCCGGATAGCACGAAAAGCCACCAGTTTAAAAAGATTTAGGGAAATCAGACAATGTCTTCCTCTGAAACAACCATAAAGTCGCCCATTGCAATAACTGCACTGAAGGGAATAAGCAAATTGCCTGCCTTGTCCTTTTCCAGCTCAAGCTTCTCGGTATACGTTGTTGGATTCTTTAGGACGAGGTGTATAAGCTCTCCTGACTTTGTTTCAAAAACAATGTCACCAACTTCACCAAACCGCTTGCCTGACTTGCTGACAACGGTTTTGCCCATCAGTTGTTTTGAGAATTTCTTTTCGTCTGCAGTTGCCATCAGTTCACCCTTATTTACTCCTTCCGAATGAGTGTAGGTTGTATTTAAATGTTTTCTTTTGTTCTGCGGGAAAGATTTAAATAAAGACGGAGAAATTGGGCAATGCATGAATGTCGAAGAAAGACTGGCTCTTATAAGGCAAGTGGGGGAGGAAATCCTGACAGAGCAAGAATTCATGGGGTTTCTTTAAAAAAAGAAAAACCCCACAGCGTATGACGGTTTTGAGCCGTCTGGAAAAATACACATTGCACAAGGACTGCTACGGGCAATAAACGTCAACAAAATGACAAAGGCAGGGTGCAAATTCATAATGCTTGTGGCAGATTGGCATGCATGGTTGAACAACAAAATGGGTGGAGACCTTGACAAAATACACACAGTCGGCAAGTATTTTGAAGAGGTCTGGAAAGCAACAGGAATGGACCTTGACAACGTAAAATTCGTTAACTGCAGTGAATTTGTCACTAACGAAGGCTATTGGAAAAAAGTGGTGCAAATAACAAGGCACACAACAATACAACGCATGCTCCGTTGCGGGCAAATAATGGGAAGAAAAGAAAAAGAAATGCAGTACGCAGCACAAATACTTTATCCCGCAATGCAGGCAGCAGACATATTCCAATTGAATGCAGACATCTGCCAGCTCGGAATGGACCAGCGCAAGGTGAACATTCTCGCGCGTGAAATTGCGCCAAAACTCGGCTGGAACAAGCCAGTTGCAGTCCACCACCATATGCTCATGGGACTAAAGCAACCGCCGGCAACAACAAGTAGCGACAAGACAGAACGAACCATTGAGCTAAAAATGAGCAAGAGCAACCCAGACTCGGCAATTTTCATGACTGACACAACAAACGATGTTGAGCGCAAGATACTAAACGCATATTGTCCTCCAAAACAGCTTGAAGAAAACCCAATAATTGAATACTGCAAATACATCATTTTTGAAAAACAAAAAGAACTGCTGATACAAAGACCTGAAAAATTCGGCGGCGAAATTGTGCTGAAAGGATTTGAAGACTTGGCAAAGGCATACTCTACAGGTAAACTTCACCCGATGGACCTCAAAAAGGCAGTTGCAACAGCAATCAACATATACTTGGAACCTGTAAGAAAGCATTTCAGCAGGGGAAAACCGAAAGAACTGCTTGAACAAGTCAAAAGCTTTGAAATAACGCGGTGAAAAGCCCGTTAAAAGCTTTGCCACAAAATTTATAAACAATCCTTGAGTCAGAAGAACCCCGATGGCGATACGCAACACTGAAAAAACAGAAGACGTCAGTTATTCTTATGCAACAAACGTGAGCGGGCTTGAAGAGGAAAACAGGTTCCTCAAGGAAAGCATTGACAACCTTGAAAAAGAACTTGAAAAATTCCGTAAGGCACCCTTAATCGCCTGCGAGATAAGAGACATCCTTGAAGACAAGGCGCTTGTACGGCTTCCCAACGGCAACGAATTCCTTGTCGAAATTGCAGCCAACTGCGGCGAACTAATGCCTGGAGACAGCGTGCTGGCAGAACAAAAAAACCTGACAATACTCAAAAAAATGCCAGTCAGCAAAAAATTTGACGTAGAAAAATTCGTAATCCTCGAAAAGCCAGACATCAAGTGGGCTGACATCGGCGGGCTCTCAGAACAGGTCCAGGAAATAAAGGAAGTCATTGAGTTACCACTGAAAAGGCCGGAATTGTTCAAGCAGATTGGAATCCAGCCGCCAAAAGGAATACTCCTATACGGACCGCCAGGAACAGGAAAAACACTCTTGGCAAAGGCAGTTGCGGCAAGCACAAACAGCACATTCATACAAGTGGTTGGCTCTGAACTCGTGCAAAAATTCATTGGAGAAGGAGCAAAACTTGTCAAGGAAATATTCCAGCTTGCCCGCGAAAAGGCGCCAAGCATAATATTCATCGACGAACTAGACTCAATAGCAGCAACACGAATAGACATCGGCACATCAGGAGAAAGAGAGGTACAAAGGACATTTATGCAGTTACTGGCAGAAATAGACGGATTCAAACCATTGGACAATGTCAAAATAATCGGTTGCACAAACAGAAGAGACATTCTCGACACGGCAATACTAAGACCGGGAAGGCTTGACAGACGCATATACGTGCCACTGCCTGACTTTGATGGAAGAAGGGAGATATTCAAGATACATACAAAAGAAGTCAACCTTGCAAAAATAAACACAAATGACGTAATAGGAGCAATGGAAGGGTTCTCAGGAGCAGAAATAAAGGCAGTCGTGACAGAAGCAGGATACTTTGCAATCCGCGAAGGAAGGACAAAAGTCACAGAAGAAGACATATTATTGGCAATAGAAAAAGTAAGAAGCGGAAACCCTATGGATGATGAAGATTATACCAAGATGTTTGGTTAATTCTGCACAACAAAATCCACGCAAACGCGGTTCTGCCTGACACCCACCTGACCACACTCAACAATTTTTAGGATTTTGCACTTCTTTCTTGCTTTCTTGCACGCTTGCTTTACAAGTTCAGCAGCAACATTCCATTTGTCTTCTGGTTGAAAGTCATAAAAATGAAGCACAGTTCCCTTCTTTGAAGCCTTTAGGGCAACATCAAGAAACTTCTCTGCTTTCTGAGGCCAAGGCATCACTATGCGGTCAAACTTAAATTTTGGAATTGCCTTTCTTGCATCACCCTTAATTAAGATTATCTTATGACCAAGCCTATTCCTCTTCACATTCTCAACAGCGTACTTGTGCGCCTCAGGATTTGCTTCAATTCCGTAAATCTTGTAAGCTTGCGACAATTTTGCAATCACAAGAGGATAAGGCGCAACACCTGAGAACATAACAAGAACAACCTCCCCTGGCTTGACCTGCCTTGCTATCCGTTCACGCTCATTGGCAAGCCGTGGTGAGAAATAGCAGGTCTCGACATTCAATGCAATCTCAACACCAAACTCCTTATGCACTGTGGTTTTTCTCCTTTCGCCGGCAAGAATCTCAAGCGGCTGTTTCCTGAATATGCCAACATGACCCCCTTTCTTCTTGACAGCAACCTTAATGTAAGGCAGCAAGCCAAGTAAAGTTTTTGCAATGATTTTTTTCTTTTTCTCCAAGCGACGGTCAATCTCAAGAATGGCAATGTCGCCTACAACATCAAACCCCCTTAACAATGAAAGTTCTTTTTCGCTGAGCTTTCCTTTGAGTGCTTCCTTCAACCTCATCAAAAATCACCAAGCCCCTTCTGTTGCATCTTGCGGTATTGCTCATTCAGCTCAGCAAGAGTTTTTTCAACACGCTCAATACCAAAATCACGCTTCTCAACAAGAAATTTTTTGATTCCATCAGCATCCGGCGCTTTGAAAACAATCTTGTAATCCTTGGTTACAGGCATTTCCTTGAACAACTTGAATATTTCCTGCCAAGGAATGCTGCAATGTTCTGACCATTTTGCAGATAAAAATATCTTTTCAGGAGTCTTCTGCTCCTTTACCAACGCCAACGATTTTTTTGGACCAAGACCCTTTACGCCACCAGGATGATAATCAGTTCCGACAAGGATTGCAAGACAAATAAGCTGGTCCTGATTGATGCCAAGTTCGTTCAGCAAGTCCTTCAGCACAACAATCTCCGGCTTGACAACAACCGTGGCAAGGGCTCTTGTCTTTTTCCTCCTCCCAGCAATTGACAAGTTCTGTATAAGCCTGTCAGCGCCATGCAGCAAGGCATCATAATCCTGGCTCACAACAGCCCAAGCATCTCCATTCTTTACAAGGAACGCTGCCTGCGCATCACCTTCATATGGGGCCTGAATCACAGGAACGCCCATCAAAGCAAGAAGCCTTTTTGCATCCTCAACCATTTCCTTTGTGAGCTTGACTGTTCTTGCGGCATACTTCTGCATTGCCTCAATATCTTCTTCAGCAACAGCCTCTTCATACTTTTTTTGGGCTTCAAGCTTTGCCTCTGCGCGCTTCTCAAGCTCCCTGTGCTTAAGCTCAGGAACCTCGCCATCAAAAACAAAAACCGGCTTCAAACCTTGCTTCAGAAAGCTTGAAGTCCTTGAAAACAAGCCAATAAGGTGGGATGTTATCCTTCCCTTGCTGTCAGTCAACAATCTTCCATCAGGAGTCCTTATTGTTGTAAGGAACTGATAAAGTATGTTGTAAGCGTCGACAGCAAGCACTTTGCCCTTGAGCTCTTCAAATGAAATCTCTCTTTTTGCAACAATCTCCTTGAGATTAACACCCATTTTCTGATTACACCTGCTTGACAGTCAATCCCTTTAGCTCCTTAAGGAGTTCGCTGGCCGGCTTTGTCAGTGTTCCAGGAGAAAGGAAAAGTATTGGAAGCTTCTTCAACTGCCCCTGCACGTAAGCATGGCTCAAATCTGCCTCCCCAATCTTTGCCTTGTTCTTTGCCTTGCAATAATAATTCAGTGGACCGACAGGTGATGCGAGGGAGAGAACAAAGTCGTACTCATTCTTTCTCTTCAATGCAATCTGCTCAAGCACGGTGATGCTGTTTGAGGCAAAAAATGCCATAAGCTTCTGCAGGAAAGGATCGTCGCTTCCTAATGCCTTGCTTGCAGCCTCTGCCGGAGCAATCGGTTTTTGCTCTTCTGAATGTAGAGCATCTGCAACAGGCACTTGTGGTTTCTGGACTTCAAGAGGGGGAGCGGTTGGGTGGACAGCGGGTGCTTCTGGGACAACCTGCTGCGACTCAACAGCAAGCTTTGGCTTCCTTGGCTTCCTTGGCTTTTGGGCTTTCGGCGCTTCAGCATGCCGCTCGGGCGCTGCCGCTTTCTTTTGCAGCAACTGCCTTATTGCATCAGCAGCTTGTTCATCAGTAAGAAGATAAAACTTCCAGAACAATTCCCTGACGCCGTCAATTGCGACGTCAAGCGGCTTTGCAAAATCCTTTACGTTCCTCAACGAAACCCTTGTCAACGGGTCAAGGGTGGTGTCGCGCATCACGCCTTTTTCTTTCAAGGTCACAACAGTCTTCCTATCCTTCTCGCTTAAGTAGTGGAGATAGTCAAGCAGGTGCTCAGGATGGTCCGGATGATAGTACAAAGGAGAGCTTCCAACTTTTAAATGCGAAACCTTAAGAAGGCCTTTTTCACTCATTTCTGAAAGCATTGCGCTCGAGAGCATAGAGTTGGTCATCAACGCTTTTGCAACAAAAGTGGGCTGGACTGGCTTTTGCTCCACCATTGCGCGAATCCTGTCACGATAATCAAGGGCGCCCATAAGCAAAACCCAATTTGAACGTGGTATAAATAGGTTATGAAGTTTTAAGGTTTGAGCCAGCGCACTTCCCAGTAGCTTACGTCACCCTCGTCATCAACAATTCCAACAAGCAAATTCTTTTTTGTGGAGTGCGCAACCCGGTTCCTTGCAGCAAACTCCTGCCAGGTCAGGCGTTCGTGCTCGCTTGTGGGATAAACAACCCACTTTGCATGGTCCTCGCCTGGCTTTATCCCGCGCTCATAAACACGGAAGTCAGCACCGAACTTCAGGGCGGTCTTAACAATGTAGCCGCGGTCGCGCAAGTCCTTGAAAACAGAATATCTTGGCCAGAAATTCCTGTCCTTCTTCCTGATTTTTGCAATAAGCCTATCAACAGGGATGTTTTTTCCCTTTTCATCAAGCACTTTTATGCGCTTCTTGGCAGTAAGATAAACTGCCTCAATCGGCGAAAGCTGGACTCTTCCGTCATCAAGAAGTCCTCCGAAGCTGGCTTTATTGAAAAGCTCCCTTGCCTCATCAGTGTTCTCTGTCCTCACAACATCGCCCTCAAGCAATGCCTTCACAATTGCTGCCATATCAGAAAACTGAATGCAGAAGGTTTAAATACCTTCCGTCTTAAAAGGGAATTTATGGAAATAACAATACTTGGCACTGCAGGCGGAATGCCTACAAAGGAAAGGAACGTAATGGCGGTATTCCTGAAGTACAAGGCAGAAGGCTTGTTGTTTGATTGCGGGGAAGGAACCCAGAGGCAGATGAAAATAGCAGGAATACCCTTGTCAAAAGTCACGAGGATATTCATAACGCACTGGCACGGAGACCACGTAATTGGGTTGCCTGGATTATTGTTCAGCCTTGGACTAACGATATATAATTTTTCAGGAACAATAGAAATTTACGGTCCCGTCGGCACAAGAGAAAGGCTTAGCCATCTTTTCAGCGCAATAGAAGGCGCCAGAAGCATAAACATCAAAGTCCATGAAGTAAAGTCAGGAACAATCCTTGAAACAAAAGACTTCCGCGTGGAATGCGCCCCACTAAAGCATAGCGCGCCAACAATTGGGTACGCATTCATTGAAAACGACAAGAGAAAAATGGACGTAAAACTCCTCAAGAAACACAACGTGCCCATTGGTCCTCTCGTTGGTAAACTGCAGGAAGGACATGTCGTGACAGTCGACGGAAAGAAAATAACCCCTGACATGGTCAGCGAAGTAATTCCGGGCAAGAAGGTAGCTTACATCGCCGACACTGTTGTCTGTACAGGTGCGCAAAAGCTTGCTGAGAACGCAGACATTGTGATTTGCGAAGCAACATACACAAGCGAGCGCACAGAAGAAGCCCACGAATACGCGCACATGACAGCACAAGAAGCAGCACAGCTCGCTTCCAGTGCAAACGCCAAAAAACTCATACTAACACACTTCTCAGCAAGGTACAAGAATGTCTCAGAGCTTGAGGAAGACGCAAGAAACATCTTTGACAACACACAAGCAGCAAAAGACTTGATGAAGATAAAGCTCTAAAGAACCGAAAAGCATAAGAATAACGCGCCATTTCTTGCCCTTATGACAACCAACCTTTAGTCTCATTGGCTTGGTTTGCTTAGTTTTCTTTTCGTTTTCCACCCAGTGTAACCTGGCTGTGGATGGCAAAAGTTTAACAAGCCACGTACGAGGCAAAACACCATGAACACAATAATCCACGTAAAGGACCTGAAGAAGCAGTTCAAGACAATCAAGCGCGGACAGGGAATCATTGCTGCATTCAAGAGCTTTGTAAAGCCCGAGATAGAGTACAAACAAGCACTGAAAGGCATAAGCTTTGACATAAAAGAAGGTGAGATAGTCGGACTCATCGGTCCGAACGGGCGGGCAAAAGCACATTGCTCAAAATACTCTGCGGGCTTCTGTGGCCTGACAGCGGCGAAGCAAACGTTATGGGCATGAAGCCATGGAAAGATAGAATAAAGTACGTGGCTAAGATAGGTGCTGTTTTCGGCCAAAAATCAAACCTGTTCTGGGACCTGCCGCCAATTGACTCATACTACCTTAACAGGGATATTTATGGCATACCGCAAAATGAATTCCTGCCAAGGATGAAAAAACTCATCAAGCTGCTTGAAGTTGAGCAAATCTCAAGGACGCCAGTCAGGGACCTCAGCCTTGGGGAAAGAATGCGGTGCGAGGTAATACAGGCGTTGCTTCATAACCCGCGGCTTGTGTTCCTTGACGAACCGACAATCGGGCTTGACATAATCGCAAAGGAAAAGCTCAGGGACTTCTTACTCAAACTGAACAAGGAGCAGAAAATAACATTCGTAGTCACAACCCACGACATGCAGGACATAGAACGCCTGTGCGAGAGGGTCATAATAATCAACCATGGAAAAATAATATATGACGGTCCACTTGAGGAAATCAGGCAGAAATACCTTACGGACAAGCACATAGAAGTCAAGCTGGCAGAAAAAGCAGGAAAATTCTCATTCAAGGGCTGCAAGGTGATACGGCAGCAGGAATATGACCTTGAAATAGAGCTTGATACGAGGAAGGCAAAAGTTCAGGACCTTATCAATTATCTGCTGAAAACTTTGACGTGGCAGACATCATAGTGGCTGACCCGCCAATTGAGGAAATCATTGCAAAAATTTACAAAACATGAGCTTAAACCAGCAAATCGGGCTAGCACAGGTGGGAATCAAGACAGCAATGCGCTACCGCTGGGAGGCAATCGCGGTAATAATCACAACCCCAATCACGCTAATCATTTATTACTTTTTGTGGAAATCTGTCTTTGCATATACTGGCGCTGAAACAATACGTGGGTTTGCATTCAATGAAATGGTGCAGTATTATGTCCTGTCAATGCTGGTTGGATTTTTTACTTGATCAGAAGTGGACAAGTGGGTGGAAAATGACCTTGTCCACGGATGGATCGTAAAAGGAATGCTAAAGCCTGTCGGGCTCATCCCGTGGTATCTTAGCTTTGAAATTGGAATCAATGCGTACAACATAGTCACGCAAATGATTCCTGTATTCTTGATAGGTGTTGTGTTTTTTGGTCTCCACATCGCCCCAATACTGCCATTCCTCGGATTCCTTTTATCAATAGTTTTTGCATTCCTCATATATTTCGGAATGGCATTCCTGCTCGGTCTTGGCTCATTCTGGATGAAAAGAATACACGGCCTCAGAAGGGTCAGAAGGATGGTTGTTGCTTTTCTCGGCGGAAGCTTCATTCCGATCGCATTTTTCCCCCAATCAGTCCAGGCAGCTTCACACTTTCTTCCATTCCAATACGCAAGGTCAGTGCCAATCCTGATTTACCTTCAGCGCGCGCCGCTGGCAGAATCATTGCTGGCACAGCTTGCATGGGTTGTTGTGCTTTACACAATAATTTATTTCGTGTCAAAAAAAGCCGTAAGGCGTTATGTGAGTGTGGGATTATGAAATACCCAAAGCTTGCCGGAAAAATGATGCAGGTCCAGCTGAACAAGGAATTTGCGTACAAGACAAACTTCATCATAACAATAATTGGAATGGCACTTGGAGACTTTATTGGGCCATTGATGGCAATGATAATTTATGGCACAACAGTCGGAATTCCAGGCTGGACCCTTGACCAGTTCCTTCTCTTTCAAGGAACGCTCATACTCGTGTTCGGGCTAGGCCACGCGCTCTGCATGGGCTTCTTTTGGGTCACATTAGAGGCAATCGAACGCGGGGACTTTGACAAATACCTGCTAAAGCCGTACAATTCCTGGCTTTACATCACTGCAGCAGGAATTGACTGGGATGGATTTATTGAAGTAATATTCGGGCTGGTTTTGACAATTTACGCAATGATAAAACTGCAAATAAGCATTGCAAATACGGGGTTTTGCTATTATCTCGTGCTCATAGGAGCGGGGTGCTGTTCCAGTCAGCACTCATAACGTTTGTAACAGCAGGAAGCTTTGTCACTGTAAAAAATGAGGCATTATACAACCTATTCATAAGAATGTTTGATT
>JAWCLR010000001.1:15588-93042 GCA_038850615.1 Candidatus Woesearchaeota archaeon | reverse complement strand
GTTCTTCTTCCCTGTGGCAGTAAGCTCGTTTTATCCCGCAAAAGCGCTCATTAGGGGAATGGGGGTTGCAGAATTGATAATGGTAATCCTGCCTGTGATTGCTGTTTTTTGCCTTTCCCTCTGGGCATGGCATAAGGCAATCAGAAAATACACAAGCGCAGGCGGATGATTCAAAAGTTTATATAACAAATTTTAAATACAACTTTGCATTTATCGTCGCAGAAATGCGCATATCTTTCCGGAAGCCCAAAGAGCCTGTTTCTCCTGAACCAATGCCCGTTTCTGAGGATGCAAAGCCTGAGCTTGAGCGGAATGTTGCCTGAAAGCGTTAAGCTGGCTTGGCTGCAAGCTTCACGTCACTTGCCTTCACTGTCTTTCTTCCTGCGTGCATTGCGAGCTTGACAGCGCTCTGAGCTATTTTCTCGGCATATTCTTCAAGCACTTCCTTTAATGCAGCCTTTGCCTTGTCAGAAACACGCTCTGCACCTGCCGTCTTGATTATCTTTTCCATTGCAGCCAGAGGAATGAGCCTTTTTGATATTTGCGCCATAAAATCACCCGTTCGAGCAAATGAAGGATAATTATATATAAACATTACGCCAAACCGCAAATTATGGGAGCAAAAACAAAAGGAACAGGGGCAGAAAGGGAATTAGTCCACTTGTTCTGGAAGAAAGACTGGGCAGCTTCGCGAGTGGCAGGCTCAGGAAGCATTAAGTACCCTGTGCCGGACATCATTGCAGGAAAAGACAAGCGGGTGCTTGCGATAGAGTGCAAAACAACAAAGGACGACTGCCAATACCTGACAAAAGAGGAAGTTGATGACTTGAGGAAGTTTGCAAAAATAACGGGCGCGGAGCCATATGTTGCAGTAAGGTTTGCCCGCGAAGAGTGGCGTTTCCTGCACCCCGACGAGCTTGACGTTACAGTATCCCAATTTGTCGTGAGCAAAAAACTCGCCACGGAAATAGGAAAACGGCTTGATGAAGTGACTGGTGCAACGAAAGGTATATAAACAATACCAAAACGTTTTTTATGTGAGATAATGAAGACCTCTGACAAGCTTCTGCAGGAAGTAATAACAGAAGTCGTAGGAGCAGACGTTTGGCCGTTAGTCAAAGCTTTAAAGAACAGGAAGAACGTTTCAGAATTCAAGCTCGCAGACACGATAAAGAAGGAAATCAACCTAACGAGAAATATGCTTTACAGGCTGTATGACCAGCACCTTGTTATGTTCATACGCAAAAAAGACAAGAAGAAAGGCTGGTACATCTATTATTGGACATTCAATCCGAAAAGGGTAAAAGAACTTGCCAGAAACCTGAAAAAAGCAAAGATTGAGCGCTTGAAAGAAAGGCTTGAAAGGGAAAAATCAACAAATTTCTTCATATGTGCAAACAAGTGCATACGGCTTGACTTTGACCAAGCAACAGAATTTGAGTACAAATGCCCTGAGTGCGGGGAAATCCTCCAGCAAGAGGAAAACACAAAAAGGATAGCAGAGCTTGAAAAGGAACTGCAAAAACTTGAGAAAGAGCTCAAGGCGAAGAAGTAATCCAAGGAAACGCTTTCTGGACCCTTGCCAAAAACACCCTAAACGCGTATGTGCCATGTTCTGAAACAACGGCAGAAATCATTTCTGGAGGAATGCACTCCTCGTTGCGCGCCAGCTGATTTTCACTAACAACATGCCACGATGTTGCAAGAGCATAAATTGGAATCCCGCGCGCCTTTGCCAGCATGGAAAGCATGCGGCCACCATTCTCAACAATAACACCTTTCTTTGATATGGCCTTTGACTCGATAAGCACAAAGTCAGCATTTTCAATTGCAGAAGGGGCTATCAACGGCTTGTGCGCCTCGGCAAATGGAATGTCCTTAAGCGCGCCTTTTTTAGCAATAATAAAGTGAATCTTCTTTGCGGACTTCAGCAAAGGCGTTGTAATTCGACTTAATGGGTGAACGACTAGGTTTTTGTTGCGAAAAACGCGCGGTGCAACATTTGAAAGTTGCGTGGTGGACGAATCAAGCATGTGTTTTGCCCTGTGGACGCGCGATAGCATTTCCTCCTTTGGCTTTTTAGTGTCAGCTTGCCTCGTGACAAAGCGTAATGCGTTTTTGCTGACAACATCAAGCTTTTTGTTTTGTATCCTTTGTGAGAATTTTGTGATTGCCTTTTCAGCAGGATATCTTCTCAATAATTCCGCAAAAGTGTTAAGGCAGGCGTGTGCAGCACCCAAAAAGGGGTGGCGGACGGCCATAATTATCAGCGCTTTTTGCGCATTGCCTTTTCAATTATCTGCTCTTCTGTTAGAATCTTGTGCGCGATGTTGTCAATGTGCTCCTCAATACGCGCAACACGGCGTTCCATCAAAATAAGTACGCGGATACAATATACAATAGCAGCGAGTGTTCCAACAATAATTGCAAGGGTAATCCTTAAGACCATATCATCAACCGCCATACTCATCCACCTCGTTTATGACAATAATAACTAAACCTGATTTAATAGAGTATAAAAAGGTTTGGGTTTACTTAACCGTCTTGCCGTTTTCCCACAAAGTGTTGAATATGTTCTCGAAGGATTTAGCAAACGATTCTGTGTTGACCCAAATACCAAAGTCGTAATTGGGGTGTGTGGTTGTGTCGTCAAGAACCATAAACGTTACGCTCTTGCCATCAACAACAACAAACCTTGCCTTTGCATCATCAACATGTCTGACTTGCGCATGAGTTGACAATGCCTTCGCTGCGGCGTGGGATGTTTTTGTGAGGGGAGCAGCTATCCTGATGCGGACACCCCGTTCTTTTGCCTTTGAAAGCACACCACCAAGCGATTCGAGCTTTCTCAACAACCCCTGCTCTGTCGTTAATATTGAAACGCTCTTCTGGGCTCCTTTAATCATTGCAGAAAGATGGTTGTTAAGGTTTGCGCGTCCTTTAACAGCACCAGTAAGATCGGCTGGTTCAACAAGGTCAATACCTTGCTTGTGAAGCATATTAAGGTCTGTGAGTACATCGCTTTCCTTCAGGCTTTCAAGTAGTTGCACTTGTTTTCCTGCCTCTTCTGAAATATTTTTTTTGACCCTCTCAAGAACCTCTGAAGGTGGAATTGCAATATATTTGATTGGCTTGCCAAGCTTCATTACAATAAATCCCTTTCTTTCAAGGCTTTCGAGAACGTCATAAGAACGAGATCTTGGAACGTTTGCAATGTCAGAAAGTTCTCCTGCTGTTGCAACACCACGGGAAAGTAAGGCGGTCCACAATTTTGCTTCATAACTATTGAGACCAAAATCTTTTAGTTTGTTCAAAAAATCCTTTTGCACTATCATTTTATAGAGCCCCCTTCATTATTTAACGACTCTTACTACTTATCCTAATACTCATCAAGTACACACACGCCATATTTAAAGCTTTTGAATTTTTAGTATTGAAGAGTGGCAACAAAAACCGTTTTTAATTCTTACCCCATGATTTCTTATGGAAATGGTGTTTTGTTATGGGTTTGAATTATTATGATGTTTATGATGTATTTTTTAAAATATTTATTTTTAAATATTTCTTTTTTAATAAATATTTTTAAAAATATTTTCAATATTTAAATAAAACAAAACCTAATATAAAAACAACCTTTACATTCTATATAATTAAAAACACATAATTAAACACATAAAATAACTTTAAAATAAAACAAATTTTCCATTTGCTTCAAATGAAACATAAGGGTGTGTAGAACTATAATAAAGAAAAATATAAATACTTCTGTTTCGCTTGGAGTTTTAGAATGCAGGAAAAGGGGTTGGTAGGGTTATTTGAAAAATTCTTAGACCACAAATCTATTTTCAAAAACAAATCAGTACTCCAATCAAACTTTAACCCATCAAACATCCCTCATAGGGAAGAACAAATTAACAACATAGCTACAATCTTAGCACCATGCTTGCGAACTGAAAAACCATCAAACATTTTCATTTACGGAAAAACCGGCACTGGCAAAACACTTGTTGTACAACACACACTTAATCAATTGTCGTTGGTTGCAACAAGTCATGGAGTTCCAATTGTACCGATTTATCTTAACTGCAAGATGAAAAAAGTTGCTGACACACAATACAGGCTTATCGCTCACATCACACGTGAAAAATTCAACGAGAACCTTCCAGTAACAGGCCTGCCAACAGAAGAGATTTATGCAGCTTTCCTTCGAGCCATAGACAGCAAAAAGCAAATCATAATACTCGTGCTTGATGAAATCGATCAACTAATGGACAAGGAAGGCGACGAACTTCTTTACAACCTAACAAGAATCAACACAGAACTAAAGAATGCTCAGATATCTTTGATTGGCATTTCAAACAATGCAAACTTCATCAACAACCTTGACCCAAGAGTCAAGAGTTCGCTATCACAAGAAGAGTTGTTCTTTCCACCATACAACGCACTGCAGTTACAAGACATCCTAAGGCAACGCTCAGAAGAAGCCCTTGTGAAAGGCGCATTAGCTCCTGGTGTTATTGAGAAGTGTGCAGCATTTGCCGCAAGAGATCATGGCGACGCGAGAAGGGCAATTGAGCTTATAAGGGTTGCTGCAGAAATTGCTGAGCGCTCGGGAGCCACAAAAGTAACAATAGACCACCTTGACCAGGCAGAGAAAAAAATAGAGACGGACAGGGTTTTTGAAATAATCAAGACCCAACCCCAACAACACCAGGCTGTGCTTTTTGCCATTTATACAATCTGTTCAAAAAAGAAAGAACAAGTGTTCACAGGCGAGGTGTACGACTTATACCAGTTAATCTGCAGCAGGGTTGGCCTAAGGCCACTTACCCAACGCAGAATATCAGACATAGTAAGCGAACTTGATATGCTGGGAATCATCAATGCAAAGGTGATTTCCAAGGGGCGCTACGGCAGGACAAGGGAGATATCAATATCCACAACAAATGACCTGACGCCGCGTATACTTCAGACCCTGGCAGACGAGTTTGCCCTGACACCTCCAAATGAATCCTGACACAGAATTAAAGAAAAAGGAAATCGTAAAATATCTCCTCGACCAGCGCATACTTGTCAGGCCGGAGCTTCTTTCAGCATTCTCACAACCAGAACAGGTTGAGTACTTTCACCAACAGATTTTGCAGGGCGTTCCAGCAAGCCAGATGCTTTTACTTGCGGAAAAACACCAACCAGAACAACAAAAACCACAACAACTCCCTTCGTATGTTTCCAGGGTTAAGATCGTGTTCCAATACCAAGACAAGCCAAAAAAGATATCACCCCAAGACTTTGTGAACTACTTTAACGCGCGCTACAAAACAATTGAAAAGCTGCTTCACCACAGGCAGGAATTGCAGAACATTATGTCAATAGGGAGACTTTACAATAAAAAAGACCGCGAAACCGTGTCAGTAATAGGTATGGTTACAGACAAACAGACAACAAAGAATGAGAACAAAGTGCTTGTGGTGGAGGATCCAAGCGGGCAAATCAAGGTAATGATTAACAAGAACAAGCAGGAAGTCTACGAAGCTGCTTCTGACATAGTGCTTGATGAAGTTATAGGTATTGTCGGAACCGTGGGAAACAACATACTATTTGCAAATAACATAATTGTTCCTGATGTTCCGCTGACAGGGGAGCTGAAAAAATCACCTGACGAAGTGTATGCCGTTGTCCTTTCCTGCATCCATGTCGGCTCAAAACTATTCCTGAAGGAATCATTCGACAAGTTCCTCAGATGGATTAGGGGAGAAACGGGAAGCGAAGAGCAAAGAGCGATTGCCGCAAAAGTCGGCTACGTGTTCATTGTTGGAGACCTTGTTGACGGGGTGGGCATTTATCCCAACCAGGAAAAAGAGCTTGAAATACTTGACATAAAAGAGCAGTACAACGAAGCAGCAAGGCTTCTTAAGCAGATACCACAGAACATCGCAATAATAATAACACCAGGCAACCATGATGCAGGCAGGATTTCAGAGCCGCAGCCGCCACTACCAAGAACATATGCCAGCGCGCTTTATGAAATTCCTAATGTAATACTAACCGGCAATCCCTGTATGGTAAACATTCACAGTTCAGAGACATTTCCCGGTTTTGACGTACTTCTCTATCACGGCTTTGGATTTGACGATTATGGAGAAATGGTTCCCAGCATTAAAAACTCGGGAAAAAGCATCTCGGACAGGGCTCCACTGATAATGAAATTTCTCCTGCAAAGGAGGCATCTTGCGCCTACGCACACCTCAACACTTTATGTTCCAGACCCTGAAAAAGATCCGCTCGTGTTGGAAAGAGTGCCTGACTTTTTTATTGCCGGTCATATACACAAAAGCAACGCAGCAAGCTACCGCGGAATCGGCATAGTTTCGGCAAGTTGCTTTCAATCAAAAACGCCATTCCAGGAAAAAATGGGGCACGAACCAGACCCGGGAAGGGTGCCTGTAATCAACCTGCAGACGCGGGCTGTGAAAATAATCCGGTTTTGAAAAATGATAAGCGCAAGCCAAAGGATACAAAGGTATTTTGATGAGCTACAGCACCAGGTTGCTAAGGCGCACCAACTTGCAAGCAGTGCAAGGGCAAAGAACTACGACCCAGACCCATCTGTTGAGGTGAAACTTGCAACAAACATGGCGGAGCGCGTCGTTGGGCTGATCAGCGTTGTCGCTCCACAAATCGTGAATTCTGGCGTTGTAGAAAGAATCATAGAGCTTGAAAAACAATACGGTGCGCTTGACTGGAGAGTTGGGCTCACAATAGCAGGCGAGATTGCTCAGCAAAAATTCTGCAAGTTCAAGGATCAGAAGGAAGCGATTGACATAGGGGTAAGAACGGGGTTTGCGTACGTCACGGTCGGGGTTGTTTCCTCCCCCCTCGATGGATTGGTAAGCATTGATATCAAGAAAAGAATGGACAACAGGGGGGAGTATTTCTGCGTCAACCTTGCAGGACCGATAAGGAATGCGGGCGGTACCGCAGCCGCAGTCTGCCTGCTAATTGCGGACTACGTCAGGACGCTGTTTAAGTATGATGTTTATGATGCCCAAGAACTTGAAATTAAAAGGACATACACAGAAATGACTGACTACAGGGAAAAAGTCGCGCCACGGCAGTACTTCCCTACTTTTGAGGAAATAGATTTTTTGATGAGGCACTTGCCAATAGAAGTTGGCGGGGAGCCTTCTGAAAAATTTGAGGTTTCAAACTACAAAGATCTTCCAAGGATCCCAACGAACTTCATAAGGAGCGGCTTCTGCCTCATGATGACAGAATGCATTCCATTAAAGGCCCCAAAAATATGGGGTAAGCTGAGCGTCTGGGGCAAGGACTTTGGTCTTGAGCACTGGAATTTCCTTGAAGAATACTTAAAAATCCAAAAGGTAGCAAAAGCAAAAGGAGAAGTTGGGAAGGGGAGCGCAAGCAAGATATCACCAGACTTCAGCTACATAGCAGACCTTGTGGCAGGAAGGCCTGTTTTTTCACACCCCCTCAGGGTGGGCGGATTCAGGTTGAGATATGGTAGGAGCAGGACATCAGGATATTCAACAGATGCAATACACCCGGCAACAATGCTGATAACATCAGGCTATCTCGCCACGGGGACTCAGCTAAAGACAGAAAGGCCGAAAAAAGGCACTGCCATCACCGCCTGCGACACAATCGACGGTCCGATAGTAAAACTGGTAGACGGCTCTGTGGTCCAGGTAAACAGCAATGCGACTTACAAAGCAGTGCATGGCAAAATCGCGGAAATACTGTTCCTTGGAGACATGCTTGTAAACTATGGGGACTTCGTAAACAGAGCTCACCCACTGATTCCAGCGGGTTATTGCCCAGAATGGTGGGTGCGTGAGCTTGAAAAAACCGTAGCAGGACTTCACAAAGAAGTAAGCGCGCAAAAAATATCAGAAACAGCAAAAATTCCAGAAGGGCTTGCACAGGCGTTGCTCAAGGAGCCGTTGCGGACAATACCACCCGCCCATGAAGCAGCAAAAATCAGCTCCGCGTTCGGCATACCACTTCATCCTGCATACACTTATTATTGGAGCACAATACAACCGTTCCAACTGAGGGAACTTGTGCAGTGGATGGACAAAAAAACAGTGCACTTGCGAGAGCAGGACAAGACTGTAAGCAAAATCGTTCTTCCAAAGCAGGACGGTCCAAAAAGAGTACTTGAGCTCCTCGGGGTGCCACACACCGTTGTAATGCAGGAAAATGTTGTTATTGAGTCAGACCACGCACAAGCACTGATTACAACGCTTGGCTGGCCTACAAAAAACACCAAGACCCTCATTGATATTATGGACAGGCACCAGGACAAGACCGCGCTTGAACTTGTAAACCTGTTTTCTCCTGTCGCAATACGGGACAAAGCAGGAACATTCATAGGTGCAAGGATGGGCCGCCCCGAGAAAGCAAAAATGCGAGAGCTTACCGGCTCTCCACATTGCCTGTTTCCCGTCGGTGAGGAGGGCGGGAGGTTCAGGAGCTTTCAGAGCGCCATGGAAAAGGGAACGATTACGGCGGAATTTGCAAGGTATTTGTGTGAAAACTGCAATCACGAAACAGTGTTGCCTGTATGTGAACAGTGCGACAAGCCAACGCAAAGGACTTGGTACTGCAGGGGATGCAACAGCTGGATAAAGGAGCCAAAATGCAGCCAGCACGGGGAAGCAATAGCATACAAAGAAATGAAAATAAACTCAAAAAAGTTCTTTGAGAGCGCAGCCAGCAAGGTAAAGATGCGCAATTATCCTGAGCTAATAAAAGGCGTTAAGGGTACAAGCAACAAGGACCACATTGTAGAGCATCTTGCCAAAGGGATACTGCGCGCAAAACACAAGGTTACCGTAAACAAGGACGGCACAGTCAGATATGATATGACCCAGCTGCCAATCACACACTTCAAACCAAAGGAAATCGGGACCGCTATTGCAAGGCTGAGGGAGCTAGGTTATGAAAAGGACATTTATGGAAGCCCCCTTGAACACGAAGACCAAATACTTGAAATTCTTCCACAGGACGTGATACTCCCTGACTGCGATGTATCACCCGACGAGGGCTCAGCAGCCGCACTAATGCGGATTGCGAACTTCATTGACGACGAGCTTACTAGCCTTTACGGGCTTGAGCCATTTTATAATGTCAAAAGGCCGGAAGATCTTGTTGGACATTTGGTGATAGGGCTGGCACCACACACATCAGCCGGAATAGTGTGTAGGATAATCGGATTCAGCAAAACCCAAGGTTTTTTTGCTCACCCCTACTTGCACTCAGCAACAAGAAGGGACTGCGACGGCGACGAGGCGTGCGCAATACTGCTGATGGACGCATTCCTCAACTTTTCAAAAAAATATTTGCCAAGCACCCGCGGCGCAACAATGGATGCGCCTCTTGTACTCACGTCTGTACTGTCTCCTGCAGAGGTTGACGATATGGTATTCGATGTCGACATTGTGTGGCAGTATCCTTTGGAACTCTACGAGGCAGGAATGCAGTTCAGGATGCCTTGGGAGGTAAAGATAAAGCAAGTCAAGTCTGTGCTTAACACGCCAGAGCAATATGAGGGTTTTGGATTCACGCACGACATCACTGATATGAACGAAACAGTCAGGTGCTCCGCGTATAAGACGTTGCCGTCAATGGAGGACAAGCTCAAAGGGCAGATGGGGCTTGCCGAGAAATTAAGGGCTGTTGATATGTCGGACGTGGCAAGACTTGTGATCGAAAAGCACTTCTTGAAGGACACCAAAGGAAACCTGCGAAAGTTCGGAATGCAGGAATTTCGATGCGTAAATTGCAACGAGAAATTCAGGCGCCCGCCGCTCGTAGGCAAATGCACGTTATGTGGCGGCAGGATACTGTTCACAATTTCAGAAGGCTCTGTGGTAAAGTATTTGGAGCCGACAATCTCACTTGCAAAAAAGTATAACGTCTCCCAATATCTGCAGCAGGCGATAGAGCTCCTGCAGGTCAGGATAGAAGGTGTTTTCGGCAAGGAAAAAGAAAAGCAGACCGGGCTCGGAGCGTGGTTTGGATAATGAGGCAAGGTATTCGCGCGGGTTTTTGTGATGAAAGACGAAAGGTTTTGCTTCAGAAAAGGCAAGAGTCACTTGAGCAGGCATTTGGTCGTTGCCAGGCGGAAAAATGGAATGCTGCAGGATTCAGCGGACTGCTGAAAGCGAACCAAAAATAATAGATTCCTCTCCGGCCGAGTTTAGCCGGTTCTCAAAAGACGGCTTGCCATCATAACTTTTACACTCTTAAAGAACTCCCTTAGGAACCAGCGCCTTTTTAGTCGTGCGTTATGACCGCCTGCGCATGAGGGATTCCCGCTATGGTTATCACATGGTCTTGAGTGATGACCTCTTCCTGAAGACCAAGCTTAACTGCATTCTGCCCGACAAGGTTTACAATATCCGCGTTCCGGATCAGGTCTCCGACTTCCTTGTCGTCCCGCTCTTCGCCCTTGTAGAAGTCGCCGGTGAGGTCAAGCCTACGTTCGCCCTCCTCGAACGTCCTTCCAACAAGGTCTGAGTCGCATACCGCGACAACGGTCCTGTTTTCGCGTTTGTGTATTTTAACAATCATCGTGAAAAGCTTAAATTTTGGACTTTACAGGTTGCTTGTGTCCGCAGGCGTTGCACTTGAGATATGCAAAATCGCCCTCCTTGATGATGTCAGTGTCAGGTTTTCCGTCTTTTGGGCAAAGCACAAACTCATACGCGTATTCCCTTACCTTTTCATTTATGCGTGACGCGGGCACCTTTGTGCCAAGCACAAGAAGCCCTGCCTTGTTGATTTCACCAGGCGTCGCTAGCTCCTTGAGAATGAACTTGAGGAGGTGCTCTACAGGCCTGCGGAGGGTTGATGCTATTTGCGCAAAATTGCTTATCACAGTCTTATTGCCTTCGATGTGACCCTTCACTTTAGGAATTTCAAAGCGTTCGCGCTCCACAACAGACTGCGGAAGCCTTTCTCTCGCTCTCTCGAGCAATTGCTCGTACTCCATATCCCGCATAACTTAATAGCAGTTTATAAAACTGATTGTTTTTTCCAGAGCAAAAGGTATATAAACCCGAATGCCGAATTCCGCATGCATGGTCTTGGAGTCCTTGCTTAACCCGTTCCATGCAGAGAGGCAACCGTGGATTCTGGTGCTTGTCGGCTTTCTTTATTCGTCGCTCGGCTTGTTTTTGAGCCTTTGGATTTTTGAGGAACAGGCAAGCATAGTGATGGTCTTCCTTACTGTTATGGCAGCTTTGCCCCTGATGTACCAGACAATGCGGGTGGAGGAAGAGAAAGACATAATTCTGTCGCAGGAGCGCGCAATATTAAAGGAGCACGGCAAGGCAATCAGGTTCTTTCTCGCATTGTTCCTTGGCTTTGTAATCGCGTATTCGCTCTGGTATGTCGCACTCCCGAGCACGCTTTCGCAGCAATTATTCTCCACCCAAACCCACACCATATCCAACCTGAACCAGCAAGTCACGGGCGCCCTTGCCCAGATCGGGCTAATGAACAAGATATTCCTGAATAACGTGAAAGTCTTGATTTTTTGCATACTTTTTTCATTCTTGTACGGTTCGGGCGCTATCTTCATCCTAAGCTGGAATGCAAGCGTCATCGGAGCCGCAGTAGGCAATTTCGTGCGCACACACCTGGCGCAGGTAGCAGAAACCGCAGGGTTTATTCGCTTTGCAGATTACCTACACGCGGCCTCGCTCAGCATCTTAAGATACGCAATCCACGGCGTTCCCGAAATACTAGCGTACTTCATTGCAGGCTTGGCGGGCGGCGTACTCTCTGTTGCAATCATCAGGCACGACTTTGGCACAACAAATTTCGAGAAAGTGCTGCTGGACACATCTGACTTGATACTGATTTCAATATTCGTGCTGTTCATTGCGGCGCTGATTGAGGTCTTTGTAACTCCCGTATTCTTCTAACTACTCAATAATCTTTAGCCTTCCAGGACCCACCTCAAAAATATCACCTTTCTGTAGGAGAAGCCTTATAACCTTTTCAGCATCAGCAAACCCTACGTTTGCTATGACGGCATCAATCTCTGCACCGTTACCCGCATCAAGCGAGCGTATTGCATTGATAACTGCCCCTTCAAATGACTCATCAAGCGTTTCTTCGCTTATGCTTTCCTGTGGTGCTTCAGGTACGGCAACGTCTTGAATGGCGGTAAGCTCCAACTTCCTGACTTCAATCCATCTAAGATCAGAGAGCCTCCGCACAATCTCTGGCAGAACGTACATTTCTCCAGCGAATTGCCTGGGACGCCCAATGACAAGGACCACGTCGCCTACACTTAGAGAACTCATTGTATCGTTCGGCTCAAATGCGCGCACATTTATCCTTCCCGAGCCGTCGTCAAGCGTGATAATTGGCAGACCTTCCGAGCTTGCTGAAACTACAACACCAATAATATTCACCCTTGCGGCAATAGAATTGTCTTTGAGTATGATGTGGTTTGGCTTGGAACCCTGCTCCTTCACGTACTTGCCCGCAAGAATGTCCCCTATCCACAGCTTGCGCGCAACCTGACGCTTTTGTTGTTCTTCAACCATACCCCGCGAGAACAACAGTTTATCATATTTTATATAGTTTTGTATTCTCGCAACAACCTTGCAGGCAGGCGTCTGACCTAACAATTTTTTCTCCGGCAAAGTTTATATAGTCTCGCACGCAAGTTTGAGGAAGATGGTTGAGAGAAGCATTAACGAATATGTGCGCACCCAGTTGCAACGTGGCTATACCCCTGAAGCAATACGCGCAGCACTACTCGGCGCAGGCCACAACCCGCAGGATATTGATTTTGCCCTGCGCATTGCGTCAAAGCCTACTGAAAGGCGCATTGAACTAATTGGAAGGAAGGTCCTAATCGTAGTCGGGGGGCTACTGGCGGTCGCCATCCTTATATTTACAGGGTTTCTTCTGCTCAAACCCACTGGAAAGGACATCTTGCTTTCGGTGCGCATAGAGCAGCCACAGGTTGTGCCAGGAGGAACGCTATCTGTAATGACAACACTCACATCAGAGCAGAAGCGAACAGTGCCTGTATCACTGGATTATGTCGTGTTTGACCCCGTCACGCGCAGGATAATAACAACAAGGTTAAGCAGGGCAGACGTTGGACTAAGCGCGGTTGACACACAAAACATTCCACTGCCTGAGAATATTGGCGCCGGAGAATATAAAGTAACGCTTACTGCAAGATACGGACGTTTGACACGCGTTCAAAGTGCAGGATTCACAATAGTTTCTGCCGAAAAGGCCGAAACAATCCCCACAGTTCCAGAAGCTACAGACCTTGTTCCTGAAGAACTTCCCTGCCCTGAAACCTGCGACGACCTTAATCCTGCAACGATGGACCTCTGCGAGCGCGGAGCCTGCATCCACAGAATCATTGAAGGCATTTGTGGTAACGGGGAGTGCGAATCGGGAGAGAGCAGAATAACTTGCCCCCAAGATTGCGGACCAGTGCAGGACAAGGAAGCAGTAATTGAGCAGGCGTTGAAGTATGCATTGTCAGACCCTGAAAAGGCATCAACAATCTGCAACAGCCTGGCAATTCCAGAATCAGCAGACCCCTGCTTTGCACGAATAGCCAATGCGAGCAAAAAAAGCGCATTATGCATGAATATACAAGACTTAAGGGCAAGGGACAACTGCCTTATGGAATTTGCACTGGCAAATGACTTCTCCGTCTGCCTACAGTTATCCAACAAGTATTTATTGACAAGTTGCCAGAGTCTTGCAAGACTCTCCACAGTCCAGCAAGAGGGAACACCAGCGATAGAAGAATGAAACAAAATAAGAACTCAGCAATTTGGAAAACCCTTGGAATATTGTGTGTTGTGCTGGGGATTATCGGATTGTTTCTTCCTGGAATCCAAGGTGTATTGCTGGTAGTTGCAGGCTTGTCCCTCCTTGGCTACATACACCTCAGACGCAACAAAAAGAAGTAATTTTCAAATCCTGCTGATGAATCCATGCCTGGGCTCAAAGATGTCGCCTGACTTCTTGAGACGCTGTATTATGTCCTCAATCTCTGCCTCGTTGAGGCCCTTTTCAGAGGCAGCCTTGACAATGTCATCCAATGGCACAACCTTGCCGACCTTGTTCTCCAGCTCCGCAATGATTTCCTTAATAGTCATTATCTTGTTCCTTTGCGAGGCAGGCATTGCGGTTGCTATCCTGTCAATGTCAATCTGGCCTGTTTCCTCATCCATTGCGACCTGTCTAAGGCAGTAATCAAGGAGCTCCACAGCTTTCTTTGCATCCTTCTTCAGGACCTTATCACGCAAGTGCAGCCTTGCAGACGCCTCGCTAAGCCTGACAAGCCCTTCAAGCTGCCTTGCAGAAACAGGAACTGCCTTTGCGCTTGCGCCAGTGCCTGCAGAAGCCCGCATCTTGATGAAGTATTCCTTGAGTTCCTCGATTGCTCCGTCACTAAGTTTTGGAAAAATGTTCTTGCGCGCATAAGCCACGTACTTGCGCAGGAGTTCTGTGGAAACAGGCGGCGTTTCTACATTGTTCTGGTGAAGCTCAAGCATGAATGAAGCAAGCTTTTCATCAGTCTTCTGGTTAGGAACATCCTTTATTGGAAAAATCAGGTCAAAGCGGTTGATGAGTGTTGGTGGCAAATCAATCTGGTTAGCAACTGTGTCATAAGGGTCAAACCTGCCGAATTTCGGGTTTGCAGCAGCAAGCACTGTTGTTTCGCAGCGCAAAGTTGCCTGAATGTTTGCCTTGCTTATGGTAACAGTCTGCTGTTCAAGGGCCTCGTGCATTGCCCAAGTATCCTCCTTGCTCATCTTGTCAAGTTCATCAATCATCGCCATGCCCTTGTTTGCTAGGACAAGGGCCCCTGCTTCGAGGCTCCAACCCTGCAAAAACTCATCCTTGACAACGGTTGCTGAAAGGCCTGCGCCAGACGCGCCTTTCCCTGTCACGTACCTACCCTTTGGTGCAATTACTGCCATACGCTTGAGCATCTGGGACTTTGCGGCTCCAGGGTCTCCGACCAAAAGGATGTGGATGTCGCCCCTGCGGATAACGCCATCATCGTGCTTCTTCCGTACCCCTCCAAACATCTGAAGCAACAATGCTTCTTTGACTTGGTCGTGGCCGTAAATGCTTGGTGCAACAGAAGCAACAAGTTTGCGGACAAGCGCAGGATCTTTAGACAATTCCTTGATTTTTTGCTCATCTTCCGGCGAAATCTGGATGTCTGTGAATTCCTCCTGAACTGCTGTGACAGAATTTCCTTCCAGCAAGAGATCAAACCTTGTGCTTTGTGTGCCAGAACGTGTTATGATAGGCACTTCCTTTATGATTCCAACAATTATTATTCTGGAGCCAGGATTTGTCTTTTTTTCGCTTAAAGGGCTAACAAGGTCGTTCTTCAGGAAGACATTCATTCGTTTGGGCTGCTCGCCACCTTCTAACTGCTCAGGAACTTCCTCAAGAACAAGCCCTTGGGCATCGACAAGAACCTTGCTCAAAAGCCTGAACTTACCTTTCCTTCCGCAACTGCACCTGCTTGGCTCCTTGAACTTGCTGTCCAACTGCAGCATTGCAATCGTATTCCCGCAGCTTGGACACTCAAATCTTGCTTCTGTGACCTGAGGTCTTACGTCTGACTTCTGCCTCACGATTCCCTCAACAAAAAGAAGCTTGTTCAAGTGCACTGAACGAATATTCCTTATCATAATCCTGCATGATTCTGGCAGTCCGAAAAACCTCACTGCAAAACCTTTAACATCTCCAGGGACATCAAACTGCTCAATCGCAATCTCAGAAGCCTTGATGACTTCCTCAGGCATCTCAAGAAGAGCATCAGCAACATCAGGATCAAACTTGCTTAATGAAGAAAAGTCAACATGCAACCATTTTTGCCCCTTTCTTGCCTGCTCAACAAGCTCAGCATAATAGTGTTGCTGAAAGAAATCATGCAGTTTTTGAATAAGCTCTGTGGCATCCAAATGCTTAGCTACTGCTGCATCTACCATATTAAAGTACGAATGAGAGAGCATACCCCCTCATTCATCCACCCCCATCTTTTTATACCCTACGTGAGCATGACCAGTGGCTAGTGCAGAGCAGGCACGACGTTATTACGGAATCCCGAAGCCCTCACTTGCCTTTTGCCTTTTTCAGGTTTTCTATCAGTTTGTCCAAAGCCTTGTTTACCTCATCCTCGCTCTTAGTGCCCGTGCATACCACCTTTCCATTACTGAAAAGCAGGAAAGTCGCCTTCTGGTCAGGCAACTTATAAACAAGCCCAGGGAACTGTTCTGGCTCGTATTCTGTATTTTCAAGCTTCATTGCGAGCACGTTCAGATTAAGGTCCATTCCAACACTGCCTGCTGCAACAATGTTCTGGATGTTAACCTGCGGCTCAACCTTTATCTTGACATTGATTTTTTCCAAGGACTTTATGATTTTCCTTATTGACTCGTGAACCTTGTCCATACTCCTTGCGCCGGTACAAACAATCTTTCCTGATGAGAATATCAGTGCAGACGTCTTGGGCTCCTTGATTCTTATCACAAGCCCAGGAAACTGTTCAGGATTGTATTCTGTATTGCTCAAAGTGGCAGCCATTTTTTCAAGCGGAATATCATGCCCGAGGCTTGCGCTCACGACAATATTCACGACCTTAATTTCGCGCTGTCCTGCTTTTGGAGCAGCACCCTTTGATTTCTTAGCGGCTTTTTTTGCCATTATGTTCACACCCCCATTTCAGGTGAACTGTTTTTAAAGCTTAAAAGGGGGAGTATTTAAATACTTTTGTATTTAAATATGGAAATTAGCGACGATATACCTCCATCATTTCCTGTGGAACTCTTGTGTGCCTAATCTTTATATTCAAACAAACCTACATCATTGCTATGCCGTATTATGAATACCAGTGCAGGAATGAAAACTGTGGATATGTCCAGACCATAAAGGCTTCTAAACCGCTTACTGGCAAGGCGCTGGACAATCTATTGTGTGAAAAATGCCATTCGCACATGAAACGCAAGCTAAGCCCATTCAGTATTCTACATGGCACAGAACAGCCTTCAAAGCCAGCACAGTCCATAGACGACAAGGTAATCACACTTGGCAAAAACAAGGTATTTATTGGCAAAAAATAACAGAATCACCCCCTTTGCCTTTACCATGTGAGTGCAACGGCTATGCAAAAATAATTGTTTATGAAGGCAGGATTGCAAAGCAGACAGAGTTGAATTAGTTCATTTTTTCTCTCTTATTGCCAAATAAAGAAAAACAACAGGCACAAGGATTAATCCACCCAATGCAATTGCAAACCTTGGACCAAACAAATCGCCCAAAAAGCCCACAAGGGGACCGCTAATGGCAAACCCTGTGTCGGAAAGCATGTGCTTGAAAGAAACGGTTGTTGCCCGCATCCTCGACGGAACAAATTTCTGGAAATAACAGCCCATCAAAGGGTTGTAAATATCAGAGCCGAGCGTTATTAGTCCCATAATCATTATTGCGGCAAACCATTTTCCTGTAAAAAGCACCGATATAAACAGCGCTATATGAAACACAGTTATTATTGTGAGAAGCGCCCTCTCTGTGCGTGCAATTTTCAATAACGGCTTTGCAAGGTAAGGGGCAAAAGCGCCTATCAGCATCAGACCTGAAAAAAGATAACCAAATGCATAAACAGGAAAGCCGAGGTTCTTGAGGAACGGCTGCCACATGAACTCACCACTTAATGTACCACACAATCCTTCAATAATAACAATTGCAAACAGGAAAAAAAGGACATGATGAGTTATGCCAAATCTTATTGACTTTTTCGACTGGTCATAAATCATCCGCAGGTTGTGCGGGCAGGTTAGCTTTACCCTTTTCTCACCAACAAAAGAAAGTATGATCCCAGAAGAAATAAGCGAAAACCCTGTGATGGGCCAGATAATCCCCAACCCAAAGATTTTGACAAGAAAAGCACCAACAAAACCAGCAACAAGCAATGAAAGCCTTATGAAACTGTGGGTCTTTATGTAATATTCCTTTAACAGCCAAGGCCTGCCCCTGAACTTGAGGTTGTCAGCAACCCACGCCTCCTGCGCGCCTGAAATAAAAGTGCCCGCAATCCCCCAAAGGGTAAATATTACAAACAAAGCCCAAAAGCCAGTAAAGAAAAAGATTGAAAAAACAAGGATTCCACAAAGAAAATAACCAAGCAATGTAGAGAATTTCCTGCCAAAAATATCCGCAATCGCACCAGTGGGAATCTCAAAAAGGAAAGAAGCAACTGAAATCGGCACCATCAAAACGCCTATTTGAAACAAGGACAAGTTTATTGACTGAAAATACAAAACCCAAAAAGGCGGATAAATGAACAACAATGTTGACAGTATTGATTCTGCATAAAAAGGCCACAATAACCTTAGCTCATCCTTATGGAAAAACGCCATTTGAGAACAAAATTTGCTTTCTGGTTAATAAACCTTAAGCCACTTCCTGAGAATGCTGCTGAATATGATTGAGAATATTATGTAACTCCATATCCAGCTCAGTGAGAAATTGCCGAGCTTGATGACCTTTACCTTTTCATGGATGGTTTCTATCTGTTTTACCGTGCCGTCCCTGATCGGCTTTATGGGATTGACGTATTCGCGCTTTGTTGTTATCTTGACTTCCTTGTAGTATTCTTTGCCGTTGACGTTAAACATCAAGCTAGGCGAAGAATAATCGCCCGCATCGCCCTTGAAAGTAAAGATTGCAAAACCATCACTTACTTCCTTGCTGGCATTGCTTGTCAAGGTAATCCCTTCTGGCGCTGTCGCGTTCACAATCACGCCCTGTAAGCCCTTCTCAAGCTGGACCTTGACGGAAAATTCCTGACCAGGCATTATCGGTTCATACGCAAGGTGGGCTGAAATCCAGCCAAAAATAATAATTATTGGGATAAACGTGAAAATCATTGGCCTGAAGCTCTGGCTCATGTATTTCATTGAACTCTGCATGTGCTTTTTCTGCACCTCCATCATTTTCTCAGGCTGGTCCTTAAGCTCCTTCATCTGCTTCTGCAATTCCTTACTCTCCTCCTTGAGGTGCTTCATCAGGTCTTGGTCCGTCGTGTACTTAGTGATGATTATGACAATAAACGACATTATGAATGAGAGTATCAAAATGCTCCAGAATGGTGTCATCAACAAAAGCCAGCCGAAAAGAAAATCAAAAACCGGATTCAGGAAGTCAAGAAAGCTCATTTTTTTAGCCACCCATAAACTTTCTCATCATCGGATTCATATCCATCAAGTGCTGCCTTGCGATGTCCTCATAAAGCCTGTAAATAATCATGACAGTAAGCAAAAGCCCAGTGCCGTTTGTCAAAGCGCCTGAAATGTCAGCAAGACCCGCAAGAACGCCAACCACGATCGCGCCCATTACAGTGAGGGGCAGGATATAGCGGTCAAGCAGGCGCTCAAGAACACGCTCGTCCTTCCTGAAGCCCGGAATCTGCAAGCCAGACCTCATTATCTGTTTTGCCTGGCTCCTTGCATCCATTCCAGAAGTCTGCACCCAGAACCACGAAAACACAACGGCACCGCCAATAAGAAAGACCAGATAAACTGCGGAATGCCAAATGTCAGACATTGTCAAAGAACCCCTAATGAGCTTTCCAACAACATCAGGAGAATGAATCCACGAAACAAAACCCGTAGCAGGCGTGTTCCCAACAAAAGTGCCAAGCCAAGGATGCCCCCACCGCTGAAGCAGGTGGGCCCAAAGCTGAATATTTGCAATAAGCGCGGAAATAAGGATGACAGGGATGTTTGAAGTGTAAACAAAGCTCAAAGGCCAGCGGATTCCATGCCCCCGAATCCTTCCAAATGAAAGCGGAATCTCAACCTTCATGCTTTGGGCATAAACAGCAATCACAAAAATAATGACTGTTGACAAAACTGTTGAAAGCATAAGAATTGCGGTCTGTGGGTCGCCCCTCGCAAGGCTCTGGAATAATGCAGGAATTGCACCAGTCATTATTTCAGGGTTGTTTGGCGACGGCAAAGGCGACAATGCCCTTATGAAAATGCTCTGGGAAACACCAGCAGCAATAAACAACGAGATTCCAGAACCAAATCCCCACTTGCTGACAACCTCGTCCATAAACATTATCATCAGCCCGCCAAGAAAAAGTTGAAAGACAAGCAAAAGCTGAAGCGTGAAATAAGAGCCTGTTCCCACAAGCTGTTCTGGAGGCGCAAGCCCGCCCATGAAAACGTAAATGGCGCCCTCAAACAGGATGAAAAATATGCTGAGTAATTTCTGAACTCCCTGAAAATTCCTTTTTCCATCATGCGTTGTAAGGTCAAACTTCACCAAGCCCGAGCCGTTAAGCAATTGCAGGACTATGCTCGCAGTTACTATCGGGCCTATTCCGAGACTTATGATTGAGCCGAATGAGGCTCCCAGGATGATTGAAAGAATCTGAAACTGTTGCAAAGCATTCTGGCCAAGCCCAAAGAGGGGAATGAGTCCAAGGATAAAAAACAGGACAAGGACAACAATAGTCCACTTCATCCTTTCCTTGAAGCTGAGCTTGCGCTGGGTTGGAGGAGCAACTTCAGGAAGGTTGTAGAGTATTTCCTTGTACCAGGACATTTTTATTCAGCCCTTGTAGCGAGCAGTTCTCCACCTGCCGCCTTGACCTTCTCAACAGCATCAGGCGCAGCCCTTTGCGCTGTTATTTTCCATTTCCTCCTGACTTTGCCTGAACCCAAAACCTTTGTGCACCCAATCTTTGAAACATCAATGATAACCATGCCTTCCGATTCTGCCGCAACTTTTTGCGAAAGTAGCGAGGGAAGCCTGTCTTCAAGGTCGCGGAGATTAATCACAACATCCTTCACTTTTGGCCCCTGGTGTACGAATCCACGCTTGCCCATCAATTGCTTTGCCCAGAGCCCGCGCCTTGGCACTTTTGATGCCGCCTTCTTGCCAGAGCCAGCGTTTCCTGCACCACCCTTCTGGCCAGAGCCGCGGTGCACAAGCCCCCACCCGCACGTCCTTGTTCCACGGTATTTTGTTATCTTTTTCTTCCGTTTGACAGTCATCTTAAATCATCCTCAACAGCATATAGTTTATTTTTTCCCCGCGGTTGCCTAATGCACCGCCTTTGCTGAAGGGCATCTTTATGCCCTTTCTGCCATATCCCTTGCATGGAGGGTGGAGAGCGAACCACCTTCCGTTGCCCCTTCCTCTTGTTGCAAGCTTTTTTGCAACCTCCTCACTTACAGGACCCCATGTTACATAGGACTGCACTTTTTTGAGCTGCCCAATCACTGCAGGGCTTTCTTCAACGATTGTTGCGTGGTGGCGCTTGCGTAGATTCAGCTGTTCAAGAGCGCGCGCTATCCCTTTGTGCACTCTTACCTGTCCGCGAACCCTTACAACTGCGAGCTTTGCCATTTTTACGCCTCTGTAACCACCTTCCCAGCTGTTTTTGCAACGCGCTCAGCGTGATCTTGTCTTATCTTTGTGGAATTGAGCTTCTTGAGAGCGTCAACAACCGCCGCAATCAGGTTAGTTGTTGAGCGTATGTTACCGTCTGTTTTGCTCCACACATCCTTTATTCCAGCAAGCCGGAGTATTTTTGCTGTTTCCTGTTCCATACAGAGCCCTTTTCCTTTTGGCGCAGGCATCAGTTTTATCCTGATTGAACCGCACTTACCCTCGACAGCAAAAGGAATGCTGTGTGGGGTCTTGCATCCACATTGCCAGGAACCGCAACCACGAGCAATCTTGAAAATGTTCAGTTTTGCCTTGCGTAATGCCTTCTCCCTGGCAGGAACAGTGTCTTTTGATTTTCCATAACCAACCCCAACGTAACCGTTGCCATTACCAACAATTGCAACGCATGAAAAGCTTGGCTTATTTCCCTCTGGAGTTTTCTTCTGGGTCTGCCTGAACACCCTGCTCTGCCCGCCTCCGAACTTTCCCTTTGCCTGTCCAACCATCAGCAAATCATTCTGCATGTTTGGAAGAAGCACTTCCACGATTGTCGGCTCAAGTATCTTAAGTCCCTTGTCAAGTATTTGGTCAATGTCCGTTATCTCGCCTGACTTTACCTTCTTGCCCAGACTTGTCTTTGGCTGCCAGGCTGCAATGTCAACAATCTCCTTAGGGACCTCAATTGCTTCCTCCTCAGGGATTTCTGTGATGATGTCCTTTTCTACTTCGAGCTTTTCTTCCTCGACAACCACAGGAATGATTTCCTTTTCCTTCTGCGCCTCTGAATTCTTTTCCTCAACTGGTTTTTTCGGACTCATGCTTGCACTTTCCTCTTGATTTCTTCAAAATGGGCCGGCAAATTCTCAGGCTGCAGGCTCGCCTTTATGTATCTGCTGAACATACGATTGTATTTTTCCGGTTGATCCTTGAGCTTCTTCGCCCACTCAGCTATGTGCTCGCCTTTTATGCGCTTTTCATCAGGCAGTATCTCCTTTGCGTACGGAATGCTAATTCCAGCATCAAGGACTCCCTTCAGGGCTGCGTACCACACCGCACCCTTGACTGAAATGCTGGGACCAATGTCAAGCACAACATTCTTGATATTTTTTGCCTTTTTGCCCAGCAACAGGCCACAGAGGTATGCTGCAGGAAGGTTGTTAAGCCCGCCTTTCCATCCGAGTTTACGGATTTCGTGCGAGTGGGCTGAAACAACCACTTTGTCCCCTCCTGGATTATACTCAACTACTTGGAGCCAGATGTTTTTGAGCGAGCGCCTGATGACAAGGCGCCTTTCGCCGCTCTGGAGCAGCTTTATGCGCGTCTTGTAGTCTGTCATGCCCTTCCGCTTCCTGCGGTATGGAACCGAGTATGTTGGTGACGCTTTCATTGTCTCACTTCTTGATGAATAGCTCCTGCTCCTTCAGGAACAACTTTATGTGGTGTGTGCTCCTGAAGAAGCCGCCTTTTGCCTTTGCGTACATCACGTTGAATGTTTGTTGAGTGATCAGTTTATGGTCCCTCAAGCGCTTAAGGAGGTCTCGCTGCGCTCGGATAAGTCGCATCCATTGCAGTTTGCTGTCTGCACGCGCATTTGCCGAGCCTTTTCTCGAGCCAGGACCCTTCCTGCGGTTGCGCCGCATCTGCACCTTTGCTTTCCTTGTGCGGAACTTTGATATTCCTTGGACAGGCAACCTAGTAATGATTCCCTTGTCAATCAACCTGCGGATGTCAAACTTCGTGATTGCCTCCTTGATTTCTCCAAGCTTTTCAGGGTTGAAAACAATCCTGTGTGGTGAACAGTTCAGTATTTGCGCCGCAAGTCTTTTTTGGAGTTTCATATTTGCCTAGCAGTAAGGACCTTGTCCTTTTCCTCCTTTGCCTTTTTCTTCTGCTCCTCCTCACTCATCACTTTTTCCGCAAGTTCTGTCTTCTTTGCATTTTCTTTTGCTTTGGCTTCTTTTGCTGCCTTTTGTTTGGCTTCCCTGCGGGCGGTGATGCTATCCTGGATTTTCTTGAGTTCTGCATCAATATTCTTGACGTTCAGGACCCTGACTCCAAGCTCCTTTGCCTTTGTGAGTATTGCGATGCGCTTTGGCAGGCCAAGGGTGCTGCCGAGTACTGCGCCTTGAGTTTTGGCATCAAGTTTCGAAAGCTCATTGAGGGTATGAACAAGAATCGGCTCGTAACCCGAGGGGTGGAGGCCATAAGCTTCCCTTGGGCTTCCGTAGGAGGGGTCAACAAGCGCGCGGTGGCCTGCAAAGCGGTGGCGCATCTTGCTGTGCAGTCCCCTAGGCCTGCGCCAGGGCATTGGGATGCATGCGCGCTTTTGATAGTCCTCCCTAATGAAGTCTGGCTTCTTTGCCTTCAACTGCTTCCTGAGCTTGAGCATTTTTTCCCTTGTCATTGTGTGATTTCCTTATCCGGTTTTTCAGTGATGTAAATTCCGTCCTGAAAGACCCTTTGGTCCTTTTTCGGCTTGAATGTGAGCAACTCAAGCAGTCCTGCCGTCTGCCCTGCAAGTTCGCGGTCAACGGCAGTTACTGTTATTTCCTGGCCAGCGATTTTTACATCAACACCTTGCGGGATTGCGCACTCCCTTGGTGTTTTTTCGCCAAGGAAATTCTTAAGTGAGAACTTTCCGCCACTAACTGTTGCTGTCATTGGGAAGTGTCCTGCACATATCTTGAGCTTGTACACCCACGGTTTCTGGACCCCTTGTACCATGTTGCGCAAGTGTGCGTAGAATGTGTAAAGCATTTTCTTTTCGCGTTTTGTGGCTTTCTTTGCCTTGAACACAACCCTTGGGCCTTCTGCAGTTATTGAAACGCCTGGCGCATACATCTTTCTGGCCACCTCGCCCTTAGGACCCTTGACAAGGACATTGCCGTGGTCGACTGTCACAGTAACGCCTTGGGGCACATCCATCACTTCTTCAAAGTTTGTTTTCATAGTCAGTAACAGTAGGCAATTAGCCTTCCTCCCAGGTTTTGGGCTTTTGCCTCTTCGTGGGTCATCAGCCCCTTGATTGTTGAAATGATGAGCACGCCGACGCCCTTTGCCGGCAGGAACCTCTTCTCAAACTTTTCATAATCGTTCATTTTCACGGCAAATCTTGGTTTTATTACACCACATTTGTTTATGTTGCCGAGCAGGTTCACCCTGATAACGCCCCCTCTCGCACTTGTCACGTCTTCTGCAGAGCCAATGTAACCCTGCGCATTAAGTATTGCAAGGACGTTCCTAGTAATTCTCGGTGCTGGATGGACAAGGTACTGTTTTTTGCCTGCCTTGTCGTAGTTCAGTATTCCGGACAATGCATTTGCCAGTGGGTCGTTGAGCATTTTTTTTTCCTCAAGTGTATTTTTTGAATCCTATCTTTACCGCAATCTCGCGGAAACAATGCCTGCAAAGATGCAGGCCGTACTTACTGATGTGGCCGCCAAAGCGTCCGCAGTTCTCGCAACGGGCTGAAACAGTCATTCCTGTGCTGCGCTTCTTTGGGGCGTTGTGCTTCATGTATTTTTTCATCTTGGCGGGCTTTGCCTTAAGCTGGACAAATGCCTTGCGCCAGTCTTTGATAGTCATTCAGCTTCACCTACCTTGACATTGAAGTTCTTCCGCATAAAATCCATCGCTTCCTCGCGGCTGATCATATGCCTGCGGGGTATTTTCCCTTTTTTCAGTCGCCTGCGCTTGATGCGGTAGCCAGGGCGTTCCAGTGTTACGCAGACCTCAAGCCCCATTATTCCTATCTTCGGGTCGTACGCAACGCCGGGGATGTCTATGTATTCCGGTATTCCAAACGAGACATTGCCACTCTCATCAAACTGGGTTGGCTTGAGCCTGAAGTCCTTTGCGTGCAGGAGGCGCTTGAGCAACTCGATTGCAGGCTGTTTTCTGAGAGTCAGCTTGCATCCTATCGGAAGCCCAGGGCGCAGGCCCCAATTCGGTATCCGCTTGTGGGTTACTGTTTTGACAGGCTCAATCCCTGTAATTGCCTTGATGAGCGAGATTCCCCTTTCAAGCTTCTGAGTGTCTTTTCCCGCCCCGATATTCAAGGTGATTTTCTCTATCCGCGGTTGCCTCATTATGTTTGTCATTCTGTCTTTGCTAGCGTAAGCACAGGCTTACCCTTGCCTACTGCGAGAGCATATTTTTTTGCGGTAGCAATTGATTTGCCGTCTGTTACGAATGTTATTTCATCACCCTCCACCTTTTCAAGCACTCCGAAGGTGCCGATGTGCTTGCCTCCTAGCAAGTAGATGAGGGCGCCGTTTTCAAGGGCAATGTGCTGCTGTATCTTCTGTCCAGGCACTTGGATTAAGAAGGTATCACCTGTCTTTGCAGCGTTCTTGTCAGCAATTATGTTGCGGCCGTCACTGAGGTTGAACTGTGTCTTTCCCCCTTTCACCGTTGTTTTGTTGACAACCTTGCAGAGCTTCAAACCAGTCTCGTCCTTCGGGATGGGCACCATGTGCAGCCTGCCTTTTTTGTCAAAGACAATCCGATAATACTCGTTTGTTTCAGGCAACGCAACACTATCCATGATTCCAAGCTGCGACTTGAGACTCCTGACCCTCTTTCCGTCAACTAGTATTTGGTGCCTATTCAGGATTTTTTTCGCTTCAGCAGCGGTCGCCGCGTGACCCAGTTTTCTCAGAACGAGCGACATCGGCATACTTTCTGTAATCTTGTGGGCGCCGGGCATTGGCTTTGTGATGTATTTCGTTGTCTTGCGAAGAATTATCCAGCTTTTCGGTGCGTTAATGCGTTTCAAGTGTCTGCTCATGCTTTTGCCCCTCCAAGCCTCCTTTTGTCAGAGAGGTCAGGCTCCTGTATGACTATGTTTGACGGGTGAATTGGATACATCACCTTGCTTCCATCACGCTTGGTAAACTCAATCCCTGTGATGTACACTTTTTGCTCTTTCACATTTATACGATCCACTTTTCCTGTCTTTTTTCTGAATGCACCCCTGACAACTTTTACCTTGTCGCCAGGCCTCAGCCTTAGCGAGCGGCGTTTGTACTTCTGCCTCAAGTCTTTCTGTAGGTGAGCTGACACAAAATCACCCTTTATGTGTGCTGGCGCATTTCTGGCATATGCACGTTGCTTGCGCACCTGCGCGCTTCCCCTCCATGATTTATTCCAGTTTGTCATGTTTTCACACTATTGTTGTGGCTATTTTTGCGACTGCAGGCCACCTCTCCGCAACCTCCTTTGCGACAGGACCCTTAATCATCGTACCTTTTGGGTTGCCGAACTCGTCCTTCAGTACAGCAGCGGCATTGTCCGCGAACTTGACGCGCGTCCCGTCAGGCCTCCTGATCTCCTTTTTCTGTCGCACTATCACTGCTTGCACCACCTGCTTGCGCATCTCAGGCTTGCCTTCAACCACGGATGCAATGATGACATCGCCTATCCCTGCCGCCTCGTACCTCCCTGTTCGTGTCTTATGGCCCTTGACAGTTATTATCTTGAGTATCTTAGCCCCTGAGTTGTCGCATGTTTGTATGCGCGCGTTGTGCGGCAACGGCCTTCCGATATGTGCCTTTATGTCCTTCATGTTTTTTCCTCTGCCTTTTCAGGCACCTCCTTCTTTTTGACCTTTGCCTCCTCCAGCATAGCGGCGCGTTCTTCAAAGAGGCGCTCTGCACCGATCTTTTCGGTGATGACAAAGTGCTTCGTCTTGCTGACAGGCCTGCATTCTGATATGCGTACAATGTCCCCTGGCTTTGCGTTAATGCATTCAGGATTGTGGGCGTTGATTTTTGTGCGGCGGCGCTCGTAACGCTCGTACTTGGGCACATAATAGCGCCTTTCCCATTCAACTATTGCTGTGTTCTGGGCGCGCGCAGAGAGCACCGTCGCAGTGAACGTCCTTCCGTGCGTCCTTATGCTTCCGTGCTTCGCACAATGCTTATCCTTGCAGGTTTCTACCATTTTGCCTCACTTGATAACTATTGCTTCAGGGGCGAACCCCATGTTTATAAGGAGTTCTCGGACCTTATTCTTATGGTCGCGCTCGGCCGTGGGGGTGTCCCCACCTCCACCTTGGAGCTCTATGCGCCCTTCCTTGACTGTCCCGCCGCAGGCAAGCTTTGCCTTAAGCTTCTTGGCGAGTTGGTCAAGGTCAATGTCGCTGATCCCTGTGATGATTGTATATTTCTTGCCGAACTTTTTCTGCTCGATTGCGATGGTTACCTTCTGGGTTTCCTTCGCAATGCTTTCGCATACACAAAGTTCTTGCGGCAAGCCACAGCGCACGCATACAGTCATACTTTTTTAGTCCCCTCCTGTTTGCTTGCGAGAATCGTTTCGATTCTCGCAATTGTTTTTTTTGCAAGCCTCAGCTTGCGTGGATTTTTCGGAACCGTGCCTATTGCAACTTGTGCGTTCTCCTTCATAAGCTCTTTTTTGAGCTCGAGCATCTTCTCTTTCAGCTCTGCAGGTGGCAATGCCTTGAGTTCCTTGAATTTCATTATGTTGCCCCCTCTTTAGCAGGCTCAGCAACCTGCTTTTGTGCTTTTTTCTTACTTGCCCTTTGCTTTTTCTTTGGCTCTTCCTTTTCAGGTGCCTGCGCTGGCAATTCCTTCCTCACTTCTATGTCGTCCACAAGCTTGACACCAGGAGGCATGATTGCGACTTTCACTCCTATAGTGCCCGCACGCAGGGTTGCATATGTTGTTGCACGCCTTATTTGGGTGAGGGCAACATTTCCGCACTTCTTCAGATAGCCGGAGTAGAAGCGCCATGATTTTGCACGTGCACTCGGCACCTTGCCTGATATTCTTATTTCAATGCCAAGCGCGCCTGCATTCATAACATCCTGCATCGTCTTGTGACCTATTGCCTTGAATTTCTGGATGCCAAAGCGCTCAATTGTTGAAGCAATGCGCTCTGCAACAATCTGTGCGTCAAGGTTTGGCTCAGGAACTTCTGCTATCTCTATCTGAGGGTTCTCAAGGTTAAAGCGCCTCTTGATTGTGTTTGTAAGCTTCTTGATGTTCTCGCCTTTCTTGCCAACCACAAGCCCCGGGCGCGAGGCTGAGATTATTATTTTCTCGCCAAGAGGCGTCCTGACCAGTTTTGTCGCGCTGTGCCCGACATTCTTCAGGGTCTGTTCTATGTATTGCTGTATCTGGAATTCCTTTACTCTTTCCGCAACGAACTTGCGCTCAATCATTTCTTTGCTCCTTTCTGTTCAAATGCTTTTTTTTCTGCTTCTTTGCCCCGTGGGAATTCCTCCCTGAGGATTATCTCAATATGCGCGCGCTTTGCTTGCCTCCGCCTGTGCCTGCCATAGCGGAAGCTTGTGGGTCCGCGCTGGGCTGCCACGTGTCTGACAATCAGGTTGGCTGTGCTGAGCCCCTTGAATTGTGCATTTGATTCTGCATTCTTAATCAGCTTTAGGATGTGCGTACAGGTGTTTATGGGGAACCTGCCTGCAGCCATCCCGTGCTTGTGCCCTGTGTCGCGGTGGAATCTCGTCATCGGTACAGGCCTTCTCATCGCTATGACATCCTCAAGCATTTTCTTGGCGAGCTGCACATTCTTTCCACGAATGAATTTAGCAACCTCGTAGGATTGCTTGTAAGAGACAGGCAGGGCTATCCCGACCGCCTTTGCCTCATTTGCAGATGCTTTGGTTGTGTAATGGTACGTTGTCATTATCTTTACCTCACGCTGAGCGACGCGCTTGACCTGGTTGCGCCGATTCCTGGCGCTGAGTGCGACACCTTCTTCCTTGTCTGCGCGAATTCACCAAGCCTGTGGCCGAGCATTTCAGGCTCTATCATCACAGGGACGTATTCCTTGCCGTTGTGGATTTTTATCAGCCTGCCGAGCATTTCCGGCAGCACTATCATGTCCCTGCAGTGTGTCTTCGGGTCCTTCTCGCCTGCGCGCAGGTTTTTGAGCAGTATTTTTTCCTGTTCGGTGAGCCCGCGCTTGAGACTCCTTCTCGCCCTTGCAGGCAGGAGATTCATGAACTGCTGGATATCCATTGCTTTTAGCTCGTCCAGTTTTTTTCCGCGGAACATGAATTCCCTTGGCATTCTTTACTTCCTCCTTCCTGTGCGCTTGGGCCAGAACTTGCCAACCTTTCTTCCCGGCGGCGCGAAGTGCCCCACTGCACGCTGCTTTGCCTTCCTGCTTGTGCGCTTGTTTCCGAACGGATGGTCAACAGCGTTTTGGGCTGCTGCGCTCTGGCGCGGGTAGCGCTTGTTCCTTGCCCTTGCCTTGTGGTGTTTTGTGCCTGCTTTGAGGAATGGCTTTTCTACCCTTCCACCACCTGAAACGATGCCGACTATTGCGCGGCAGTCCGCATGCAGATTCTTGAGCTTTTTGCTCGGAAGCAGGAGCGTGACATAATTGGCTGTCTTTGCAACTATTCTTGCGAAAACCCCTGAACTGCGGCAGAATCTTCCACCGTCTCCAGGCTGGAGCTCGATGTTGTAAACAGGTGTCCCTTCAGGGATGTCTTTTAGGGAAAGCACGTTTCCTGGAGCTATTTCTGCGCCAGCGCCAATGAATACCTTGTCGCCGATCTTTGCACCCTCAGGGGCGATCAGCAAACAAGTCTCACCATCTTCGTACTCTATTTCCGCCAATGGTGCGCTGTGTCCAGGGCAGTGCACGAAGTCAGTAATAGTACCTTGCAACAGCTTTTCCGTTGGTGCGCGCAGCTTTGAGTCGCTTTTGTATCGGAAGCTGAGAGCGCGGTATGCAGGACCGCCCTTTCCCCTTGCCTGCTGTATTAGTGATTTTCCCATTTTTACATCAGCCCCAGGCTTGTGGCAATGTCAATCGCGGGCGTTTCAGGACTGAAGCGCACATAAGCCCGTTTCTGCCCTTTTGTGACAAGTGTGTTGACGCTTACTACTTTTGCCTTAAACAATTCTTCCACAGCCCTCTTGATGTCAGGCTTTCCTGCCCTTATGTCAACAGCAAACACCATCTTGTTTTCTGCCTCCATAAGTCGGATTGCCTTTTCGCTTGAAATGGGATACTTAATAACCGAGGTTGCGTCAGCGAATTTCATTGGAACAGCCTCTCCTTTGCGATTTTGTCAATTGCGTTTGCAGTGAAGAGTGTTAGTCTGCCTGGCATTGCTCCTGGCGCCAGGAGCGATGCATTGAGGTGCGTGGCATCTGCAACATCAATGCCTGCAATGTTGCCTGCCGCCTTTAGCAGTTTGCATTGGCCTCCGACGACCAGAAGGGGTCCTATGGCGCTCCTGTATTTCCTGCCGCGCATTTTTCCTCTTCCCGAACGGATTTTCCATTTGGCCGAGCGGGAAAGCTCCTCCTTAAGTCCTAGGCTGACAAGCGCCGCAATAACATCCTTTGTCTTTTCCAATGATTCAAATGCATTGCTTATGATGAATGGGTAATTGACAGGTACTGCATGACCGCGGCTAATCACGTGTTGCCTGCTGATTGTTGCTGCAAGCGCACTGCGGATTGCCTTTTTGCGCTCCTTTTCATTTATTTTCTGTCGCCATATCTTTGAGCTGACAGGTGGGTGTGCCCTGCGACCCTTGACTGTTCCTGGTGCGTTTGCCGCAACCCAATACATCTGTGTTCCATTCCTGCTCAGTATTTTTCTTGGAACCCTTGAAATGCCGTGGCCATATCCGCCCCTGTAATCCCTTCTGCGCCTTGAGAGCTTTGCACTTGCTTTCTTGCCAGCACAAGGGTCGCTTGAGTAAGGCTGACGCTTATGGCTCCAAATTGCTTCCACAGCTCTTTTTATTATGTCAGGCCTTATCTGTTCTGAAAACTGTGGAGGGAGCTTCTTTTTTCCCTCTTCTGCATTTGTTGGCGAACGTATTGTCAGGTCCATTTTATTGCTTTGAGGAAACGCTGATGTGCGTTATACCCGGTGCCTCCCTTGGAATGTGCTTGTTGGGCCTTAACGGTGTTGTTAGCTTGATGAGTCTTTTTGCAGGACCTGCAACAGAACCCTTGATAAGAACGTATGGCGAAGTGATGTTGCCGTAATGGAGAAATCCGCCTGCAGGATTGATTTTTGTAGGATCATCGCCAATCTGCAAGATCCATTTATTGTATTCTGTGCGCTGATGGTAGCCCATCTGGCCAGCGTGCGCAACAGGCCAATTGAGGTTGCCATGCCATGGCCCAAGGGCCCCTGGGCCTCGCTTTGTCTTTTCTGACTTATGTGACCTTATTGAAACTCCAAAGCGCTTGACAGGACCTTGCAACCCCTTTCCCTTGCTTATTGAATGGCTGTCTACTTGCTGTCCTGCTGCGAAGACGTCTGTGATCTTTAGGTCTTTTCCGAGGATGCCCTTGGCGTATTCCAATTGCTGCTTTGCATCGCCACCAATGCCAATTTCAAATACTTCAGGCGTCTTCTTGAGCCCTGAAAGCCTTGGCTGCGTGTGGACAAGCAGCCGGAATTCCTTGTAATCCTCTGGCTTAATGTCAGCAATTTTTGTCTTTGTTTTTTTGGGAATCGGAAGAACGCGCGAAAGATCCTTTTCAAGCTTGTCAGCCCAGACCTGCGTTGAAAGAACAAGGCGGTTGTTGTGGAGCCGGTAACAGCAGATGCCAGCAACCTTTAAGGGCGGGCATTCAACGACTGTCACCGGCATCACAATCGGCTCGCCCTTTGTGGCACTTGTCGCCTTGTTGTCGGTAACAATCAGGTGGGTCATGCCTGCCTTGTAGCCGGCAAAACCAAGGGGCTTTGCATCCTTTGTGGGATTCCATGTCCTTATGGAAGCATGGGTGGAACTAGCACGCTTTCGCGGCCAATATTGCATTGATCCCCTTCTTGGTTGTCTTACGCGCGGCATAGAGCCTTTTCTCTCTTGTTTTGTTTCCTGGTGCGATAGAATTACCGCACCTCATTCCGACAAAACGCCTTTTGCGGAGTTTTCGTAGAAGCCAGTTGTCCCACTTTACTGACGATGTACTGAAAAACTCCTTTTCAGGCTAGTCAGATAAAGCTGAGTTTTAGAGGGGTGTTTATAAAGCTTGCTGTCGAGCTGGAATGAAGGAGTTAAACTATTTAACTTATTCTCCTTTTTTTGATTTTTTTGTTAAACTGGCTAACCTTTGTTTTTTAAGAGCGTAATTGACAGGGTTCTTGATTTTTGCAGAGAAGTCCTGCGATAAAGGGTCTCCACGTGCCCCACAGAATGAGTCCGGCTTGCACACCCCCATCCCTGCCATATACGCCTTGTTGGAGCAATTTGGCGGCAATACCTGCTTTTTCTGTTGCTGATGATAACGCAACTGCCCAAGATAATACTGCTCCCTCAAAGGTTCGGGATTTCTGCTGTTCCAACTTCTCAAGTAAGATTCTATCTGTTCATAATTCCATCCAAGACTTGAGAGAAAATTGATAAGCAAAAACGCAGCGCGCTTCCTTCCATCACTCAGCCCTTTGCTTATGTTTTGTATACAAGGCGGGAAGTACTGCTCGGGAACTGCCTGCAATGGCACTGAGAATTCTTCCTTCTGCCTTAATGATTTTGGCGCTTCGATCAGACTGTTTGCAGGCGGGTGAAAATCAAATGCCTGAATCAAAAGCTTGCTAGCTTCTCCCGCATTCACTTGTTTTCGTGGAAGGAAGGAATGCTCAACGCTTACTCTTTCAGCAACAGCCATGTTTTTGTCAAACTCCAAAATTTTCTTGGGATTAATCGGAATCGAGATCAGTCCTGATTTCTCGTTGAAGGAATAAGGCATCCTGTACATGTGCCTACTCGAGATGAGCACCGTGTCAATCTTCAACAGCGCAAAAGGATCAAAAAAACCTTTCTTAAGCAACCCCTCTTTTTTCATACCTGTCTTTGCCATAATTTGGCTTATGTTTTCGCCTTCAAGAATTCTCGATGACAAATGATTGCGAATCATCTCTTGCAAATAAACCGCAATTTTCCTCGGACCATCAGGAAACAAAAGCCTTGTATCCTTGTTGTGAACCTTTTCAGGCAATGCCTCAAAAGGCACGGCAATGTGAAACCCGTGATTGCCTGAGAATTTCACGCCGAGATGCTCAATGCCGTGATATCTTAATGCATGCACGAGAAGGTCTGCAGCAATCTGCGAGTACTCAAGCCAAGGGCAGTCAACGTCAAGAACCAAATCCCAGCCTTTCCTGAGAGCGTCAAGCTCCTGCTTCTTCATCCCGATCTCCAACTGCAATGGATTATGCCACAACTCCTCTGAACAATGAAAACTTGTGGCACCATTCTTTGCAAATTCAAGAACGTCCTTCTCGTGCTGGAGAACATCAGGCCGCTTTCCAAAACCCTTGTCGCCATACTTGACAGCAACCTCCTTGTCCTTTGCTGCTTCAATGATTTCCTCCTGAATATCCCTTCGCTTGTAATGCTTTAACAGCGTGCTTAAATGAATCATACTCCCCCGCCAGAATGCTTAAGAACTTCCTATATATAGTTTATGTCAATGAACGAACTTGACCAGTGGATTGACAAGTTAGTAGAAGAACAACCATTCATAATAGTGGAAGGATGGAAAGACAAGGCATCATTGCGCAGGCTCGGATTGGAAAACGTGATTTCACTTCGCGGAAAGCCGTTGTACAAAGTGGTTGAGCTCGTAGCAAAACTTACGCGCGAATGCATGATTCTGACAGACCTTGACAAAGAAGGAAAAAAACTTTATTCCATCCTTCGCTCAGAGCTTCAAAAGCACGGCGTAAAAATCAACGACAAGTTCAGAAATTATTTGTTCAAGGAGACAGACCTGAGGCAGATTGAAGGGCTGTATAATTACGTGCAAAGGCAAAATTCACAACCTATTTAAACCCCAAAAAAGTGTGCTAGAACTATGTGGAACCAGATTAAGACTGTACTATTGTTGGGATTAATGACCGGCTTAGTCCTTGGCATAGGATACTTTTTCGGAGGCACGTCAGGACTGACAATAGCGCTGGCATTTGCAGTGCTCATGAATTTTGGAATGTTCTTTTTCTCACACAAGCTTGTGCTTTTGATGTACAGGGCAAGGCCTGCAAAGAAGAGCGAGTATCCAAAACTCCACCACATGATTGAAGACATTAGCCACAAGGCAGGAATGCCAAAACCCGCGCTCTACATAATACCAACACCAACACCAAACGCGTTTGCAACAGGACCATCACCAAAAAAAGCAGCGGTTGCTGTCACAGAAGGAATACTGCACTTGCTTAACGACAAGGAACTCAAAGGAGTTTTGGCGCACGAAATGGCTCACGTGAAAAACAGGGACATGCTAATCTCAACAATAGCAGCGACAATGGCAGCAATAATCTCTTACTTGGCGTACATGGCAAGATTTGCAGCCCTGTTCAGTGGAGGAAACGACAGGAACAACAACATGGGCAAACTCTTGGGACTCCTAGTAATGTCAATACTCGCGCCAATAATCGCGTTGATAATCCAGCTCGCAATCTCAAGAGCAAGAGAGTACCACGCTGACGCAACAGGAGCGCGCACAATAAAGGACCCGCAGGCACTCGCAAGCGCATTAAGCAAACTAGAGCACGGATGCAGGGCTTATCCCATGCGCGGAGGCAACCCAACAACAAGCTCATTGTTCATCGTGAACCCGTTCAGCGCAAGGGGGCTTGTTGCACTCTTCAGCACCCACCCACCAACACAGGAACGAATAAAGAGATTGCAAGAATTAAAAGTTTGATTAACGCATTCTATCCACAATAAACTTGATTATCAAAAGTAAAAGACTGATTCCGTACAAGGCCTGCAAGTATTACAAAAATGCCTGCGAGCAAATACCAGTTCTTGTTCATAAAAGAAAAACAAAATATTTTTAGCTTATAACCGTTCACTTTAAAGTTGATTTCTTACGTTTCTTCCGCAAAGCTTATATATTCAAAGCATATACTCTGGCTATATGGCTACGGAGATGATTACGCTGAAGCTTGAGGACAAGTTCCTTAAGGCAGTTGATGATGTTGTTGAGAAAGAGGGCTATCAGAACAGAACTGAGTTTATCAGGAATGCACTGCGGGAAAAGCTTGATGAGATAAAAATGAAAAAGGCAATGCTTGAAATTGCGCATTTGAAAGGTGCAGCCAGGAAAAAAATCAGCGCAGAAGAATACGAAAAAGTGCGCAGAACCGCGTTTGAGAAGCTCGGTTAAATCAGTTCTTCAGGTAGGTAATGTTCAGCAAGGTCTGCAAGCTTTCTGAAATGATTGTCCCTTGTGATAAGAATGAGCTTGTTGGCTCTTGCCAGGATTGCATGCAATACGTCGCCCGGAGGAATCTGGCGTTCTTTTGCGATTGAGCGCGCTTCTTCACGCTGTGATTTTGTTGATATAATGCGCGCGATTATTTTCTCGAAGGGTTTTATCATTCCCTTTATTTCTTCTAAAGAATAAAATGACTCCAGTTCTTTCAACAAAATGTCTGTAATCACCAATGTTTTGCCTTGTGCTTTCAGGATTGGGAAAAACTTGAGCGCATAATCGCCAAACAGCTCATTATTATATCCTTTTCTGTCTTCGTAAATATCAATCCAAATACTTGCATCTGCATAATATTTTTCTGGATTAATCTTTTCCTTGCGCTTTAAGTCCATGTCATGCCCTTGGAAAGCAGAGGGACAAAATTATCGCAATTTTTCCTGATACTCCTTCTCCACAGCATCCTTGATTGATTTTGCCTTCTTTTCGCCAATACCCTCAACCTTTTTCAACTCCTCTTCTGAAGCGTTGACTATTCCTTTTACAGACTTAAAATGCTTAAGAAGTTCTTTTGCAAGATTCAAGCCAACATTTGGCAGGCTTGAAACAATGTATTCCTGCTGCTCCTGCAATGTCGCTGCTGGCTTTTCTGCATGAGGCTGAAATGTTTCCTTCTGGAATTCCTGCTCACGCCTTGCAATAGCCAACAATTGAGCAGCAGTATCCTTTGCGTCCTTTGTGTAAATTATTGGGATGCCATAGCTGACAGCGATTGTTGCGAGCATTCCGCGGATTGCATTAGGGTGGATATTCCTTACCTTAAACAGGTCCTGTGAACCCTCAACAATAATCACAGGACGGTCATAATGTTGCTTTATCTGCTTCAATTGTTCAAGGAGCCTGCCATCAATAATTGACTGCGCAAAGTCCTCAACAGTCTTGAACTCAACAGCGCACCTCGGTGAGAGCACATAGTCAGCGACCTGGAGCATTTCAAGCTTTAATGATACTCCAAGATTAACAAGCTCTTTCAGGACTCCAGAGCCTTTTTCGCGGTAGTCAGCAAAAACAATTGCCGGCTGTTCTGGCTTTTCATACCTCATCAACGGGTGCGCAAAGCGTCTTTTCAAGTCCTTTCTCAAATCATCAAGGATCCTGTGCATCCGCCTTTCCTTATGGTGCGCGCTCCACCTGTAGCCCTCATCCCTTGTGTTTTGAGCCATAAGGACGACAACCTTGCCTTTTTCCTGCCGTCCTGTGCGGCCTCTGCGCTGGATTGTCCTTATTGCAGAAGGAATTGGCTCGTAAAAAACAACAAGATCAACACGAGGAATGTCCAATCCTTCTTCTGCCACGCTTGTGCAAATCAAAACATTGTAAAGCCCATCCTTGAACTGCTCAATAAGTTCAACCTGCTTTTTCTGGCTGAGACCGGTGTTGCCTTTCTTTGCCTGGCCGACAAAAATCGCAGGAACAACACCCTCTGCTTTCTCAATCTCTTCCTTGATTTTTACAGCGCTGTCCCTGAACTGCGTAAAAAGAAGAATCTTGGCATGCTTGTTCTCAGCAATTTCTTTTGCAATTATTCCTCTTGCCACTGCGAGCTTTGGGTGCTCTATTTTTTCATCAACAAGTTTCTGCGTCTTGACATATGCAGAACGAAAGTTCAAGTCCTTGACAAGATTCTTGACAGCTTTGACTTTACTCGTTTCTGCTTCTGACATTAATTTTTCAAGGTACTTGTACAAGGCAGTGCTTCCCTGGCTTTCCAACAATTCCAAAGCGTGCTGGACCTTCATTGCCTCTGCTGCCAATGACAAAGCCCTCATTGTCTCAAAGCCACGCTCACCAGCAGCAAGTTTTGCATGCAGTTCTGCCTGCAGGCTAAGAAGATCTTTCTTGCTAAAATAATCAACAGGCTTTGCAACACCAAGCTCTCTCAAAGAAGCGAGCTTGCTCTTTATGCACAACTCAAGATATTTCTTAACATCAAGAAACTCAGCAGGCAAGGGCACCTTAATCCATTTTATTTCTGTTTCTTTCACATACTGGCGCACGTCAGGGTCAGAATCAGTGCGGATTTCAACAGCCTCAATGAACAAGTTCTTGCACACTTCCTCAATCTTAAGAACGTCAGAACCAGGAGACGCTGTGAGGCCGAGAATCCTTGGATGTTTTGCCTTTTCATGATATTGTTTTGCTATGAAGTTATAACTGTAATCTCCCGTTGCCCTGTGCGCCTCATCAAAAACCACCAATGAAACATCCTCAAGAGAAATCTTTGAGCCAAGCACGTCATTCTCAAGCCCCTGCGGTGTCGTAAAAACCAGCCTTGCCGTCTTCCACAACTCTTGCCTTTTTGCAGGAGGCACTTCACCCGTGAACAAAACAAACATTTCCTCAGGAAGCTGCAAGTGCTCCTTGAACGACTGCAAGTGCTGTTCTGCCAAAGGCTTTGTTGGCGCAAGAACAACAATCTTTGACAAAGGAAAATGCTGAAGCCTCTGTGCGGCAAGCATAAAAGCAATCGCAGTCTTACCCATCCCTGTTGGCAAAACAACAAGAGTGTTCTTGGTTGCTGCAGTGGCAAGAATCGTTTCCTGATACAGCCTAGGCGAAAAGCCAGACACGAGCATGCAAAATATCACAGAAATGCCAGTTTAAAAGGCTTGCGCGCCCCTCAAGGAATGTCCAGTGGAGTCACATTCAGGTGCTTCTAACCCACTTCTCCTTGTGAACCACATAACCCAGCAGGATGCCGATGACGTAAAGAATGACAACAACACGCCTGTCTGTGCCAATGCTTCCGAGAATTACGCCAAGAAGGACTGCAAGCGTTAAAACCATTATGTAAAGCTTGTTCTTATGCTTCCTTATCCTCTCATACCAGAACCTTCCAAGTATTGCGCCGATGAGGAAAGCAACAGCATAAGCCATTCCAACATAAGCGCCCCTTGCAGCAAGATAAAAAGCAATAACCAGCAAAGCACCTGCAACGTATTCAAGCCAGAACATTTCCCATTGTCCTTTCCTGTCCATCACTTCATCACCGCGTCATAAGCAAGCCAGCAAAAAAATCCAATTATCAACGCTAGACCCACACTCCACAAAATGCTTATTCCCGCAATGAAATAAAGTATGAGGAATGCAAGAATTGAGAAGATTACGTAAATGAAGACAAAACCGTAAATCCTTGAAGCCGCAAAGACATGCACTCCATCCAAAGGAGGGACAGGAAGCAGGCAGTAAAATGCAAAAATCAGGCTGAAAATGAGAAGCGGCTCAAAAAAAGCAGGGGCTGCAAGCCAGAGCAGGAATCCCACAAGTACAGACGCAAGGGGGCCTGAGAAGGCAACAAGCCCAATCTGCCATACGCTTGGACCATAACGCCATGCACCCAGCCTGTGAACGGCAAGGAAGTGGGGCTGGAATGCGCTTCCTGCAAGCACAGGGATTTTGCCCCTTGTCAGGATAATTGCTATTATTCCCGAGAAAAGCCCTGCCCACCATATCCTGTGCTCAACCCTATATCCAAAAAAAATGCCGTACAGGCGCTGCGCAGAATGGTGGGAAAAAACAACTATGGCGACGCTTAGTATTGAGATTAACGAATTCTTCATCCATTCTGCCGTGCTCATGTCCTCTGTCCCCCACTTGAAAATGAAAAGGATAAATGCAAAAACAAGCACGAGAAGCACAAAGTTCTGCCACTCTGTCTTTGAGAAAGGAAAATACCTTTTGACCTTATCCTTGTAATTTGCCCAGGACATGCTGTGAGTTTCTTTTTATTAAGTATATAAATTATGCTAATTGCGCACAGCGCTAGAGACACTCGCTACGAGAACTTCATTCAAAAGCAGCAACCTGCCAGCAGCTCACTTTGCTCGCATATGGACACTTGCTATGAATTCAGTTCGTCGCTGCGCTCCACTGCGTTCCGCTTGCTCCTCGCCTCATTCAGCAGCTCGGAAAATAGGACCCCATTTCACAAGTTCTGCTCTGACAAGCCGAAGAAGCTCCTTTTCATGGCCTGCGCCGACGATTGCAACAACCTTTTTGTCAGGATTGTTTGCCATCAGGTGAGCCATATTTTTTGCCATAATCTGGTTTCTTTCTGTCACAAGAACCCTGTAAATATTAGGGTAACGCTTCCTGACCTGCCTGATCATTTTCTCTATTAATTTCTGGCTTGGCACAGTACTCAAGTCAAAACTGAATTCACTCCTCCTGAAAATCAGCCCTTTTATGACGTCAACAAACAAGTGCCATTTTTCCTTCCAACTCAATGTTTCTGAGAACCTTTTTAACGTGATTTCAATATCCTGGTCAACTAATGCAATGGGAATTCTCAATGCCTTTGCCGCCTTTACCGCCTGCAACATCTCAGCACCTGGCTTTATCCCAACCTTTTCACCAAGCTTTTTCTCAACCCACGCGCCGATAATGCTGAAAAGCCAGCCCTTGAAGCCAATGCTCCTTATGTTCTTCCATGACGCTTTCGCATTACGCGGATGCAATAAAGCCATCAGGCGCTTGTGGTCAAGCTCAATTGCAACAATGCCGGGCTGCTCCTCCTGCATTGCCTTTGCGACTTCTGCAACGCTTTCAGCAGCAATGTGCGATGTCCCGATAATTACCAGGTTCTTGAACCGCATATCCTTCCAGACTTTTGGCGCATTTAAATAACCTTTCTTTACGCCGGCACAAAGTTTATATAGCTGTTGCACTCTGGAATGACACTACTGCTCAAGAGGGAGGATGAATCATGCTGAAGATGAAAAAAATCTCGGAAACATTTGACATGAAAGTCTTTACTGACACCGGCGATTATTTCGGAGACGTTGAAGAAGCACTCCTGACACAATCAAAGGTTTATGGCTGGAGAGTCCGCGCGACAAAGAACTCATTCCTTAGCAAAGTACTCGGTTCAGCAAAAGGCGTGGTTGTGCCCCACCAGCTCGTGAAGGCAATCGGCGACATAGTAATAATCAGCAAGGCAGCAGTGCCAAGCTACAACGAGGAAGAAGAAGGAGAAGCGCCAGCGACAGGCACGGCTGAGTAGCTTTTAGATTCTCTTTTTTATTAAAAACCGGCTTATGCACCAGCCGGGATTTGAACCCGGGCGCCAAGCTTGGGAAGCTCGTATCCTACCAGGCTAGATCACTGGTGCAGGATTTGATTTATTGCGTGAGTATTCTTGTTATTGGATGTACCGATCTTTTTAAGGTATTGCTTTACTTCTTCCTGGGCCTGAATTCGTATTGAACAGGGACCGCTGCGCGAAACAGTAAAACCAAGCATTTCAAGAGCTTTTCTGGCATCAGTAAGTAGCATTGGAGTTGTATTCTTGAAGTTGACCTTTAGGAAATTCAAGTCTCTCATCAATAATATATTTTCCTACCATATGCGGAATTTTGTGCTTCTATTAATCTTTTTCTACTACTAGCCCACAAGTTTCCGGCAGCCGTATTATCCCTTCCATTCTTCCACTGTTAAGAACATGCTTTCAAGGCCTTTTCTCAAAGCCCTGCGCTCTGTTATCCTATCGTGCGTGGCTGGATAGATTATCCAGCGCTTGTCTGTTGCGGAATTTGGGTTGACAAAATAAATGCTCAAATGAGGATACTTTGTAAGAACGTCCCAGTTCGTAATAAGGAATTCAACATTCTTTTTTGTATTTGCCGTCACAATTACTGCATGTTTGTCCTTGAAGGAATCAAGCATGCTCAAATCCTTGAATTCGGGTTGGACAAGTATGTATTGGCTTTTCAGGGCGCCCTCAACAACGACGTCAACACCTTGCTCACTCTTTTTTATGGAAATAATCTGCTTGATGTTAGCATCCTTGCTTTTCAGGTATTCAACAATCCAATCCGTAAATATTTGTTTTGCCTCGCTCATCTTTTGTTTTTTTAAGGCGTTAAGTATAAAAACATTTCTAGTATACGGAATAGTAACATTTATATATTAGTATAATAGATAAAAAATCCCGTAAGAAGTGAGAAATAGTTTGCGCGGGAAGAAGAGGTGCAGAGATGGGCGAAGAATTGCTGATGAAAAAAGTGGTTTCTAACCTTGTTGATCAGACAAACGTTCTCAGGCAGTCAGAAACAACATCCAACGCAGACAACTTCAAGAAAATCCTGCCAACACTGCTTGAGAAAGGATTGGACAACATCAACCTCTCGATGTTCAACGAGGTTACCAGAAGGCACGTACTGAACGTTCTTGGCGACGAATACCATAGAAAAGGAAAACTCAACGATGCAGTAAAGGCATTCATCCTTGCAGGGAACAAGATGAAGCTAACAGAAATTGGAGAGGACTATGAGAGAGTCGGCCTGTTCGGAAACGCGGTTGACTGCTACAACCTTGCTGACAACCACGCAAAACTCCTGAGGCTTGGAAACAAATGCCTCGAAGATGGCAGGTTAGCAGACGCAATCAAGGCGTTCAGGGCAATAAACAACGCAGAACGGCTTGCAAAAGTCGGCGAGGACTGCCTTGCAAGAGGAAAATGGGACCACGCAATAGAAGTCTTCACTGCAATAAGAAACATGGAAAAACTCGTGCTTGTCGGCGACAAATGCGTGCAGGAAAACCAGCTCGGATACGCACTCAAGGCATACGAGCTCGCAAACAACAAGGAAAAACTATCAGCACTCGGCGATGTCTGTCTCAGGGAAAACCTTTTCACAATGGCATTGCAGGCATACCGGCTCGCGAGCAATGAAATGATGGTCCAGTTCATAAAGGAAAACTTTTCACACAAAATAGGGTGAAAAGAAATGAGATGCAACACGCACAGGAAGGAATTTGAAGGAGTGTGTAACTGGTGCGGCAAAAAGCTCTGCCCCCTGTGCATAGCAAAGCAGGAAGGGAGAAAATACTACTGCGAGGCATGCGCTGTTGCACTTGTTCCGTTCAAGAGGGAAAAACTGCCAGCTGTTGAAGTCGTAAGAAAGCCGCCAATTGCAGCGCAGGAACCCCAGGCAATTGAAGAGCCCGCAGTCAAGAAAATGTTTGTGCTCGGAAAAGACGGATACTTTGAACTAAAGTGAGGACTGATAAGCATGGATGTTGAGAAACTGCGCAGGATAAACATGCTCAGCTCAGAATTGAAAAAACACGGCATGGCAGAATCATCACAAGACGCTTATACGCAGGCGCAAGAAATAATACAAGTAATACCAAAAGACAATGCACAAGCAACACAGGAAAGTGTAATTGTAGAAACAGCGCCTGCTCATGATCCGCTTGCAGCAAAGCAATTCCAGATAGAGCTTGAAAAACTGCAGAAAGTGTTCTCCGACGAACTGGACATTTTGCGCAATGCGATGAACCAACTAATAACAGAAGTCAATGCACTGCGCGAAGACCTCAACAAAATACAATCAGCACAGCCAAAGCAGAAGGAAAAGCAGGTTGAGCTGAAAACAGAACCAAAAGTCGCGCACCCAAGGCAGGGGGACTGGAAGCCAGGCGACGTTGACATACAAAAAATGTTCTATTACGGGACAAAGAAGTGATTATTTGAACACATCCCCATTCAGCTTCCTCTTCTTGTCCTCGTAAGGCGCAGCCACCCTTCTGTACAATTCAAGCTTGGCGCACTCAAGCACCCCTATGGCGCTGTTCAGGTTGGCGTAGTTTATCCCTTTTTCCTGCAAATACTTCCACAGGAGCCGCGTAATTATGTAATTTAGGTCACCAATTTCAGCATTTTTCAGAATTTTAAGTGCGGGCTTTAATTTAGGGTCAATAGCTTTCCTGACCTCTTTTTTGACATAAGGCATTTTTATCAGTCGTTCTCAACCCTCGGCGCCAGAATAAAGCTCATCAGCAGCTTGTCAACAACCTTGTACTCAAGCTTTAACGGATAGTCTTGGTTGAAGCTGATCGTGACGGTATCAGCGAGCTTGCCTGCCTGAATCATCTTCTTCAGGTATTCAATAGAGTACTTTGCCTTGACCTTTGCAGGGCTCTCGGTTGTGACCTTTGTGTCATTGCCATGCGCAATCTCAATATGTGCCTTGCTCAAATCACCCTCTGCAGAAACAGAGAACTTGCTCGGCTCTGCAGCAAAAGTCACTGACTCCGCGACAATGTCTGCATCCTCAATCGCCTCATTAAGCACAGTCGATGCGGTCTGCACGCTTACCGGGAAGCTCAATGAGGGAACGCGCTGCTCCTTCTCCTCAATGTCAATAATCGGCAGGGAGAATACCCTTGTCGTGCCGCCCTTTAAGGTAATCTGGAGCTTGTTCTCATCAGTCACCTGCAGGGTCAGAATGTCATTTGCCTTAGCCCTCCTCAACACCTGCTTGAGGTTTGCAAGGTTTATTGCAATTTCTGTTTCCTTCGGAATATCGTACTCTGTGAAAGCGCTTGAAAGGAGCTTGTAAACAACCATTGCCACGTTTGCAGGGTCCATTGCAACCATTTCAAGCCCGTCGCGCGATATCCTAAACCTTGCCTCATTAACAAGTTCTGAAATAACTGCAATGCTGTCCTTAAGATATGTTGGGTCTGCCAAAACAAGCTTCATAGTTCCTCCCCCTTAACTCCTGCAGAATGGTTAAACATATATAAAGTTTTTTGTTTTAGACAATTTTCACACTTTGCCCTGTTACGATTCCGTGGATATTTTCGCGCCCGTAGCCCATTTCTTCTGCTAGGACAATGAACGAGTCAATCCTGTGAGGCTCACCGTGAGTTGGTATCAAATGCCTTGGCTTAAGCATCATAATCATGTCCCTTATGTCCTCCCTGCTCGAGTGCCCTGAAACGTGAATGTCAGAAAAAATTCTCACCCCAAGACGCCTCAGCTGTTCGTCCATTTCAGCCCTGTTTTTCCTATTAATTTCGGCAGGAATCACTATGCAGGAAAAGACAACATGGTCTCCTGGGTTAAACTTGAAATGCAGTTCTCCACGAATAATCCTTGCAAGGGCAGACTTGGGTTCTCCCTGGTGCCCAGACATCACCATAAGGAACTTCTCTCGCCCCCTTGCCTGTATTTCCTTAAGCTTTTTCTCAATCTGACGCCTGTACTTCAGGATTTCAACGCCGTCAAAACTCGTGATTCCAGTTGCTTCTGCAGCCCAGCAATATTTTGCGATGGAGCGTCCCATAAAAACCACTTTTCTGCCCATCTTTTTCCCGTATTCTGCAATCGCCTTTAATCTGGCAATGTGGCTTGCGAAAGTCGTGACAACAACTGCCTTTCCCCTGCTGTCAACACCAAGCAGAACATCATCAAGCATGTCCTTTGCGACTGCTTCTGAGGGTGTTTTTCTCGCCTCAGGGGCATAAAGGCAGTCCTGTATAAGCAGAAGCACACCTTTGTCACCAAGTTTTTTGAAATGCTCATAATCCGGCTTTTTCCCAATCCCCGGGTGGTCGTCAAGCTTGTAGTCATTTCCATAAACAATCGTGCCGTGCCTTGTGTGAAGAGTTATGAGGACATCCTGGGGTGTTGAGTGCGTTATTGCGCAAAACTCAAGAACAAGATTGTCACCAATCGTTGTGCGCTGATTCGGATACAACTGCATTATCTTGTTGGGCAGTCTGATATTTTCATCTTTGCAAATACTCTTCAGAACCTCTGCAGTAAAAGGCGTGCAGATTATCGGAGCATCATATTTTGAAGCAAGATAAGGCACTGCACCAATATGATCAAGATGCGCATGGGAAAGAATGATTGCAACGACGTTCTGCCTCCAGCCCTTTATCGCACTGTCCTGCGGCACTGCATCAGCCCTTTTCAGTGCAGACTCATTAATTCTCACTATCTCGCCTATTTCCTCCTCTGTAAGCTTGATGTAATTGGGCATGTTCAAACCCATATCAAGAATAACGACCTGGTCGTCAATCCTTATTGCAGTCATGTTCCTGCCGACTTCTCCATAACCGCCAACAGCAAAAACTTCAACGCTCATTTTAGTGTCATTCCCGGCTTGTTCCCAAGCAGGGACTGGGAACACGCAGGACTCATCGACTATAAAAACATTTGTATGGGACTCTTGGGAACGAAAGGCATTTGAAGGGTGAATTCAAGTTTTTGGAGGATAAGTTTTTAAAGGCAGAAAAACAGATATTTGCAAACGCGCCGGTGCCGGAGCGGAAAACGGGACAGCCTCAAGCAGCGGTCAGCGGAGCTGACCAGCTCTCTTTGCTGCTGCTCAGAGAGAGCTGTTGGCTTAGTGCCTACGCAGGTTCGAATCCTGTCCGGCGCATTACTCCAAAGCACTTAATCTCTTCTCTATTTTCTCGAGCTCTTCCTGTAGAATGTCTAATTTTGATTTGGGCCGCGCCATTCCAGGCGCAGGGCCCGTAATGAATTCATCCTCTTTCTCCCGCGCTACACTGATTTGCGGAGATATGGGTGCCTTTGGCATTTTCGCTCTTAGCCGGTTGTTAAGCGACCTTAAACTGCCAACAACCTGGTTAAGCTCTGCAAGGACTTTCTGCTTTTCTGCAGAAATTGCCCTGTATTCCTCATACCTTTTCAGGACGTCTAGAACGTCCTTTGTGGCCATAAGGACGTCCCTTCGGGTAGAAGAAGGCTCCCTGATTGCAACAAAAAGCAAGCTCTCGTCTTTTTTTTTCATGCCTGTGGTTCAGTAAATGACTGGCTTATCGAAGTCAGCCTTTCTTCAACATCATCAATGTCCTTTGCCCAGTTCTCTATCTGCCGGTCTTCCTCCTGCTTAAGCTCGTTGACTTTGGCGAGAAGAGTGCGCGCCTGCTTAAGGCGCTCCTTTACCTTGTTCAGCAATTCCAAGATTGCATTGTAATCCTCAACTTTGACAAAAACCGGTGCGCGCGAATCATCCATTCTTTCACCCTTTTGCCTTTGCAATAAATCTGTCGATCTGACCAAGCCTGCGCTCAATCTCCTCAAGCTGGGAGCGCCACTTCTCAAAAGTCTTTTCTTCCTCTGCCTTTATTTCAGAGAGGCGGCGTACAAATTCCCCTGCTTCCTCAAGCTTTGAGCGCACCCTGTTTGAGTGCTCCATTATCGCCCTGTACTCGTCAACAGCCACAAAAGCAGGACCGATAGGCCTACGCACAGTCTCAAGCTCCTCAATTGTTTCCTCCACAGGTTCAGGCTCCTTGATTGTTTCAGGAACAAGATGCTCTTCCTCAGGCTTTGGCATTTCTTCGACAGCAGGCGCCTCAGGAAGTTCAGGCACCGGCGCTTCAGGAAGCTCAGCAGGCTTTTTTTCGCGCTCTTCTACAGTGGGAATCTCAGGAACTTCTTCAGGACCCTGTGCAGGCCTTATTGCAGGAATGTCTCCTTCTGGCATTGAGAATTCAGGAGGAGAAGGTGGCGGCGGAAGTTCAGGAAGCGATGGTTTTTTCTTTTTGCCAAATCCAAACATTGTTCCCACACCCAAATGGTAATGCTCTTTCCTTGGCTTCATAAACTTTTATTAGCACTCAGGAATGGTATCAAAATGTATTCCTGACTACGACAAAGCTTTAATACCCAAATTATTCAGAACATATTCTCTTAGATGAGAGAAAACGCAATAGGAATCCCAAAGGCCATTTCTTTGACTGAAATCATTTCTGGCGCAAAAGAAGCGCACAAGAACAACAAAACCCTGATGTCTTTTGCCGAGATGCTTTGGAGAGGAATTTACGAGCAAATACCTTACCTTGACTATAACACAGAAGAAAATCTAGCTAAAGAAAACGATATGCTGGCAGGCTATACTTCAGTAAAAGGCAATCCGGACATATGCTTAGCCCTAAAGGACTGCCTTGTCAAGGCAGGAATGCCTGACTGCACAGCTACCTTGCGGCTTGTATTTCCCGCATTCTGGTTTGCAAGCAAGCACTCAGTGCTAGAGCCTTGCCAGAGGAAAAAGAACAAGGAATACCTTTGGGCATTTGACAGGAAAAAACACGAAAATGCAAAAAACTCATACATCACAGAATTTGAGAAACACAAAACTTATGTTCTTAGCAACCTCCAGATTGCCCTTGACACCAAGCAAAACTTATAAATAACCATCAGGTGCAGGGTTAGTTTATGGCAGAGGCAGTTCTTGCACGCGTAGTCATTGAAATGCTCGGAGCGCCAAAGGAACACATAGAGAAAACAATGCGCGATTACGTGGAAAAGCTCAAGAAAGAACAGACAATACTCAAGTCAGACATTGCAGAGGCAATACCAGAACATGAAGGCAAAGTGTTCGGCACGCACGCAGAGTTGGAAATAAAATTCAAGGACCTCGCAGAACTGCTTGACTTCTGCTTTGAGAGCATGCCAAGCTCTGTGGAAGTTGTTGAGCCAGGAGAATTATCAATACCCTTGAACAAGCTCAACGGATTCCTGAACGACCTGCAGGCAAGGCTGCACGAAGCAGACGCAATAATCAAAGCAGGAAAGATAAAGCAGCAAATTCTGGACGCAAACGCGACAAACATATTCAGAAGGTTCCTGATTGCAATGGTGGAGCACGGCCACAAGACAGCAAGCGAGATGTCACACTACGTAGGAGTCCACCCCGCAAATCTCGAGCCGTTCCTCAACAAGCTTGTTGAGGAGAAAAAACTGAAAAAAGAAGGCGACACTTACTCAATGCCATGAGCGAACTAAAAAACCAGATAGAATCATTGCTGTTCTCTGCAGGCAAAAAACTCACACTTGAAGAGCTCGGAAGGCTGTGCAAGGAAGAAAACCTCAACGCGGTAAAAGCAGCCCTTGAACTCCTTAAAAAAGAGCTTGACGAAAAACAAAGCTCACTTATGCTTGTTGAGGAAGGAGGGGCTTACAAGCTAACAGTCAAGGAAAAATACGTGCCAATGGTCAAAAAAGTTGTTACAACCCCTGAACTGCCCAAAAGCATGATGGAGACACTTGCGGTTGTTGCATACAAAGCGCCGGTAATGCAAAGCCAAGTCATAAAGATACGCACGAACAAGGCATACAGACACCTTGACGAAATAGAGGAAATGGGCTATATTACGAGGGAAAAAAAAGGAAGAAGCAAGCTCATCAAACTAACATCCAAATTCTTTGATTATTTTGACGTGCCTCCAGAAAAACTGAAGGAGAAATTCAGGAACGTCGCAGAGCTTGAAAAGGCAATAGAAGAAAAGGAAAAAGCAGCAGAACAGGTGCAAAAGGCAATAATTGAGGCGGCGCAGGAAAAGACGCCAAAAGTTGAGGTCGTGACAGAAGAACTGCCAAAGCTCGCGCCAGAAATAGAAGTTATTGACGGCAAGGTTGGAGAGCTTGAGACATACGGCGAAGCGCCAAAGCCAAAGAAAAAGCACAAGCACAAAAAGCCAGAAGAAGAAAAGCCAAAAACACAGGAAGCGGCAGCAGAAGCGCTCGCGGCAAAGATTCTCAGCGAGGCGGGGGTTGAAACCCCGGAAGCAACACCAGAAGAAGAGGAAATAGAGGAAGAAGGAAGATTAACAGTTGAGAAGATAAAGAAAGAAGCAGCAAAGTAAAAACCGCGCAAGACAGAATACACGCCAACAGGGCTTTTTCCGCAAGGAGTGCCGCCAGAAATTGAGGAAAAAATAGAGCGCCGCGTTGCAGAAATAGTGGAAGGGGAAAAGCCAGGGCCAGAAGAAGAAATGCCTGCAGAGGAACCTATTGAAGAGGAAGAGAAAGCAGAAGAGCCTGCTGAAAAAGAACCTGTTGAGGAAGAAACAGAGGAAGAAGCAGCGGCTGAGGGAGAGCACGGAGCTCCTCCTCCTGAAGAACCAAAAAAACACAAGAAACACCACTAAAATGCTAAGATTCGAACTCAAATGCCCAAAATGCGGACACCACATGAAGTATGAGGCAAGAGACAACATACTCACGAATAAGATTAAGAAATGCGTTTATTGCGGAAAGAATTTCAGGGTAAAAAACAGCATTGTAAAACAGCTTTTCTAAATCCTCGTCGAACCAAAACCACTGAAAACAAGGTTTATGGGGCTTATAAACCGGTTTTAAAAAGGAAAGGCTTATAAAGCCCGCCTGATTTTGTTTTATCGACGGGAAAAGGGGAGTTTCTCGACGGCAAAAAACCATGGCAGACGGAACGGAAACAGTCAATGGAACAAACGGCAAGAACAGAATAGTGCCACGAGTCATTGAAGACGAGATGAAACAAAGCTATCTCGACTACTCAATGTCAGTGATTGTCGGAAGAGCCCTGCCTGACGTGCGAGACGGGCTCAAGCCTGTCCACAGAAGAATTCTTTTTGCAATGCACGAAATGGGATTACTGCATAACAAGCCATTCAAGAAAAGCGCGCGCATAGTAGGAGACGTGCTCGGCAAATACCACCCGCACGGCGACATGGCAGTCTATGACGCACTCGTAAGACTCGCACAAGACTTCTCAATGAGATACCCTCTTTTTGACGGCCAGGGAAACTTTGGCTCAATAGACGGAGACAATGCAGCAGCACAGCGCTACACAGAAGCAAGACTGAGAAAAATCGCAGAGGAAATGCTCCAGGACATAGAAAAAGAAACAGTCCCCTTTGGGCCAAACTATGACCAATCACTCAAGGAACCATTAGTCCTGCCAAGCAAAGTCCCAAACCTTCTTGTAAACGGCTCAGCAGGAATCGCAGTCGGAATGGCAACAAACATACCGCCCCACAATTTGAAGGAAGTGTGCAACGCAGTTGTGCACTTGATTGACCATCCTGAATGCGCCACACCTGACTTGATGCACGACATTCCTGCGCCTGACTTCCCAACAGGAGGAATAATCCTCGGCACATCAGGAATAAAAGAGGCATACGCGACAGGAAGAGGCAAAATAACAGTAAGAGCAAGAACAAGCATAGAGGACTTCAGGCAAAGGCAAAGAATAATCGTAACAGAAATACCTTACATGGTAAACAAGGCACAACTTATAGAGGAAATTGCAACCCTCGTCAAGGACAAAAAAGTACAAGGAATTTCTGACCTCCGCGATGAATCAGACAGGGAAGGAATGCGCATAGTCATTGAGCTAAAAACAGGCGCAAATACCGATGTTGTGCTGAACCAGTTATTCCAACACTCCCGCCTGCAGACCACTTTTGGAATAATAATGCTCGCCCTTGACAACAACGAGCCCAAGATAATGCCCCTGAAGTCATTGCTTGAAAAATTCCTTCTTCACAGGCAGGAAGTCGTTCGCAAAAGGACAGCATTTGACCTCAAGGAAGCAGAGAAAAAAGCACACATCCTAGAAGGACTCATTGTCGCCCTGAACAACATAGACCCAATAATAGCATTCCTGAAAAAAAGCAAGGACACAGCAACAGCAAAAGCAGGACTCATAACCGATTACAAACTTACAGAAGTGCAGGCGCAGGCAATCCTTGAAATGAAACTCTCAAGGCTCACCTCCCTTGAGCAGAACAAGATAAAAGAAGAACACGCAGGACTGCTAAAACTCATTGCTGAACTCAAGAGCATTCTTGCAGACCCGCAAAAAATACTCAACATAATCAAGAATGAAATGCTGGAGCTCGCAAAGAACTACGGCGACAACAGAAAAACACAGATCATACAGACAGAAGCCAAGGAAATAGAGGAAGAACACCTCATAAAACCAGAAGATATGGTAGTCACGCTCACGCACGCAGGATACGTCAAAAGACTGCCTGTGGACACATACCATGCGCAAAGAAGAGGGGGGAAAGGCGTCATCGCAGCAGAAACAAAAGAAGAAGACTTTATAGAAGACCTTTTCATAGCAAACACCCATGATTATCTGCTATTATTCACCAACCTTGGCAAAGTACACTGGCTTAAGGTCTACCAGATACCAGAAGCAGGAAGGTATGCAAAAGGAACAGCAATAGTAAACCTTGTAGAACTCGCACAAGGGGAAAAAGTCGCAACCTGCGTGCCAGTAAAAGAATTCCCAGAAGACAAATTCCTCTTCCTGGTGACAAAACAGGGGACGGTCAAAAAAACACCGCTTTCAGAGTTCGCAAACCCGCGCAAAGGAGGAATAATTGCAGTAACACTTACAGAAGGCGATGAATTAATAGCAGTTGAACTGACAGATGGAAAGCAGGACGTGATAATCGCAACCAAAAACGGAAACGCAATCAGGTTCAACGAGGCAGACGTGAGACCCATGGGAAGAACAGCACAAGGAGTCATAGGAATACGGCTGAGGGAGAAAGACGAGGTCATTGGAGCGGTGCTGGCGCAAAAAGAAAAGACGCTATTAACCGTGACAGAGCTCGGATATGGAAAAAGAACCGCATTTGACGAATACGGTACGATAAAGCGGGGCGGAGTTGGAGTCATTAACATTAAGGTAACAGACAAAAACGGGAAGGCAGTCGCAATAAAGACAGTAAAAGATGACGACCAACTGCTCCTCATAACACAAAGCGGAATAGCAATACGCGTGCCAGCAAACCAGATTTCAGAGATAGGAAGGAACACGCAAGGAGTCAGGATAATAAAACTTGGGGAAGGAGACAAAGTCACTTCTATAGCAGTTGTCCAGGAAAAAGAAAACGGCAATGGAGCACAATGAAGGCGCTCGCAATAACACTACCTGGGCTTTCTGATGTTTGTTCTGAAGAAATAAAACAACTAACAGGCATAACAGGAAAACAAACAGCAGAAGGGGTTGTTTTTGAAGCAGAACTCGAGCAGATTTTTACTGTTTGTTACAAGGCACAAAGTGTTTGGAGGGTTATTCTTATTGTCAGCGAAGGGAAAATCAACGAATTAAGCATACCTGCACAATACTTGAAAGGCACGATATCAATCAACGGCAAGACGACAACAAAAGCAAACGAGCTATCTGAACACATAAAGGCAAACAAGGTGTACAAGAACGCAGATATTCCGTTTTATTTGCACTTTGAGGATGATTATTACTGGCTTGGAATAGACCTTACAGGCGACATCTCAAAGCGCGACTACAGGATTTTTGTCGGCAGGGAAACAATAACAGGAATAACAGCATTTGCCACCCTGAAGCTGGCAGGATACGACGGCGAAAAGACGCTTCTCGACCCAAACTGCAGAGCAGGAAGCATAGCCATAGAAGCAGCACTGCACGCGCTGGGGCTGCCTGTCAAGTATTACTCAAAAGACAAAATGCCAATGCTTAAGGTGTTCAAGGAATTCGATTTTGAAAATTTCTTCAAAAAGCAGGATTTGGCCATAAAAGACAAAACAAGCGGGCAGATAATAGCCATTTCAGAGCAGTTCCCATCAGTGCAGGCAACAAGAAAAAACGCAAAAATAGCAGGAGTCGTTAAAGCAATTGATTTCTCAAGAACAGCAATTGACTGGCTTGACCTAAAATTTGAAAAGAATTCAATTGACTTAATAGTAACGCAGCCAGCAGAGTTGACAACCAGTTTTCCACTTGAAAAATTCAGAAAACAAGCACTGCTTTTCTTTGAAAGAGCAAAAGCCATTCTGAAGAAAAACGGCAAAATAGCTCTTGTGCTAAGGCAAGGGGCAGAGGAATACAAACAGGCAGCAAAAGAATTTTCTGTAGAGCACGAAAGAACAATCAAGCAGGGAAAGGAAGAGTGGAAGATTCTTGTTCTTGTGCAATAAGTCTAGAATAACGCCTAACTCTTTCACGCAAAGTCTTGTAGTCCAGCATAAGCGCTTTTGCAACCTTTTTGTCAGAAAGCATTGGCTCACGAGTTCCAACATCATACCTCAATTTTTGAATTTCAAATAAAAGAATGTTAAGACGGCTGCTGTACATCAAAACAAGCTTTTTGTATGCTTCCTGCGGGTTCATGCAACTATTTCCTTAGTCGCAAAATATAAAGCTTGTTCTTCTGAACGCACGATAAGTTTATAAACACCAATTTCACTACTCTTATTGGGTTGGGACCGACTTTGGCTGTCGGTGAATGCTTCGGCATAGCGCCAAGTATTCGCTGAGGAAAGTCTTCCCACCGCTTATGGGCTTTTGCGAGCCTATAAGCAAAATGCCACTCCTGTAAGGGAGATCCAGCAATGGATGGCAAACCGCACAGAAACGAGACCGCCCATGAGGAGGATGATGTCCGAGAAGCTCCTGGCGACAGGAGTCAGATAACCGACTGACGTTCTCTTGGGAATGGGTGAAACGGCGAGGAACTGGCTGGTGCAAGCGGGAATTTCCCGTGCTTAGTAGAATGCCAAAACCGCCTGTCCACGAGGCTCGTAACCTCGGAACTCGGTTGATATCGAGTTTGCAGGAGGCGGACAAAAGGAAGCTTACGCGGTCCCAACCCGCCTTTTCGTTAACACAAAACCCGGAAAACCGGAAAAAAGGAGAATCGGAAAATGAGTGACAAGAACCGCGTGTCAATGCCAGCGTCAACCGCAGGGCTGACGCGGTATTTCGAAGACTACAGGAGCAAGATAGAGATAAAGCCGGCATATGTAATAGTTATGGCTGTGGTCGTAATGCTGTTAATCATTCTCTTAAACGCGTACGGAAGCACACTGCTTGGTTTGTGACATGTTCCCAGGAATGAATCCCAAAGACCTTGCCAAGGCGATGAAGCGCCTCGGCATACAACAGGAAGAGCTGGAAGTTCACGAAGTGATAATGAGGCTCCCTGATAAGGACCTCATCTTTAGCGATCCCCATGTTACAAAAGTCAACGCGATGGGACAGCTCTCATTCCAAGTCACAGGGGAGCCCGAGGAAAGACTTCGGGAGCCAACAATAAGTGAGGAAGACATAAAGACGGTGATGGAACAGGCAAAAGTCGATCGTGAGACAGCGCTTGACGCAATCAAGAAGCACAAAGGAGACCTTGCCGAAGCCATCCTTGAGTTAAGCAAGGCATGACCAGTACGCGCGAAGCACTTGAACGTGCCAGGCAGGAATTGAAAAGGGCAGACCACCTCATTTATGTTAGCCTCAAATACACCCGCACAGTTGACGTCCTGAAAAGCATAATCCAACGCCTGATAGCAACACTCGACGCAGCAATCGACGCACTGCTTTACCTCGCGAAAAAGGAAAACAAGGTGCCTGCTGTGCCGACACTGCCGAGACTGAAGGTTGAGGCGCTCAAAAAGTCATACCCTGATGATGCCAACATCAAGCACTACCTCAACTTCTACCTCCTTTTAAGAAAACTTGACAAGGCGCATTTTGACCGCGCACAGGAATACCGCAGGCATGTCACGATGAAAGCGGCACTTGACACAAACCACGTGGAAATAACGATAGACATAATAAGCGATTACTTCCACAAAACCAAAGAATTTTTGTCAATAATAGAACAAATGATAGAAAGCAGGTAGCGAATTCGCAATGAATGACGCCGAAACAATACTAAGGCAAAAAGGTTGGGGCAGGAACGAAGCCAGAAAAACAGCAGACATCCTTGCCCATGCAGAAGCATCCAAAAGCCCTTCAATGCAGTTCCTCGAACATTCGGTGTTCTGGGTTGCCCTTCTGGTTGCAATATTCGGCAACCTGATAATAAGCGTGGTTCTCGTGCCATTCCTCCTCTTGCTCAGAGGCCTCGGGCTTTATTTCACAGTCTTTGCAGTCGGAATCACATTCGGGCTCTTGTTTAACATAATAATTGGCTACATAGAAAAACTGAATGAAGGACAACACATAATCGCGGGCGCATTCATACCCGCGCTTGCGCTGATTAACATTTACTTGATAGCCCACTTTTCCAACAAGCTGGAAATTTTATTGCAATTGCCAACCCCTGCGCATAATCCTTTAGGCGTAAGCATGACCTATGTTGTTGCTTTTGTTCTGCCATACCTGTTTAAGCATTTTCCCCACTTGAAAGAAAAGAGATTGTAAGACGACTTCAGGAAGGCAATTTCACTTCACTCGTTGGCAGGTCCCTAAGTTGCAGAGATTGCTCCCTGAATTGAAGGCGACCTCCGGGAATCGAACCCGAGCCTGGGGAGCCACAGTCCCCCGTACTACCATTATACTAAGGTCGCCATTGAATGAGAATCGACATTTACAATCTTTAAAAAACTATCTTAATAATTGGGTATGCCTACAGCCGAGGACTGCCAAACACGTTGAGAAAGCTTCGCTTCCTCAACACTCATGGAGCACAGACAAACCATCAACCGTTTTCCCGCAAGCTTTATAAAGGGACTGCGTTCTTTTTTTGAAATATTAGCCCGAGTCCTGACAAAGATGTCTGGGCGATGGTAGGGTTAAGCCAGAGTTTCTGGTTTAATTCTGTCGGGGATAATAACGCAAAATGGCAGAACCACAAACATCAAAGGCAGGAGCACCCTCACAGTCGGCAGCATCATCTGCTCCGGAAATAAAGCACCTGGTCCGCATAGCAAACACAGACCTTGACGGCAAAAAAACAATAGCATACGCCCTCAACTACATCAAAGGGGTTGGAATACCATTTGCGCACGCGGCGTGCAGGATGGCAGGCATTGACGTCAACAAAAAAGCAGGAGCACTCACTGATGCAGAATTGCAAAAAGTTGAGGAAATCATAAAGAACCCGATAAAGGCAGGGCTTCCACCATGGATGGTTAACAGGTGCTTTGACACAGAAACCGGACAGCATAGGCATTTGCTCGCAGGCGATTTGCAGTTCACAATCGAGAATGACATCAGGACCATGAAGAAGATCAAGTGCTATAAGGGCATAAGGCACATTCTCGGACAGCCAGTAAGGGGGCAGCGCACAAGAAGCAACTTCCGCAAGAACAAGGGGAAGGTGATGGGAGTCAGAAGGTCAGCAGCTGCAAAAGCAGCAGGCAGCGGAACAACATAAACCGGTTAATTGGTAGAATATGGGCGATCCAAGAAAAATCAAGAGCAAGTACAACAGGCCAGGACACCCTTGGCAGAAGGAGCGCATTGAGGAAGAGCGCACCCTCCTGAAGAAATATGGGCTCAAGAACAAGACAGAAATATACAGGGCGCGTTCAAAACTCAAGACATTCTCAGACCTCGCGAAAAAACTCATTGCGGCAAGGGGAAGCCAGGCAGAAAAGGAAAAAACCCAACTGCTGGCAAGGCTTGCGAAGATGGGGCTTGTCGAGCAGGGTGCACAACTTGACGATGTCCTTGGAATTCAGCTCACAAACATCCTTGAAAGAAGGTTGCAGACAATGGTTTTCAGAAAGGGCCTTGCAAGAAGCATCAACCAAGCAAGGCAGATGATAGTCCATGAGCACATACTTGTCGGCAACCGCAGGGTTTCATCACCAAGCTACAACGTCCATGTTAGTGAAGAAGCGAGCATAGCATTTGTCCCGACATCAAGTTTTGCAAATACAGCCCACCCAGAGCGCGCGTTGCCGCCAAAAGCCACTGAGCCTCCCACACCACAAGATGCTGAGCGCCAAGGTCCGCGCAAGGGACCGTCGCGCAAAAGGGAGGTGCGCAAATGAGCTCATCACCTTTGCGCTGGGGAGTCGCGCACATTTATGCAAGCTACAATGATACAATCATACACATCACAGACATTTCAGGCACAGAAACCCTTGCGGTAGCATCCGGAGGGATGATGGTCAAGAGCGACCGAATGGAGGGCTCGCCAACAGCAGCAATGATGGCTGCAAAGCGGGCAGCAGAGATAGCAAAGGACAAAGGCATAGGAGGATTGCACGTGAAAGTCAAGGCGCCAGGAGGTCACAACGGTCCGCACAACCCAGGACCAGGAGCCCAAGCAGCAATCCGAGCACTAAGCCGAATGGGCCTGCGCATAGGGCTAATTGAGGACGTCACTCCAATGCCTCACGGCGGCTGCAGGAAAAAGGGCGGAAAACGGGGGCGAAGGGTATGAACATAGAATTCCTTGATGAGGACAAGAAAACAGGACGTGTGACTTTTTTGCTGAAGGACGCAATACCTGCATTTGCTAACGTGATGCGTCGCGTTATGATGGAAAGCGTGCCGACAATGGCAATCGACACGGTCGAGTTCAGGGAAAACAGCTCGGTGCTCTATGATGAAATAATCGCGCATAGGCTGGGATTACTGCCAATCAAGACAGACCTCAAAAGCTACGTCTTGCCGTCGAAATGCAAGTGCAAGGGTGAAGGATGCAACAGGTGCACGCTCAAGATGACGCTCAAGGCAAAGGGACCCTGCACAGTCTACGCTTCAGACATCAAGAGCAAGGACCCGAAAGTAAAGCCCGTATATGGCGACATGCCGATAGTGAAGTTGCTGAAAGGGCAGGAACTCGAGCTTGAGGCAACAGCAACGCTTGGTCAGGGCAAAAACCATGTCAAGTGGAGCCCCTGCCTGGCGTGGTATGTATACGAGCCAATAATCACGGTCAACAACGACAGCCCGAAGTTTGCGGAATTCAAGGCGAGATACCCGCCGCAAATCTTTGACAAGGACGGCAAGATAGACAAAAAGCTGATAACAACAAACAACTTGGTAGACGCCTGCGAAGGGGTCTGCCCCGAAATAGTCAAAATAGAATACAACCCGAACAACTTTTTGTTCGGAATTGAGCCGTGGGGGCAGTTGTCGCCCAAGGAAATCGCAACTGCCGCCGCTGACATGCTCCTCGAATCCTTGGAAGAATTCGAGGAAAGGCTTGGCAAGTAACGCTTGCCGGGCAACACCCTAAACATGGCGGGGTGGCAGAGCCTGGTCAAATGCGCTACCTTGAGGGGGTAGTCCCTTAGTGGGTGCGAGGGTTCAAATCCCTTCCCCGCCATACCAGAGTTGCTATGAAAAGAACAGGACCAACAAACGAGCATATGCGCGCGCTGATCATGGAATTGCGCAAGGAAAGCAGCACTCAGAAGGCTAAAATCTGGTCAAGAGTGGCAGAAGACCTTGAAATGCCGACGCGGAAGAGGAGAGTAGTCAACCTTTCAAGGCTCAACAGGCATACAAAGGCAAACGAAACTGTTGTTGTGCCAGGCAAAGTGCTTGGGTCAGGAGTACTAGAGCACGGACTTGTTGTTGCAGCATTTGCATTTTCAAGCGGTGCAAGAGAGCGCATAGAACAGGCAAAAGGAAAATGCCTCACAATACAGGAGCTTGTGAAACAGAACCCGAAAGGAAAGGACGTTCGAATAATAGGATGATGCTTATGGCCGAAATAAACATTGACGCAACAAACCTCATTGTCGGAAGGATGGCCAGTTACGTAGCGAAGCAGGCCCTGCTTGGTCACTCGGTAAACATCTTCAACTGTGAAAAGGCAATAATGACTGGAGGCAAGAAATTCAATGTGGAGAATTACAGGCACCTCATAAAGGAAACTGGACAGCCCCAAAAAGGACCGTTCCTGTCCCGCTTGCCGGACAGGTTTGTGCGCAGGCAGATAAGGGGAATGCTTCCGCATAAGAAACCGCGCGGTGCAGCAGCATTCAAGCGCATAATGTGCTATGTTGGGGTGCCTGAAGAATTCAAGGGAATCAAAATGCAGACGCTTGCCTGGGCAAACAGCAAGCACAAGCGCACAATGAAGCTCGTTACGATAGGGGAGATATGCAGGTCACTTGGAGGCAGATTTGGATGAAGTCAATTCACGTTTCAGGAACACGAAAAAGCGCTGTTGCAAGGGCAACGCTCGTGCCTGGTGCGGGAATCGTAAGGATAAATTCGCAATTGCTTGATACTTACGAGCCAGCAATGTCAAGGCTCAAGATACAGGAGCCCCTCATAATAGCAGGTGACAAGGCAAAGAGCGTGAACATAAACGTGTCTGTCTGCGGCGGCGGAACAAGCAGCCAGGCAGAAGCAGCGAGACTTGTCGTTGCAAAGGCATTGGCTGCCTACGACAAGACGCTGCAGAAGAAATTCCTTGACTATGATAGGGTACTGCTTGTTGCAGATGTTCGCAGGAAAGAAACGCACAAGCCCAACCGCCACGGAAAGGCAAGGGCATTGAGGCAAACATCATACAGGTGATGCCAGAATGATAATACCAATAAGGTGCTGGAGCTGCGGAAAACCAATAGCCCACCTCTGGGAAAAGTACAAGGAGCGCGTTGACAAGGGAGAGTCAAAAAAGGCAGTGCTTGACGACTTAGGGCTTGAAAGGTACTGCTGCAGGGCAATGTTCCTCGGGCATGTGGACCTGATAGACACTGCTGGGCAGTTTAAGAAAGGCTAAATTTTTTTTATTCTTTTATCCCCACATAAAGACCGCGGTCTTTGGGAGTGTTCTTGATGTAAAATGCTTTTAGCTTTGCATTCTTCATTATCTTCAGCGTGTCTTTTATCTCAAAAAGGCCAAGGTAATCCCTGCCTCTTAAATACCTTACACCTTTACCTTTTTCCCAAATCAGCGTGTGTTCATCAAACCATGAGAGTGAGTTCTTCCTATCGCTCAGCATAAGGCGCGCAATTTTCATTCCATTGCTTTCGTACACTCTGAAAGTGACTTTTCCTTTTATGAACTGCGACTTAGTGTACCAAGGCTCGATTATCACAATTCCGCCCTTCTTCAGGTGCCTGGAAAAGCCATTGATTGTTCTCTTAAGATTTTTCAAGGTCTTGACATAGCCAATTGCGCTGAAAAGCGAGATAATAATGTCAAATTTCCTTCCAATGTTTAATTTTGTCATGTCAGCCTGCCTGTAGGTTACACCATTCACTTTTTTTCTGGCAATTTTCAGAATTTCCTTGTTTAGGTCAACACCAGTGCACTTGAAATCCTTTTTCAGGTAAAACAGGTGCCTTCCTGTTCCGCAGCCAACATCAAGAAGCGTGTTGCCGCTGGACTTTTTGTATTTTTTAATTATTTTTTTATTAAATCCACTTCTTTTTTGGTGTTTTCCTTCGAATAGATTAAATCGTAATACTTTGCAAGCTCCCTGTATTCAAGCTGTTCTTTCATAAAAACTGCTTTTTGCCCCACTTTATTTAAATATTAGCTGGTTAACACAACAATTATGCCTGTTTTTATCATAGAGCATATGGAGCCAAGGGTGTGGAAGTGGTGCTATCTTGAATACAAACACATATCATCAATCGTTGGCAAAGAGAACTTGTGGTTCACAAACGTCAAAACAGGCAAAGCTCAACTGCGAAGGCTTGGTAAGGTATTTTCCAAAAGCGTAACTGAGATGAAGCTTGAAAATCCTGTAATCCTCGACGCAGAGGCAAACAAAACACTCACGCCAAAAGAAGCTAAGAAATTCAGCCACATAATACTCGGCGGAATACTTGGAGACCATCCGCCTCGCGGAAGGACAAAGGAACTGCGAATAAAAATGCCTTGCGTTGAGGCAAGAAATATGGGGAAGGAACAAATGAGCACAGACACAGCAGTCCTTGTAGCGCACACAATACTATCAGGACTGCCATTAAGCAAGATAAGATTCACACACCACGTTGACATAGACATACGCGAAGGAGAAAGCGTGCAATTGCCTTACAAATACGTCTTAAGGAATGGCAAGCCAGTCTTGGCTCCAGGGCTTGTTGAAATGCTACGTCGCCAGAAAGGTTTTTAAACGAGTCACTTTCAGTTCTTGAATATGGACCAACGCGCAATTGTTCCAAAATGGCAAGCAAGATGGAACGAAAAAAAAGTATTCAAGACAAGAGACAAGTCAAAGAAGCCCAAGTTCTACAACCTTGAAATGTTCCCTTACCCTTCTGCTTACGGCCTTCATGCTGGACACATGCGCAATTACGCAATAGGAGATACAATAGCCCGCTACAAGAGAATGACCGGCTACAACGTGCTTTACCCAATGGGCTTTGATGCCTTTGGACTGCCTGCAGAAAATGCGGCAATAAAGCAAAAAATACACCCTAAAGAATACACTGAAAAAGCAATCGCTTCACTGACAGGAAGCATGAAGCGCCTTGGCTTCAGTTATGACTGGGACAGAACACTCGCCACGTGCTATCCTGAATACTACAAGTGGAACCAGTACTTCTTCCTAAAATTCCTTGAAAAAGGCCTTGCTTACCGCAAGCACGCACCAATAAATTGGTGCCCGTCATGCGGAACAGTCCTTGCAAACGAACAAGTGGTTGACGGAAAATGCTGGAGGTGCGAAAGCAAAGTAGAAGTCAGGGACTTGGAGCAGTGGTTCTTCAAAATAACAGCATATGCTGATGAATTGCTCAAGGAGATTGACAACCTCAACTGGCCTGAAAGAATAAAAATAATGCAAAAAAACTGGATAGGAAGAAGCGAAGGAACACTCATAGAATTCCAAATAAAGGACTCTGACAAAAAACTGCCTGTCTTCACAACAAGGCCAGACACTCTTTTCGGCCTGACTTTCGTGGTCATCGCTCCAGAGCACCCAATAGTTCATGAACTGGTCCACGGCACAAAGTATGAGGAAGAAGTCAAGAAGTTTACAAACAAGGTTGTGATGGAAGAAAAGTTCTCCCGCGCTGCAGAGGACAAGGAAAAAGAAGGAATGTTCATCGGGAGGTACGTAATACACCCATTCACAGGCAAGGACGTGCCAATATACATTGCAAACTTTGTCCTGCTTGACTACGGCACAGGAGCGGTAATGGCAGTTCCTGCACACGACACGCGCGACTATGCATTCGCAAAAAAATACAATATCCCGATAATCCCTGTAATAAAACCAAAAGACAGAGAACCAGAACTTCCTTACGTTGATGAAGGAATCCTGTTCAATTCAGGAGAATTCAGCGGATTGCCATCACAACAAGCAAGACACGAAATCACAGTCGCGCTTGAAAAGAAAAAAGCAGGCGGGGCAACAGTAAGCTACAAGCTGCGCGACTGGCTCATTTCAAGACAAAGATACTGGGGAACACCAATACCAATAATTTATTGCCCTCAATGTGGCACAGTGCCTGTTCCGGAAAAAGACCTACCGGTAAAACTGCCTGAAAACGTCAAATTCACAGGACAAGGAAATCCCCTTGCGAACACCCCAAGCTTTGTAAACGTGAAATGCCCCAAGTGCAAAAACCAAGCAAAAAGAGAGACAGACACAATGGACACATTCGTGGACAGCTCATGGTACTTCCTAAGATACTGCTCGAACAAAGAGAAAAAACAACCATTCAACCCTGAAAAAATAAAATACTGGATGCCAGTAGACCAGTACATAGGCGGAGCAGAACACGCAGTAATGCACTTACTCTACGCAAGATTCTTCACAAAAGTGCTCAGGGATCTAGGATTGCTCAAGTTCGGAGAGCCATTCAAGGCACTTTTCAACCAGGGAATGGTGCTTAAGGATGGCGCAAAGATGAGCAAAAGCCATGGAAACGTAGTCTCGCAAGAAGAAATTGAACAAAAATACGGCATAGATACTGCAAGATTGTTCATGCTCTTTGTTGCATCGCCTGGCAAGGACATAGAATGGAGCGAGGAAGGAGTTCAAGGAAGCTTCAGATTCATCCAAAGACTTGAAGCGCTCTACAAAAAAGAGAAAACAAACAAGCCGGACAAGATTGCAGAAAGCAAAATCCACAGCACACTCAAGACAGTCACAGAATACATGTCAACATTCGAGCTCAACAAGGCAATAATCGCAATAATGGACTGCGTTGAGTTCCTTGAAAAAAGGCAAACACTGCACCAGAAGTCGTTAGAAATATTGACATTGATGCTTGCGCCATTCATTCCGCATATTGCAGAAGAGCTTTGGGAAATGCTTGGTAAAAAACCATTTGCCTGCACGCAAAAATGGCCAAAGTTTGATGCCAAGAAGATAAACCCCGAGCTTGAATACCAGCAAAAGATTTACAACAAACTGCTGGGCGACATAAACGACGTATTGAAGCTAACAAAAATACTGAAGCCAATGGCAATAAAACTATTCATAGCAGACCAGTGGAAGAACGACTTTTACAAGGAAGTAAAGGCGCAGCTTGAAAAAACAAAGAATCCTGGCGAAATAATCAAGAACCTAATGGCAGGACCATTAAGAAAGCACGGCGACGCAATAAGCAAAATGGTTCCAAAGCTTGTGCAGGAGCCAGGAAGAATCCCAGAACACATACTCGGCCAGAAAAGAGAAATGGCTGCATTTCTGGAAATGAAGGAACAACTGGCAAAAGAATACAGCTGCTCGGTTGAAATAGTGAAAGAACAAGACTCGCAGGAGCCAAAAGCAAAGAACGCCCTGCCAGGAAAGCCGGCAATCGTAATCGTTTGATATTTAACTGGTTTCAAAGGATTCTGACTTTCCTGCGCTTAGGATTTCTCCAAGACGTTTTGCATCTGCCTTTGACAGCAAAACTTCCTGTGACATATTCACTTTTCCCTTAAACCTTATCACAACCTTTCCATTGGTTTCAACTGAAATATTCATACAGACCATAAATTTCCTGTTTTATTTAAAGATTGCCCCAGAAAAAAGCGGGCGGGCGCGCAATCCGGTGGACATAGAAAAGAACAAACGGTTTGACCCCAAACCTTTCTCGGTTCCGCACCCCTGCAAGCATTCACCCTTACAGTTATGGCTGCTCGGTTCCCCGCCTGACCAGGTTCCTACAAGAGCAACCCTGCAGGACAGAACGTCAACGTCCGGTTCAGGACCATTTGCTCCGTCCTAGGCCGCTCGGACTGCTTCTCCCCACCATAAAGCCGATTTGCGGTGACAGGAGACGGCTAACCTCCCGGAAAAGCCCGCCCACGACAATTGAGCATAATAACGTTTTTAAATCTACTGGTTTAAAGTCGACATATGGCAACACCGCTTTGTGTCGCTGACCGCGCACTCTCTGAAATCAGCAAGACAACACACTTGCTTTCCTTTCTCACCCCCACAAACCTGCACGAGGAAGAAAGGGAATTCTTCGCATCCAACAATTACGAACCCAAGTTTACTTATAGGCATTTTACTAGGGCAAATGTGCTGAGGACAAGGCTTGAGGCAATAAATATTGCAGAGCGGACGCCGCTTGGGCAATTGTTCCGCAACATCAAGGAAGGCCTGCTAAGGGAAATAAAATCACTCGAAAACCTCGGCACAGAAAAATTCACTAACACACAACTTTACGGCACACCCTCAAGAGAATTAATACGCAAGGCATATGAAATACTGGAAAAAATACCACAAGAGCCCATTCCAACAAAGCCATACACTGCAACATACATGAAGGCAGCGATTGAAAAGGCATTACTACAGCACGGATTCACAGGATGGCGCATAAGCATAAGACCCTCTGTTGCCAAAGTGGCCGTAAGCCCAAGCAAAAGGACAATAGTGATAAGCGAAAAAGCAAAGTTCTCAGAGAATGGAATAAAATGCATGCTCGCCCATGAAGTCGGAGTCCATGTTTTGAGGTCAATGAACGGCTACAAGCAGCAGTATGAAATCTTTTCAACAGATGCAATACCCGGTTATCTGAAAACAGAAGAAGGGCTTGCTGCACTGCACGAAAAAAAAGCAGGATGCCTCACAAACAACCGCCTAAGAAAGTATGCAGGAAGAGTAATTGCAGCCTCGCTTGCCTTAAAAAAAGGGTTCAGGGATGTTTTCAATGAGCTCTGCAAGTTCTTTCCTCCAAAAGAAGCATTTGCAATGACAGTCAGGGTAAAGCGTGGCTTGAAAGACACGTCCTCAGCAGGCGGATTCATAAAAGACCACGTTTACCTCGAAGGAAAATTTGCGCTGGAGGAATTCATTGCAAAAGGCGGAAACACAACACCCTTGTATGCAGGAAAAATCGGGCTTGAACACATAGGGCTTGTTGAGAACGGCACCATCCTGCAGCCAGTACATCTCCCACGATTCTGAACTTATACTGTAGTCTACAAATCTTAATAAAAAATAAATACTTGGCAACGCATTATGCATTCACAACTCGTGTTCTTGGGCACTGCAGGAAATCTCGGAGTAGTCAGCAAGCAGTCAAGAACATCCGGGGGGTTTGTCATAAAAATCAATGAACTCCAATTGCACATTGACCCAGGGCCAGGCGCCTTGACAAATGCCGCATTGTGCGGAATAAATGTCCGAGGACATTCTGCAATACTTGTCTCTCATGCACATTTAAACCACTGCAACGACCTCAATGCATTGATTAATGCGATGACCCTGAACGGGCTTGACAGCCACGGAGTCCTTGTAGCGCCAGAAAGCATAATCAACGGCACAGAATACATAAAGCCAGTTTTGCACGCACATTTTGCGAACCACCTTGAAAAAATAATTGTTGCACAGCCAAACAAAAAAATAGGTATAGAAAACATAGAAGTACACCCTCTCTTTGCAAAGCATTCAGACCTTCGCGCACTTGGATTCAAGATTTTCACACCAGAATTTGTGCTTACATACACAGGAGACACGAATTATGACCCAAAACTTGCTGATGAGTATGGGGGTGCAGACATACTTGTCATAAACTGCCAGCGCCCAGGCAAAGGCAAAGAGCAGGGGCTGTGCTCTGCAGATGCAGTAAAAATTCTCAGGAAGGCAAAGCCAAAACTGTGCATTTTGACTCATTTCTTGCAAAAAATGCTTGACGCAAATCCATTGTACGAAGCAAGGGAGATAAAGAGACAATCAGGGGTGCAGGTCATATCTGCAGAGGACGGAATGACGCTTGACCCCGCATCTTATTCTGCAGAACTCAAGCAAAAGCCGTTGAGCCTATTCACAGCAGGCAAACAATAGCATAGCAGATGAGGCATCCTGCTGTCAAGAAAGGCATTGCAGGATAAAACCTTTTTTTCTGGCCGAAAAACAAAAGCGCAAAAAGCGCAATCGCTGCGCCGAGCGCGATGACGGCTGCCTGTTGCAAGCCAAACGTTTTCATTACGACGCCTGCAAAAATCAATGTGAACCCTATGTCGCCTCCGCCAAGAATTGCTGTTTTGAGCACACCTTGCTTTTTCGGCACCTTAAGCACAATCTTTTTTGGTGCATAAGGGAGCAACAATCCTGCAAAAATGCCGCTTTTTGCCTGGAACTGCGCCATTTTTGCCATGTGCTGTGAGCGCCAAACAGCATACATGTCGTAGCATGAAATCAGCAATAGTAGGATAATTGCTGTCGGAGGGGTAAGCAATGGCACAAAGATGACAGCAAGCCCGCCGTAAATGAAAAGTTCAGTGGCATTGTGCACGAGGATGCCTGGCCTGAAAATCTTCAGTGAGCCAAGCACAAGCGCAAACAAAAGAGCCCAGCCGACAGGCATGAACGCTGCAAAAGCAATGTGCAAACACAGCACAACAGCAAGCCAGAACCATATTTTCCACAAAATCACCTTTTGCATCCTGATTATAAGCAGTATCAGGATGGTGCCAATCAGCAACGCCAGCAGGATGTAAAAAACCGAGATTCCCGGAGCTGCTTCAGGGCGCTCCATAGCAAACCCTGCCACTGCAGGAAGCGGCTTCCACTCAACCCTGCCTGTTTCTGCGGACTTCTGGACATCGATGTATGAGTTTATTATGAAAAGCCCTATTACCTGCGCGAGCAAAAACAAGCCCACGAGAAGGATTGTAACAGGCCAATTGTGCTTCATGCCCTTTTCGGCAGTGAAAGCTTATATAAAGTCTTTGTTTTCCAGTACGAGTATGAAGTACCTGAATAATGTGGTGCTTTCTGTCTTTGCAAAACCATCAGAAGAAGATGTTTCCACTGTAAAACAAGGGCTTATCGAGCTTGTGCCGTTAAACCTTCCAAAGGAAAAAATTGAGGTAAAAGAAGAAACCGCCCAAGGATTCAACGAGCAGCAGATAAAGATATTCACCATCACGCTTTCAAAGGAAGCCCATACAAACGCATTTCTCAAAGCATTGTTAAATAGGTTAACAAAAGAGCAAAAAGAGCTTTTATTGAGGCAGAGGGAATCAAGGCTTGACTCAGACCTGCACTTCTTCATACGCTTTGACAAGGGTAAATGGCTTTCTGACAGGCACCTTTTCATCACAGATTCTGGCTGGTGCTATCACGTGAAAATGGCCGTTGCAGCATTTCCAGCAACAAGAGATGCCGCACTCGCCCTTGTGGAGAAAGTTTTTAAAACAGAATAGCCAAAGCAAGGCATTATGGCGCTCATAATAGACCCGTGGGGTGCAGAGCTTCCTGCGGAATACGAGAAAATCGTGAAGCAGTTCGGGCTTGAAGTGTTTGATCCCTCATTGTTTCCTGAACCTAATAGGCTGATGCGCAGGATGATAGTCTTTGCAGCGCGCGACCAAAAGGTTATTGCTGACTGCATCAGTAAAAAGAAGCCATACTATGCCCTTACTGGAATAATGCCGACTGCAGACAAGGTGCATCTGGGCACGAAGATGGTTGTGGAAATGATGCGCTATTTTCAGGATCACGGCGCAAAGACGTATGTACTTGTTGCAGACCTTGAGGCAGCCACGACAAGGGGGGTTTCCCTAGAACTTGCTCGGAAGAGGGCGCTTGAATTCCACATTCCTGCATATATTGCGTTAGGGCTTGACCCAAAGAAGACAACCTTTTACTTTCAGAGCGAGAACAAGGACGTCATACATCTAGCTTACGAAGCAGCCCAGAAGATAACGCTCAATGAGTTCAGGGCTGTTTACGGCACTGCAGACCCGTCAAGGATAATGGCTGCTGTCACGCAGGTTGGAGACATTCTTTTCCCCCAGCTGGAGGAAAAAATGCCTGGGGTGATTCCTGTCGGGATTGACCAAGACCCACACATAAGGCTAACGAGAGATGTTGTTGCGCGCTCTGGAAAAATGCACAACATGATTCCTCCAGCAGGCATCTATCACAAGTTCACTCCATCGCTTGACGGCTCGCTTAAAATGAGCAAGAGCAGGCCAGGAAGCTGCATAGAACTCCCTGAGGACCCAAAGGACGTCTGCAGAAAAATCCAGAAGGCAGTCACAGGAGGAAGAAAGACCGCAGAAGAGCAGCGCAGGCTTGGCGCAGAGGTTGAAAAGGATATGGTTTTCGAGCTCCTGAAGATGCATTTGATAGAAAATGACAACAGGCTTGACATGATTTACCAGCAGTACAAGACAGGCCAGATGCTTTCAGGAGAGCTGAAGAAGATAGCATGCGAAAAAATGACGGCATTTATGGAATACTTTACCGAAAGGCTAGAAGATGCTCGGAAGCAAGTCAAAAACATCAAGTTCATCAAATTCAGCTAGTGCAGAAACATTTATATAATCCGAGAGGAGAACGGCAGGCGTATGGCAAGAAAGGGTGATCACAGGCACGGGCCTGTCAGGAAGGACATTCCCGCAGAACTGCCCCCACCCGCCAGAAAATGGGCTCCGCTCAGCGCCGGCTTTATGGTTACCAGCATAGTGGGATTCTTCATATCATTGCTTTATGTCCAGAAATTCTCTGTTCCGATGGCAGTCGCGTTTGCCGTAGTGTTCGCGTGCATGTTCCTTGCTTCAATGATATCAATGAGCCGCGCGTCGCCTGATGCACAACTTGGTGCAAGGCCCATAAAATAAAAACACTTTGGTGATTGGTTATGAAGCACACTGCGCTTGTTGTAGCATTTGTTGTACTAATGATGATTTCGTGCACTCCTGCACAGCCTGTTCCACCAGCGCCATCGGCTACTCCGGCCACTCCACCTGTTGCACAGCCAGCAACGCCTGTGCCGCCAGGACCAAAACCAGTGGAGGCAAAGCCAGTTCCTACAGTCGCAAAAGAACTTCAGGAATTGCTCGCCAAGGCTGACCAGAAGGTCAAGAGTTACAGCTACCTTGAGCTCATAATTCCGACAAAACAGCAGCCTGATAAGTTCTATGTCAAGGGCACAAAAGTAAAGATAAAGCTCTACGAGTATGAGCCTTACATTCCGGAGACTTATTTTGACACAGTCTATCTTGACACCGCGACAAAAACCGCCGTGGGAAGGTGCGAAAACAAGCGCAGATGCATCTGGCCGCAGGGAGACAACACAAAAAAGACATGGACAGACCTTGATTACAACAAGTACCTGACCAAAACCCCGTACGAGTTCGTGAAGTCGGTTCCGCCCACAGCGACAATACTGGGTCCTGAACTCTATGACGAACGAACAGTGACCAAGATAGAGTATGAAGAGGGCGGAAAGCTCGTCCAGATGTGGATTGATGACACGTACGGAATCCCGAGAGCGGTAAGAATTGTGCCTTCATCAGGGCCAGAATTGAACTACAAGTTCAATGATTTGCAGTTCAACACGCTCACTGATAAGGATGTCACTCCGCCTGCCATTTAAGGCAGAATTTTTTTATTAGAATTCCAGCGCTTTCTTTTTTTCTTCAACTATCTTAGGCGCCCCGCCTCCGTGCCAACTGAACCTAGGCCGCACTTGCATGGGATACATTCTTTCATTAACATCATCAACAGCAATGCACGCGCCAGCAACCCTTGGAAGCAATGAGAGCTCCTTGTCCAAACTGCCCCTCAAATAGCTCTGGATTATACTTCCAAGGGCGTCAGTGTCAACTTTTGCAGTCAGGCGATGGGCAAGTACAATGTCAGACTGCGTCATCGCATCAGTATGGATCTTGCCAGGTTGCTGGGTTGAGAGCACAAGAGCGATTCCAGGTTGGCGACCCTCCCTCAGAAGCGTTATGAGGGCGTCAGTTGCGGCGGTCTTGCCCTCCGCAGGCAGGAATTCGTGCGCCTCGTCAATCATTACCCAGACGATAGGCATCTCCCTTGACCTTAGCTTTTCCTCTTCCTCTTCTTCCTGCGTTAGCAAATAATGTATTGCAGAATGAATGCTCTGAAATTCCTCATTCTTCCTGACAACCATGCGCTCCATGAACAGCTTCTCAGCCACAAGACCAATAACCAAATGCTTTATCTTCCAGCCGTTGGGCATTACGGCATAAGGGCTTAAATCAAGAATGGTTATCTGACCTCCCCTGACTATTTCTTTAAGCGGCGTTGCCTCCCTTGAAAAAACGCCCCATTGCTCAACACTCCGGAAACGGTTGATTGCGGCATTCTTAACATGCTCATCCTCTCTTGGGTCTGCTTCTATTGCCTGAAGGATATCTTCAATGTCATAATCATCGCGTTCCTTTTTCAGCGTGAGTATTATTCTTGCTATGAAAACAGCAAGTGGGTCATCCGGGTGTATGTCAAAAGTCAGGTTCCAGTCCTCTGGCGTGAGCTCGTAAGGCCTGATTGAGAAAGGAACATCCGTGGGAATGCCTTCTGACTTGTATTTCTTGAAAAAACCTGTTGGGGTGAATATTCTTACAGGAATTCCCCTACCTTCAATACCCCACTGGTGGAGCAAATGCTCGTCCTTGTGATTGGGATACTTCATTGTCCAATAAATACCCATTGTGTCGAGAAGGATGACTGCAAGGCGGGAGCGTTGTTCCTCAGGCATTGTTGCTATTCCTTCGGCAATGACTCCGAGGGAGTATGACTTTCCTGAACCTCGTTTTCCGCAGACGAAAACAACGTGCGCCCTGTTGAGGTCAAGGTAAATGTTTTGCGCTAAAGCGGTTGTCTGCCCCATCTGCACGTAATGCTTGCCAAGGAGTATTGTGCCAAGGATTCCGAACTTCTCCCTTTCAGCTTCCTCCCTTCCAAGAATTATTTCGTATGCCATCCTCTTTTCAACAAGAAATGTGGTTGATGAGTATAAAAAGGTTTATGCCACTCTTCTGTCTTTGTTAAGCTCATAATCACAGACAAGCTTGACTGCCGCTTCGAGAAAGTCCTTTGCGCAAATCACCCTGTCTTGATAAGATTCCTTCAATTTTGTGATTGCCTCTAAACAAGCATTTTCTTGATTCTCAACAAGTATTCCCACAACATTTTTTGATTCCTTTAGCGCAGACTCAACACAATCTGTTCTGTCACTAATCCTGTAAACAATGTCGTAACATTCAGGATTCGCTGCCTTAATTGTTTTAATAGGGAAAGCAGCAAACTGCCCGTCATAATTGCGAATTAGGAGTTCCTTGCAAGGCAACTGCAAATCAATCAGTCCAAGACCGCCTTTGACCCCTTGCCGAAGACCGGATGATTCATCGCCGTTTAGAAGGAGTTTCGGATTGCTTATCTCTACAAGGATTCTGTATTGGTGCATATAAAATAAAAAAAGAAGAAGAATAAAAATGTTTGCATTTGTCAGCGCTTCAGGTATTTCTGTGCGATTTTCTGAACATCTTTTGGGGCTTCCTCAATGGCTGCCTTTACAGGGCCAGTCTTGCATTTGTGACCGTAGAGAGCGCAAGCCATCCTGAACCTAGCATATGTGTGCTTCTCTGTTCTGAAAGCACCCAAAAGATTGCGACGGATTATCTTATCCAGCATTTTAGGCCAGTCTGCCTTTTCAAGAATGCTGGCGGCCAAATCACGAACATTTGCATCGTCACAATCGTACAATCCCTGCGTGTATGCCCAGCGAATCACTACACTGTCATTGCAGACTTTTGGGATTTTGGCGTCAACTTCATCCCATTTTTCTGCTTTTGCAAGTTCTACCAATTGCTTGACAATGTTTTCCAACATTATTCACCATTACAATTCAGCTGCAGTAACCACGTTTACTGCAGTGCCGTTGACCTTGCTGTCCATTGCGATGATATGCTTGACGCCTGCCCTTTCTGCTATGTCAGTGATTTCCTTGTCAGCAGAACCGTCAAAGACAATGGCATAAACTCCCGAATTAAGGGTCTTGAGAGTGCTTCCAAGCTCCGTAAAAGGAACCTTGCCAAGCACGTTCATCTTGTTGTCAAGTAAATAAGCGCCGCGAGTGCCGATGAGGTTCTCAAGCATGCTGCTAAAGCGCTTCTTTTCCTCAGGGTTCAGTTGCTTTCCCTGCATCACAGGCCCAACAGGCATAACCCGCTTAAGCTCAGGCTCGGCAGAGGCTGACCTGCTGGCAAATGGCTGAATCCTTTGGGGTTGCACAACCCTGACAGGAGCCGGCTGCATCCTCAACGTGCTCTCGCGCAACATAGGTCTGCGAATGCTCTGCGAGGTATCATTCGCAGCCAGTTCAAGCTTTGCCTGCTCTATCGTTATTCTGCTTCTCAATGCCTTGTGAATTTCCTTCTTTGCAAGCTCCTCAACTTCCTTTCCATCAGGAGCCCTTGCAACAAAGTCAATCTCTGCAATGTTCATCAACTCCTTGAGAATGAGGTTCCCGCCCCTGTCGCCGTCAAGAAAGACAACAATGTCCTTCTTCCTGCTCAAGTCAATTATTGTCTGCGGAACCTGAGTGCCGTTCATTGCAATGACGTTCTTGAAACCGTTCTTCAACAGGTTAAGCACGTCTGCCCTGCCCTCAACAACAATAACCTCATCTGCCTCATCAATTCCAGGACCTGCAGGACACCTGTCCCTGCCGTACTCAGTGATTTCCATAATCCTAACAGAGTGCGCGACCTCCTCTGCAAGCTCCTGCGAGTCAGGCATCACACTGTCAACCATTGTCCTGAGCAATTCCTTTGCGCGCTCAATGACAAAGTTCCTCTTGCTAATCCTGACATCCTCAATGTTTGTGACCTTTAGCTTTGCATTGCACGGACCTATTCGCTGTATGATTTCCAAAGCAGCAGCAACAATTGCAGTTTCTGCCTTGTCCAAAGAAGATGGTATGATTATGCTTCCCTGCGTCTTCCCGCCACGCGTTTCTGTATTAACCTCGATACGGCCTATACGGCCTGAGCGCTGAAGCTCCCTGAGCTCAAGGTCTGCGCCCAAGAGGCCTTCTGTCTGGCCAAAGACCGCGCCAATGACATCCGGCCTGTCAACAACCCCTTCGATTTCAATGCTTGCGTTGATAATATACTTAGATGAAACAGGACTGATTTTTCCCATTTTAAACCCTCCATATTATTCCCCATTGTGTTATCAAAAGGCTAAAAAGAACCAGTCCGGCCAGAAATGACTAAAAGCATCCTTTGGGACTTCTTTTGGTTATTTTCCGGCTTATTCCTTCCTCAAACCGAAGGAAAGTGAACAAATGATGATGATTGGTTCTTTTCAGTCTCTGTTTGGTTATCTTGACTTTGTTAAAAGGCCTGTAGCCACGCCGCTAACCCCCTGAGCTCATTGCTTGGTTTTCCGTCAGCTCCACAGGGTTCTCTCGGCAACGGGCCATAATTGCGGCCTTTTAACCTGTCCAAACTATATGTTACAGGTCTATATAAAGGTTCGTATTTGGTTTATAAAGAAAATCAAAGATAGGTATAAAAACAAAATAATCTTGTGGGGGGTTAATGGCGCGCATAAGGCATCCTGAAGACATAAAGAAGACATTCAAGGACGTATTTGACAATTTCACTAATGTGACGATTCTCAAGCTGATTTCCAAAGGGCAACTGGATGGGTTGGAGAGCCCTGTCAGCATTGGAAAAGAGGCCAACATATTCTCGGCATTGGCACAAGGCGAGAGAGTAATGGTCAAGATTTACAGGATAGCAACCTGCGACTTCAACAAAATGTACGATTACCTCAGGGCAGACCCGCGGTTTTCAGGACTGGACAAGAACCGCAGAAAGGTTGTTGTATTGTGGGCAAAGCGCGAATACAGGAACCTACTAAAAGCCCGCGAAGCAGGGGTAAGAGTGCCAACACCACGCGCAGTACTGAATAACGTGTTAGTGATGGAGTTTATTGGCGATGAGGGAATCCCAGCACCACGAGTAAAAGACCTGATTCCAGAGAATCCCAAAAATTTCTTTGAAAAGATTGTCAGCGGAATGCAGAAATTATACAAGGCAGGAATGGTACACACAGACTTAAGCCAGTTCAACATTCTAAATTACAACGAAGAGCCCGTATTTATTGACATGAGCCAGGCAACAACACTGGAAAACCCAAACGCAAAAGAATACCTCAACCGCGACATAAAGAACATCTGCACATTTTTCAGGAAGTTAGGAATAAATGCAGACGAGACAATAGTAAAGCAGCAAATAACAGGAAAAAAGCCAATTCGCAAAGTTTAAAAACAAACCACGTTCCCAACACAAAAATCGTATAATGATTATGACCTCCCAAGAAGTTGAAGAATTTGCTTATGAGCTGAAAATACCCAAGGAAAGGGTCGCTGTGCTCATAGGAAAGAAAGGCGAACAAAAAAAACAGCTGGAACACGTCACAAAGACAAAGATAAAAGTCGATTCGGACGAGGGTGACGTGAGCATAACCGGCAAGGACGCACTATTGTTATACAGTTGCAGGGAAATAATCAAGGCGATAGGGCGCGGCTTTAATCCAGAAATCGCAATGCAATTGCTCAAGCAGGATTATGGCATTGAATTCATCAACCTGAGCGATTACGCAAGCACTCCCAAAGAGCTCCAAAGGCTTCGCGGAAGAGTCATTGGCGAGGGTGGAAAAAGCAGGAGAACGATAGAGGCTTTGACATTCACGAACATCAGCGTTTACGGGAAAACGATAGGAATCATCGGCAGGCTGGAAGGAATCCCAAACGCCAGAAAGGCAATTGAGGCATTGCTTTCAGGCAGAAAACACGGAACAGTATACAAGTTCCTTGAAAGAAAAAGAAAAGAAATGCGACTTGCAGAAATGACGGGTGAGCAGTAATGGCAGACAGGCCAATTGCAGAAAAACTTGCAGAGAAGCAAAAAGCAGTCTCAGTCGCGGAATTCTTTGAAAGAAACAGGCACCTGCTCGGCTTTGACAACAAAAGAAAAGCCCTCCTAACCGTAGTAAAGGAAGCAGTTGACAACTCCCTTGATGCCTGCGAGGAAGCAAGAATACTGCCAGAGGTTTCTGTGCAAATAATCGAAATGGGAAACGACAGGTTCAGAATAATTGTTGAGGACAACGGACCCGGAATAGTCAAAAAGCAGATTGCAAACGTGTTCGCAAAGCTTCTTTATGGCTCAAAATTCCACACAATGAAACAAGGCAGGGGCCAGCAGGGAATAGGCATTTCAGCAGCAGTACTTTACGCGCAATTGACAACAGGCAGGCCTGCAAGAATAACAACAAGAATAGACCCAAAGCATCCAGCACACCACATGGAACTGCATCTTGACACGAAAACAAACGAGCCCCACATAGTCAAGGAACACGAAGTTGAATGGAAAAAAGACCACGGCACAAAAGTCGAGCTGGACATTGAGGCAAGCTACCAAAAAGGAGACCAAAGCGTAGACAGTTACTTAAAGGAAACAGCAATCGTCAACCCCCACGCAACAATAATTTACACAAACCCAAAAGCAGAACAAGTCATATTCCCAAGAGCAACAGACAAACTGCCAAGGGAGCCCCAGGAAATCAAGCCCCACCCATATGGCGTTGAACTCGGAATAATGCTCAAAATGATTCGTTCAACAGAATCAAGAACACTGCAGTCATTTCTCATGAACGAATTCTCAAGGGTCGGAAGCCAGACAGCAAAAGAAATCTGCGCAAACGCAGGACTCACACCAGACATGAAGCCTAGGGAACTCGAGCTTGCCCACATAGAAAAATTAATGGAAGGAATCAAAAAAACAAAAATAATCGCGCCACCAACAGACTGCATAGTCCCAATAGGCGAAGAACTTCTTGAAAAAGGGCTCAGAAAAGAAGTTGCTGCAGAATTCTACACAGCAGTCACAAGGCCTCCGGAAGTTTACCGCGGAATCCCCTTCGTCGTTGAAGTTGCGCTTGCATATGGAGGTCAGCAACCAAAGGAAGAGCCTGCAAGAATCCTGAGGTTTGCAAACAGGGTCCCGCTCTTATACCAACAATCAGCATGCGCAGCATTCAAAAGCATCCTACAAACAAACTGGAAGCCTTACGGAATGCAACAAAGCACAGGCTCACCACCAATAGGACCATTGACCATTATTGTCCATTTGGCATCAGTCTGGCCGCCTTTCACGTCAGAAGCAAAAGAAGCCATAGCACACTATCCAGAAATCGTCAAGGAAATCAAGCTTGCACTGCAGGAAGCAGGACGAAGGCTCGGAGCATACGTAAACAAGAAAAGAAGAGTAAGTCTTGAGAGGGAAAGAGTAAACATATTCGAGCGCTACATACCAGAAGTCGCTGATTCACTCGCAGTACTGTCAGGAGAAAACAAGAAACTGATTGAAACACAACTCAGCTCAATGCTTGCAAAAAACAAGGAATTCATAATAAGCAACACGGCAATAGCAACCACTTCGGAAAAAGAGGACAAAGAGGACAAGATAAAGCTCACAGGCTCAGCAGAAAGTGATGAAGAATGAATGAGGCAAAGAAAAAACTACAAGAAATCGGAAAGGAACTTGTAGAATCAGTCAAGAAAGGAAAACAGCCAAAGATTGACGTTCCTGTAAGAGCATTAAGCAACGTAGTCTATAATGAAAAGACAAAAACCCTTGAGTTGGGAAACAAGACAGCAGAAAGAATGTTCTTCAACGTCGGGCACGTAAAGAAATTTGTCCAGACGCTTGAAGTTGCAAAGATTTCCAAACAACTCCTTGACCTAAACAAACACGCGTCACTCAGGGATGTTTTCTACATGGCAAAACGCACACTGCCAGGAACAAACATAAACCTTGTTGACGAACAAACAGAATCAGACAACGCAATAGAGGACATGGAACTCATTTCAGGATTCTCAAGAGAACAATTAAACATGAACGCAAACAAGAACGGCTCAGTAGCAGGACACGTCATCATAGAAGACAAGGGAGACACAATAGACTGGAGCAAAATGGGCTCAGGAGGATGGTCAATCCCCTCAAATGTTGAAGACATCAAGTTCAAAAAAGTAGACGCAAAATACGTCCTCTATATGGAAAAAGCAGCAGTCTGGGAGCGTCTGCATGAGGACAAGTTCTGGGACAAGCACAAATGCATAATAATGAGCTCACAAGGACAAACAACAAGAGGAATAAGACGATTATTGCAAAGGCTGTCAACAGAACACAACCTGCCAATTTACGTCCTGTGCGACTACGACCCATACGGAGTCTACATTTACTCAGTCCTGAA
>JAWCLR010000001.1:15072-15578 GCA_038850615.1 Candidatus Woesearchaeota archaeon | reverse complement strand
CACTCACGCTGCCAAACGCAAAATATCTCGGCATCACATCGGATGACATAGAAAAATACAACCTCAAGAAACACTTCATCAAACTCAAAGACGTCGACATTTCACGCCTGAAACAAATCTCAGAATACGACTGGTTCAAGAACAATAAGGTCTGGCAAAGGGAATTCAAAATGATGAAAGCTTACGGAGCAAAAGCAGAAATCCAAGCGCTTAGTGCAAGGGGAATCACTTTTATTTCTGACCATTACCTGCCTGAAAAGATAAAGAACAAGGACTGGATTGAATAAAATCCAGAGATCTTCCAACGACACTGGTCACTGGACATACCCACGCACCGTATTTAAACAACAATTTCTCAAAAATAGTTTATGAATCTCGATGTGGCTGCCATCCCCTTTAGTAGGTGTGATAAGAAAAACAACATTCATTTACCAAATACTCTAAGTTGTGAATTGGCAGAATTTTTGGGTGTGATGATTGGAGACGGTCATGTCGGCATGGTTAAA
>JAWCLR010000001.1:0-15062 GCA_038850615.1 Candidatus Woesearchaeota archaeon | reverse complement strand
GGTTAAAAGACGTAAACAAAATGGGTTTTATTATGAAATAGACATATCTGGACACCTCAAAGATAAATGTTACCATATGGAATATGTTAATGGATTGATACACAAACTTTTTGGCGTTAAATTCAATCAACAAATATTGGAACAGAGCAACATCCTGATGTTACGTAAGCAGTCACAAGCCATTTGTCTTTTTCTCAAAAATGTATTTGGTTTATCCCATAACAAAAATAATGTTGTTATTCCTGAATTGGTATTAAAAAGTGATTTGAAGACTAAAAGTGCTTTTCTTAGAGGCTTGGCTGATTCTGATTTCTGTTTTACTGTTAAATACAAACCGCATGCTTATCCTGTTATTCATGGCACTTCTAAATCTGAGCAGTTAATACGTCAATATTCAGACATTCTTAGTGAGCTTGGTGTACAAAATTATGTTCAAAAGGAAAAAAACTTTTATGTGAAACGGAATAAAGAATATCCGCGATATAGGGTATATATTAATGGGGGTAAAAGGGTAAAAAGATTTATGGATCGTGTTGGCTTCCAAAATCCTAATAAAGTTAAGAAGTATGAATTATTCTTAGAAAAAGCATATTGTTTATAAACCATCTCTTTCTCATAAATCATATGGCCCTGTAGCTCAGCCTGGACAGAGCGTCTGCCTTCTAAGCAGAGGGTCGCGGGTTCAAATCCTGCCAGGGCCGTTGGAGTTAAGATACTTTTTTAAAGACGTCATAGCATAACACTATTGTTTGCGGAGGTAGCCAAATCCGGCAAGGCAATCGCCTGCAGAGCGATCATTTGGGGGTTCAAATCCCTCCCTCCGCTTCATTTTTTAGGAGGCAGTCATTGATGAAACAAATAATTACATTGCTTATCGTGATGTTCTTGATTGGCTGCACAGCACAGCAGGCGCAACCAGCAACTTCAAGACAGGATGCGGCAACAACACCACTGCCAGAACAATCACTGCCGCAAGTACCCGCAACTCAGGAAACCCCGCCAGCACCCGCGGCTTTGCCAGCAGGACCAGCACAATCACCTTATGAAATAATGCAAGAGGTTTCCGCAGCATCAGGCCAGATAGCTCCAGGACCAACAAACGTGCCAGAACCAGCAATACTAAAACAAGGATACTTCCGCAAAGTCGTGCATGAAACAAACGGCAGGGTCCAGATATCCAGAGCATTAGGCGGAGCATTATCACTAAACTTCATCGGCTTTGATACAACACCAGGACCAGGGCTCACTGTCGTCCTGCATTCTGGCGATGTAACCAAAGGCTACGTGGTTGGAAACCTGATTTCGCACACAGGGAACTATCCATACTCATTGCCAAACAATCTTGACGTGAACAAGTACACAAAAGTCGCAATTTACAACAAGAAATACAACGTGGTATGGGGAGAGGCTGACCTCAAGTGAAACACAGAATATTGCTGAAGAAAGAGCAAAGGCATTACGTGCCAGAGCTTAACAAAGAAGTCAGGATAGAAAAAGAAGCACATTTCTATATCGTAGACCCCACACGTGATTTTCATACAAAATACGGAGTCGTCAAGGCAAAAGACCTAAAGAAAAAAGCAGGCAGCACAGTCAAAACCTCAACAGGCAAGGAATTCACGATCATTGACGCTGATTTTACAGACGACTTAAGGCACATAAAGCGCTTGCCACAAACAATGTCAGCAAAAGACATGGGAATAATAGTTTCTGCAACAGGAATCAACAAAGACAGCTTCGTAATTGATGCAGGAACAGGATCAGGAGCGCTTGCTTGCTATCTAGCGCACATCTGCAAAAAAGTAGTAAGTTACGAAATACTTGACAAGCACATAGAGATTGCGAAACAAAACCAAAAATTCCTTGGATTAAATAATTTGGTAATCAAGAAGGGAAGCGTTTACGAAAAAATCCCTGAAAAAAATGCTGACGTGCTGGTTCTTGACGTTCCAGAACCATGGAAGGCGATAAAAACAGCAGAAAACGCATTAAGAATTGGCGGCCACCTTGTTGTTTATGCAATACAGGCGACACAAATGCTGAATTTTGCAAACGAACTGATAAAAAACAAGAGATTCTTGCTCATCAAAAACTGCGAACTCATAGAAAGAACCTGGAAAGCAGAAGGACAAATACTCAGGCCAAGCACAGCGCCATTCGGCCACACAGGATTTCTTGTTTTTGCAAGAAAAATAAGCTGAAAATCAGATGCTGAATTCTTCCTTTATCTGCCTTTCAAAAATCCTTCTTGCTGGAAAGCCCTTGCTCGCAACAAAAGTGTTAAAATCAATCCTTGAAATTCCCTTTTTCATCGCCTTTCTCTGGAGCTCTGCAATTCTTTGACCAAAAATGCTGTAATTTGGCGAGTATCCTGGGTTTTCAAAGAAGCTAAATGTAAGGTCAAAAATGCGCTTCTTTGGCAACCTAGTTTTTTTGTGAGCCCATTCAACAAAATCAGCATACTTTTGCTTGCCAGAATTCACCCTGCTATCACTGATTGCCCTTAGGAAGCGCCCAACACGCCATTTCCTGACAACATATTCCATTGCATCATTAAAAGTCTCCAAGTCAGAGTATTGGCTAATGAATTTTATCATGTTTTTTTCTGCCTTGCTTGGTAGGTATTCGTGCTCCAGGTGCCTGAAAACCTCAAGAAGCTCGATTTCGCGGTGAAAACTCAGCCCTTCTGTGATTGGAGTGTCCAAAGACGAGCCAAGAATTTCAATCAATCTCAACTTTCCAAGGAATCCGGTATAGCTGTTCATGAAATTAACACAGTGACCGTGCTCTTCGTGAATTGTTAGCTGAAAAATTTCAGGCAGACAGTCATTAGGGCTTCCACGCTTGTCTGTCGTTGCAAAATAAACACAAAACGGCTTCTTAGTCAGGGTTCCCATGGGACTCATTGCACCAGAAGGCATGAAAGGAACAAGATATTTCGGGGTCTCAATAACACGAACGCAGTATTTCGGCGTTATTCTTACCAATTTTTCTTCTGCAATGTCCTGCAACAAACGCCTTGTTTCAATAATTACCCTGATGAGATTTTTCAAAGGCACGTTAAACTTTTTCTTGATTGCCTTGTCAATGTCAGGAATGTTATTCTTGCAGTCCAGCTTTGAAGCAAGCTTTGCACTGATTGCCTTCAGCTTTGGAAGCTCCTCCTCAAGCCATCCAAGAGCCTTACTTTCAATGTCATTTGGTGTTTCAGGATAATCGTAATAATCCTTAAGGAGTTTTGGATAGATTTTTTCTCTTCTAAATCCCTTTCCGTATTTTTTTAACAGCGGAAAGACCTCTGTAAAGTCGCCTTTCCTTATTTTTCCGACGAGACATGCATTGCGCCATTCCCTGACTTTTTCTGCCAGAACATCAAGCTTTTTCTTTGTGCTTTCCTTTTTTACGTTGTTTTTTGCTGTTGCGATCACTCCCAACGCGCCATCACATGAAAGAACTGTCAAGATTTTGATTTCAGCAGGCCAGGCTTTCTTGAGAAGGTATTTTTTGACATCAAGGCTCTTTGAGCAGCCATCTGCGAGCTTCCTGATGTGGTTTTCCTTAAAGCCCTCAATCAAGAAATGGTTGTAAAGATAGCTCATTACACCGCCAGGGGGGTCATTGACTTCCTCAAAAAGGAATCCGCGCCTCAGCGATTTCAGGAATTTTGCCGCTTTCTTGTCTTTTTTGCACTTTTTCAGCAGTTTATCAATTTCTGCAAGCGCTTTTTTCTCATTTTCCTTTGTTGGAATCCAGACTTTGCCCGCGTACTGCTTTAGCCCTGCGCAGAAAGCGCCCAACGGACTGATTTTTTTCCAGAGTGAGAATATTTCATTGTCAATCTTCATTGTGCTGGTTCATTCGTGAAAACATATATAAATGTATTGCAAGTCATTAATTGCAATGAAAACAGAAGCAAGGGTTATTGGAATTGATGACAGCCCTTTTATCAAGAAAAAAGACAAAAAAGTCCTGCTTGTTGGAGTCGTGTATCGTGGCGGAGTCTTTCCAGACGGCGTTGTGTCCACATATGCAACTGTTGACGGCACTGACGCAACAGAAAAAATAGCCTCGATGATAAACAAATGCCGCTTCAGGACCCAACTGCAAGCAATAATGCTCAAAGGTGTGGCTGTCGGCGGATTTAACGTCATTGACATTTACAAACTGCACAAGCTCACACGCAGGCCGGTGGTTGTTGTCGTGCGCGATTATCCCGACCTTGAGGAAATATTCAGGGTTTTGAAATGGCTCAAAAAGAAAAAAGCAATTGCCCTCATTAAGAAACTGCCAAAGCCAACAAAAATAGGCAAGGTCTATGTGCAGTATGCAGGAACAAACCTAAAAGCAGTAAAGGAACTGCTCAAAATAACTTCAACAAGAGCATTTATTCCAGAGCCTTTAAGAGTTGCGCACCTGATTGCAGCAGGCGTGGTAAAAGGACAGAGCAGGGGAAGGGCTTAAGTGTAGTAAAGCTTGCCTGTTTCCTTCTGCTCCCTATCAAGCCTTGAACCAGGCTTGTTTATCCTTGGACGCTTGCTGTCCTCATCTCTCCGCAGGGTAATGCCGATTTCCTTGAGGAACGCGTTCATTCCACTAACCATGTCAAAAGGACCGCTTGCCTTGCCTGTTCTGCCCGGCTGTCCTGCCCAAACCATAAGCGCATCTGAACGTGCATCTATAAATTGCAAGTCATGATCAACAACCATTATTGTGACTCCTCTTTGTTCAGCAACCTCTTTTATTGTCTTTGCCACAGCAAGGCGCTGCTCGACGTCCAAATATGCTGATGGCTCATCAAGCAAGTAAAAGTCAGCATCCTGTGAAAGGCAATGCGCAATTGCAACCCTCTGAAGTTCTCCACCAGAAAGAGAATTCATGTTCTTCAGGAGCAATGGCTTGATGTCTAGAGGCCTGATTAATTGGACTTCATACTTGCCAACAGCGCCTTGGAGTGCAGTGCTCACGAGCTCCTCGGACGACGAATCAATCTGTTGAGGCTTGTAAGCAACCCTGACAGGAATCTCAACCTCTCCAGAATCCGGCTTCAGCACATTTGCAAGCATTTTCACAAATGTTGTTTTTCCAGTGCCATTCTCACCAAGCACTCCTACGACACTATGCGCGTTGACCGAGCCTGCATCAACATCGAGCGAAAACTGGTCAAGCTTTTTCTTCATTTGCTGCCACCCAGTAAGTTTTTTCACAAATTTCTTTTGTCCAGGTTGTCTTGCAAAAAAAGTGATTGCATAAGGCCTGAACCTCATGTTCTGCTCCTTAATGAAGCCCTCAAGATATGCATTGATGCCATTCCTTGCAGGTTTTGGAACGCTGACAATACCATAACTGCCTTCCTCACCAAACATTATGTGAATCAAGTCAGTCATGTAATCAAGAATTATCAAGTCGTGCTCAACAACAAGCACTGCTGTCTGCTCATCAGCAAGTTCCTTGATGAATCTTGCAACATTAATCCTCTGCTTTATATCCAGGTAAGAGGTTGGCTCGTCAAAAACGTACAAGTTTGCCTTTTTCAGCACTGTTGCGGCAATCGCAATCCTCTGCATTTCACCACCGGAAACTATTGAGATGTCATTGTCAAGGAGGTGGGCAATGTCAAGCGCCTCTGCAATCTCTGCAAGCTTTTTTGTCTCATTGACTTTTTCAAGCAGGTCCCTCACTTTGCCCTTTGCATTCTTCTGAATTTGGTCAATATGCTGGGGCTTGTAGCTAACCTTGATTTCCCCTTTTGCGAGTTTCTCAAAGAACACCTGCGCCTCTGTTCCCTTGAAATACTCAAGGAGCTCCTTATGGCTTGCCTCCTTTTCCCTGCCCAGGTTGGGAACCAATTGTCCCGCAAGAATCCTTATCGCGGTTGATTTTCCAATGCCATTCCTTCCAACAATGCCAACCACTTTTCCAAAAACAGGCATTGGAAGGTTGTAGAGATGAAACCCGTTTGTGCCGTACTGATGCACTGGCTGTTTTGCAAGCTCCTCCGGAAGGTTGATGATGCTTATCGCGCCAAAAGGGCACCTGTTCTGGCAAATGCTGCACGCATCACTCGTGAGTTCTGGATTTATCCTTATTTTCTGGTCAACAGGGTCAATTGTCTTGCACTCCAATCCCTGCCGGTTCATAGGGCAAATCCTAATGCAAAGATATCCTCCGCATCCCTTGGGATTGCACCTTTCCTTGTGAACAATCGCTATCCTTGGCATAATCATTTCCAGAAAGAGTGACATTTATAAATCCTCGCTGACCTAAAAACCAATAATGAAATGCGAACTGTGCAAGAAAGCAATCGAGCAGACATTCCTGGGAAAAATACTCGGGACATACATCAAGGACGCAAAAGGAAAACAGCACGTGATATGCTTTGAGTGCCAAAAAAAGTTTCCAAAGAAAGAAGAAGTTCTTGCGCAGCTGAAATAACACGCCTGCCCTCGTAGCTTAGTAGCTATAGCACCTGCCTCGTAAGCAGGAGGTCGCGAGTGCAACTCTCGCCGAGGGCTTCAAACAACCGAGGTGGACAAAATGTTGAATGTTGTGCGTGAATTCAAGGATTTCTTGAAAGAATACAAGATTGTGGGGCTGGCAATCGCCTTCATTATTGGTGCTGCCGTAACAGACCTTGTGAAGTCGCTCGTGAACAATGTAATAATGCCGTTAATAACCCCATTCATTCCAGGAGGCGGGTGGCAGACAGCAACATTCAAGATGGGACCAATAGTTATCTCGTGGGGAGCATTCCTAAGCTCGCTGATATACTTCCTCATACTTGCATGCGTATTTTTCCTGGTTGCAAAGTTCGTGTTCAAGGAAGAAAAAGTGACAAAGAAATAATCCAAAAAGCTTTTATTCAGCCACTGGCGCCAACTTGAATTATGCCGCTTGACAAAAAAACGTGGATGTCAATATTTATCTCTGCAATAATGATACTCAGCGTCATAGGATTTGCGTTGACATTCACAGAACCAGAACACCAGGTTGAATACAACGGAATAAAGTTTTCAAAAACGCAGCAAGGCTGGCAGGCAAAAATCAAGGGCGTGAAAATGCAGTTTTTTTACCACCCTGCCGAGGTTGAGGACATACCATTTGACAAGGGCGCAGGAGTTGCGCTTGACGGTCCGCGCGTGGTCTGGTTTTCGTACAACCCAAATGATCTTTATTCCGCCGAGATTGCAGACGTGATGTATTATATGGAAGACTCGCTTGGCAAATGGGCAAATGTGTACGTGCAAAGGGCGCTCACAGACAACGCAGACTACCAGCTTCCGCAAATAACATGCGCAAACGCCACAATGGAAGTGCCAGTAATAATAATAGAGTCAGGCAATGAGACTGTTGTTGAGCACAGGGACGGCTGCATTATAGCGTCAGCGGACAATGCAAGGGACATTTACAGGCTCGGAGACCGCTTGATTTACCAGGAATTAAAGGTGATGAAGTAGTGGTAGAAATTAAAATTAGCAAAAACTTGATCGTGATAACCGCAATAACACTGCTGCTGGTAGTGGTCTTTGTTTTTGTGTACAAGACGATGGGCAAATTGCAGGCACGCAAGCCAGACCTCACGTACAACAATTTCGAGTTCTACAAAATGAGCGACGGAATGTGGCACACCGCATGGCAGCGCGATGGCCAGATTTTTGATGTCAGCCTGCGCTACAGCCCTCTTGAAGTTGAAAAAGTGCCAACCAGCGGCGCTCTTAATAGAACATTCCTCAGACCGCCTTATTATTTGACATTTGACCCTGACTCAAACAGCACAAACAGCTCGAATAACACAGACTTTAAGTATCTAGCATTGGCATTCTCAGAGCTGGGGCTAAGCTGGTCAAGGGGGATGGGAAATGAGGTCATCACCGCATGCACCAAGAATTTGTCCGTGGCTTGCGCAGGACACCCGATAATAACGTGCGATGATGATGACAAGGCTGTGTTTTATGTCAGGATTGCTGAAAAGCCAAGGGTCACGCTTGACGGCAACTGCCTTATCATAGAGGGACAGGGTCTTGAGCTGATAAAGGCTGTTGACCGCGTGCTCTACCATTTCTACAGGATAATGCCGTAGTTTTATATACCGCGAATCCATTATTTCCCCCATGCACGTCGTCTACTGTTCCCAACAGCTGGACGGGCTCGCAGCAGCCGCAATAGTATTCAGGTCAGCCCGCCTGAGAGGGCATGATGTCAGGCTTGGCGGAATTCTCAACTTTGAAAACGCAGACGAGCAGTTTTCTGCAATGCAAAACCTCAGCGGAGACCTCATATTTGTCCTTGACTTCCTGCCGGACAATGTTGCATTGTTTGAGCCAAAGCTCAGCGCAATAACAGTAAGGAACAGGATTGCATACTGGAACAGCCATCACCCTCACTCAGAAGCAGACGGCCTGATACTTTCAAGGCATGTTCACACAATTGACCTTTCAGGACCATTGCATTACGCGCCTGTGCCAAAGGAAAAAGTCTGTGCTGCAGAGCTTGCACAAAAACGCTTCCTTCCGAATGACACTGTTGCAAAAGAGCTCGCTGAAATCGCGCATGACATTGAGTTCTGGGAGCGCACAGACAAAAGGGCAGTGCAGCTTGCAGACCTCATTGCATCAGGGATTGAGCCAAGGGAGCTTGTTGAGTCATTGTCAAAGGGCGTCTTGTGGTCGGAAAAGTTCGAGCAGTTAAGGCAGGAATACCTTTGCAAAAAACAACGCGCACTGCAGGATATAATATCCCGTTTGGCTGTCAAGAACATAACGGGATTTAATTTCGGCTTCACGCTTGCGCCCACAATCCTCCCTTCTTCTGATGCAGGCCAGCACGTTCTTGATACTCATTTAGGCATTGACGTATCTGTCGTGCTTTACAGGAACGGCAGGATAAGCTTCAGGAAGCGCGACACGTGCAGACTCAACCTTGCCGAGCTTGCAAGGCTCTTTGGGGGAGGAGGGCACAGTTATGCCGCCGGAGCAAGGCTTGCCCAGTTTCCTTCGGTAACACGCGAAAATTTCGAGCGCGTACTGTTTGAAATTGACCAGCAGCTGAAAACGCATCTCCTCAAATGACTTCAGATTACTTTGATTGTCGTTTTGCCGCAATAAAGCAAAGATGCGTATGGCAACAAAGGAACAGGTAGCGCGCAGGCAAGTGCAGCAAGCGAAGATGAGCAAGCGTTTTTCTGCCTTGCGAGGGCAGTCACGCAATTATTCTTCTGTGGGAAAACCTTATAAACACGCAAAATCCACTCACATCCATGATACTCTCCTTTCGCGAGATTTTTGATATGGCGTTGATGACGCTTGCAGTCGGCTATATATTCATGATGTTTTTTACCCCCCGCGGCTTCAGCGGTCCTTTTAACTGGCGCGCGCTGTGGTTTGCCTGCCTCGTCACAGCGCCTGCACTTATCCTTCATGAACTAAGCCACAAGTTTGTCGCAATGGGTTTTGGAATGGATGCAACTTTCCACGCGGCATACTTTTTTCTTGGCATAGGTGTGTTGCTCAGGCTTGCGCATTCGCCTTTCATATTCTTTGTTCCGGCATATGTTACAATCAATTGTGCAGGGCTTGCATGCACAATCCCTCCTGCCGATTCTGCAATTATTGCGTTTGCAGGGCCTGCCGTCAACCTCCTGCTGTTTGTGACGGCATGGCTGGTGCTCAAGTACAGACGAATCCGCGACAAGAGATGGTTTGTATTCTGGTTCATAACACAACGCATTAATCTGCTGCTTTTTGTGCTCAATATGCTACCACTGCCTGGCTTTGACGGCTGGAAGGTCTATTCAGGATTGTGGCAGGCGTTTGCGTAAATACAAGATGCGTTACCTGTCTGGTGTTAGAAGCATTTTCTTGGATTTCACGAGACGCAATACGCTGGGCGCTATACGCTATGCGCTAGACGCAATAAAAAATATTTTAGCGTTTCACGTCCTGCATCAAGCGTCCCACGCTTATTACACACATCACCAACAAGTTGACTTAACCCAACATACACAAGGTTTAAAAATAGGCATCTTTCTCTGTTCGTCGGTGATTGTGTGGGAATAAAGTCATTCCTTTTGAACATTTATGACAAGCATTACAAGAAGCTCCTCATACTGAGCTTCCTGCTCCTTTTTGCGTGCATCGCAGTCCTGATAATGCACAAGGCGCAGACAGGGGAATTCGTTGCGAAGGGAGTTTCACTAAAGGGGGGGCTGACAGTGACAATCCCTGTCCAGCAGGCAGACATCCACGCGCTACAGCAGGCCCTGTCATCACAATTCCCAAAGGCAGACATAAACGTGAGGAGCATGACAGAGGCAGGGGAGCTGAAGGCACTAATTATAGAGGCGTCTGACATTGGCGAAGACGAGCTTGTTGCAGCCGTCAGCAGCCAGGGGATTCCTATGCGGCAGGGCGAGTTCTCAATCGAAACAATGGGATCATCGCTTGGCCAGAGCTTTTACAGGCAGACAATCATTGCCGTGATTGTGGCGTTCATATTTATGAGCATAGTTGTCTTTGTGACTTTCAGGAACCTCCTGCCAAGCTCTTTCGTAATACTTTGCGCTGTATCAGACATCCTCAGCACAATTGCCGCCCTTGACGTGCTTGGCGTAAAGCTTTCAACAGCAGGCGTTGCGGCGCTCCTCATGCTCATCGGTTATTCTGTTGACACAGACATCCTCCTCACAACAAAGGTCCTAAAGCGCAAGGAAGGCACAATATTTCAGCGCACTGTGGGAACAATGCGCACAGGAATGCTGATGTCGCTGACTGCATTTGGAGCGGCAATGGCAGGGTACTTCGTCACTCAGTCGGATGTTGTAAAGCAAATAATGCTCGTAATCTCAATTGGAATGGTATTTGACGTTGTTTACACATGGATCCAGAATGCAGGTATCTTAAGGTGGTATCTTGAGCGCAAGGAGGGAGAACAGCATGGGCAAGCTTAAGAAAGCTCTCCTGAACCTCCGTGTAATAATCCTGATAGCAGTCATTGTCTTTATGGTCATCGCCCTGAGGCCTGAGTTTTGGAACAAGGGGGTAATGATAAAAAGCGTTGCAAAAAACAGCTCTGCAGCAATCGCAGGAATTGCAAACCCAAAGCCGACCGCAGCGCCCTTCTCAAAGGAGGTCATTATCAGCATAAACAACAAGCCGATGAATAACCTGGATGATTATTATGCGTTCACAAAAGGACTTCGCGCCAACCAGACAATCCAAATAAAAACGAACAAAGGCACTTACAAGCTGGTTGTGAAAGAGGCATACAGGACAGTAGAACTCAATGAGACAGAGGAAAAGGAAATAACGGCAGTTGAGGAAGTCAATGAGACAATAAATGGCACAGTTGTCCTTGTGAACAAGAGCGTGACAAAAAAAGTTCTTGTTGAAAAAGTGCTCCGCGAACCAATAGGGGTGGAGGACATAGGACTGCGAGTTGACAATGCGCCAACAACAAACCTGCGCAAAGGCCTTGATTTGCAGGGCGGTACAAGGGTTTTACTCAAGCCCGCCGAAGCGGTTTCTGTTGACGTGCTTAATATGATGGTGGACAGCCTAAAAGAGCGCCTGAACGTTTATGGTCTGAGCGACATTGTTGTCACAACCGTGCAGGACAAACCAGGCTTCCTCGGTGAGCCAAATAGGTACATACTCGTAGAGATAGCAGGGGCGACAGAAGAGGAAGTCAAGGATTTGCTCGCAAGACAGGGCAAGTTTGAGGCAACGATAGGTAACAAAACTATGTTCAGAGGCGGAGAGGACATAACATACGTGTGCAGGACTGCAGAATGCAGTGGCATAGACCCGAGAAAGGGATGTGGCACAGTGCCGGGCGGATGGGCCTGCAGCTTCATGTTCAGCATTTCCCTGAACCCCGAAGCAGCGCGAAGGCAGGCAGACGCAACAAAAGACCTGAAAATAATCACTGAACGAGGCGGCAACTACCTAAGCGAGCAGCTTAAGCTATACCTCGATGACCAGCTTGTTGACGAGCTCAATATTGCGGATGACCTGAAGGGAAGGGCTGTTACAGATATTGCAATAACAGGCTCTGGATTCGGAGCCACTAGGGATGAGGCGATAAGGTCGACACTTGAAAATATGAAGCGCCTCCAGACAGTGCTCATCACAGGAAGCCTGCCTGTCAAGCTTGATATCGCAAGGATTGACACGATATCACCAACCCTTGGCTCGCAATTTGTCAAAAACGCATTGATGGCAGGTCTGTTGGCTGTCGCAGTAGTCACAGTAATCCTTGTCATCAACTACCGCAAGATAAAGATAGCCCTGCCGATTATCGGCTGCAGCCTTACCGAAGTCATCCTTACGATGGGCATGTATGCATTGTTTGGCTGGAGCCTTGACCTGTCAGCGATTGCAGGCCTCATCGTTGCAGTTGGAATAGGCGTTAATGACCAGATCGTCATAATGGACGAGGCCCTTAAGAAAGAACTTGAGCAGGCGGCATATAACTGGAAGGAGCGAATCAAACGCGCATTCTTCATAATATTCAGCGCATACTGCACCGTTGTTGTAGCAATGCTGCCGCTGTTGTTTGCAGGAGCAGGGCTGCTTAAGGGCTTTGCGCTCACGACAATAATCGGGGCGTCAATCGGCGTGTTCATTACAAGGCCTGCATACGCATTTGTAATCCAGCTCCTGTACGAGGAGTAAATGACCAAGCCAAGCGCGATTTTGCTGGTGATTGTCTGCACTCTTGTTACTTCCATTGCCCAATTGCTTTGGAAGTTCGGCGCAATGAGGTTGCCTCAAGTTATTACAAACACGCCATTGCTTATTGGGTTTGCAACTTACATAGTCGCAGCATTCCTGCTGATAACATCCTTCAAGGGCGGAGAGGTTTCTGTACTTTATCCTATGTACGCCTCAAATTACATTTGGGTAAGCCTTTTGTCAGCATTTTACCTTGCAGAGCCGCTTAACACATTAAAGTTTGCGGGAATGGCAACAATAATTGTCGGAGTTGCAATGCTTAGCAAGGGGGTGCACAAGCACGGTGTTGCTCCATGAATGACACTTTAATTGGCATAATCCTTGTTGTCTTTGCCACGTTCATCTCTGCATGGGGGCCTATATTTATGAAAAAGGGCTCTGTGAAATTCACACTGAACCCGCTCAGGATTTTGAAAGACCCATCAATACTGCTAAAGAACTATAATGCATTCATCGGTTGCGGGTTCTTTTTTGTTTCCTCAATCATATTCGTGATAGGATTGCAGTATGGCGAGCTTTCAGTGCTTTACCCATTGACATCGCTTTCTTATATCTGGACCTGCCTTATTTCAACAAAAATGCTTAATGAGCGCATAACGAAAAACAAGGTCGTAGGGATTGTTTGCATAATAATTGGCGTAACGCTAATTGGGCTTGGAAGAACTGTATGACAAAAACCGAAATAACAGCATTTGACCTGAGGTTCCTTGTCGGTGAGCTACAACCGTTAGTTAATGAACGGCTTGACAAGGTTTACGTGCTTGAAGACAGAGGCATACTGATTACTTTCGGCAACAAGAAAATGATTCAGACAATGCCAGGGAAGTGCTGGACTCCTGTTGAGAAGCCTGCAACACCTGAGAAAATACACCCTTTTGCAGCACAGCTCAGAAAACTGATTGGCAACAGCAGGGTAAACAAAATAGAACAAGTCTGTTCTGAAAGAATCCTTGCAATCCACGTCACACGTTCTGAAAAGCAGTTTGTTTTATATCTTGAAATCTTTGGAAGGGGCAATGCTGTACTTTGCCGCGCTGATAATGTTGTTGTTTCAGCACTTGCACTTAATGAACGGGTCCAGCACGGCAAAACATACCACTTGCCAAAAGGGATTGATACATTTCACCTTGACGAAAAAGAATTTGCGGAGAAGCTGATGCAAAGCAAGGACAACATTTCAAAGACTCTTGCAGTGCAATTCGGGCTTGGAAAGACGCTTGCTGAGGAGTTGTGCATAAGATGCGGGATTTCCGCGTCAGAGCAGGTGAAAGAGGAGCACGCCCATGATGTTTGGCATTCTCTGCAGAAAATGCTTGCGCAAAAGCCAGCACCCCAATTGGTTTATGAGGGGAGCATTGTTGTTGATGCGACCCCTGTGCCATTTGACTGCTATGCAAGCAAAAAGCGCGAGAACGCTGACTCTTTTGGCGGGGCGCTCGCAAGGATGTTTGCGCTTTCTGCAGAGGCGGTGAAGGAGCAGAAGACAGCGCCAGTGCAGGAAAAGCTCAAAAAAATCGAGACAATGATACAAATGCAGGAACAGAGCCTTGCACGGCTACAGGAAAAGGCAGAGGAAGAACGCAAAAAAGGCGAATACATTTACGAGCACTACCAGGAAATAAGCAAGCTGCTTTCTGAAATCATTGAAGCAAAGAAAAAACTCAGCTGGAAGGAAGTAAAGCAGAAATTCCCGCAGATTCTTGAAATAAACGAAGCTACTGGCGACGTTATTGTAGAAATTTAACTTCCATTATGGTTGGTACCGCGACCGTAGGGAGCCCTAATTAGTATTTGTTTAGTTTTAATCAAAAAAATAGGTGGACAGCTTACCCGATTTCCCGCGTAATGCAGTACAGTCGGGTACGGAGGCTGGTTTAACTGCCGAGTTCGAATGGGATCGGGTGGGACCCAGCCCCTATGACCGTCCGTGCAGAAATCACTGCGGGGTGTTTATAAAGTTTGCGAAAATTTCGGCAGGACATAAATCGCTGTATAGACAGCAACTGCCCAGAGGAGCATGCCGATTATCATCTTCCAGTCCCCGAACACCTTTTCCGGATGGCGCGCGATTGGCGAGCCGATATAAACAAGGGAAAAGTAGCGGAAGATTACGAACAAGGCAAATGGCAGTGAGAATGCAAGCCATGGGTGGCTGCTGAGAAGGGCATACGCGCCATAAGTTGCAACAAGCAATGCTGTCGCGATTATCATCAATGCATTTGCAACGTCCTTTGTGTAGACTTTTAGTGTTTCCTTGTGCTCTGTTGCCCTCGCGCCAAGGAATTCAAGGTCTGCATAACGCTTTCCAGCAAGCATAAAGAGCGCAAAAAAGAA